>NZ_JANZKV010000111.1 GCF_025060895.1 Stieleria sedimenti | reverse complement strand
CCACCTCCGGGAAGCACGCCCCAAAATCCCATCGACCCCGGACGGGGTCGCAGCGAATCAATCCGCCGGCGGTGCCGCAGTCCGCGTTTCAAGAAGAGTTGACCGGGATGCTCGTTCACTCGGGACGGCAGACCGGCTCCGAGGGCTCGGGCGCGATTTGCTTCGACACCCTCCGGGGTCGCAGCCGACGTGTGGACCCAATCTCCGGAGGTGTCGCTCCGCTCACCTCCGGCTACTGGCTTTGACCCCGTCGGGGTAGGCCAGCGACGCTGGCCTTGAAGGTGTTAGCGGAACGGCGCGAGCGGCCTGTCGATTTAAGCCCGCATGCGTTAGCAAGGGACCACGCGGCGCCGCTCGCTGACGCGTCGGGCTGCAGCATTGCGATGATTTCGGAACGTCGATTCAATCGACAGGCCGCGAGCCGTCCGGTTTGACCTTGAAAGACCGGAGGGCTCGCGCCCTGCCGCTAACAAAAAACACCCCGGTTGCCGCCAAAGTAAGTGGCATTGGACCGCGTTTGTTTGACCCACCCGACAATTGATCAACCACCGCACAGAATGATGTTCGGGGCGGCACCGTTCCACACCGCCAGTCTTAAAGATGAATCCGAAAACAACGACCGTCGCATGAAAGTTGCCAAGAACATCAGAAGCCTGTTTTCGCAGAAAACAGAACCCGCCGAAAAGTTTCTCCGCTCGCTGTCGATCACCGCCGACCAGCCCGGCCCCATCGTCTCGGACGCCAACGCGTTGCTCGATTTCCTGGACGGGCCACCGACCCCGACCGGCAATCAGAACTATGTGCTGCCGATGAAACTTCTCAAGGAGGCGAATCAGCGGATGGCCGAACCGCTGGTCAACCGAATGGCCCGACCCCAGCTGCGGTCCTTCCCCACGCTGGCCGGGCTTTATTTGCTGCTCCGATCGATGTGCTTGGTGACGACCCAGACCAAGCCCAAACGCGCCGTGTTTGTGGACGCAGAATTACGCGGGCGTTTCAATGATTTGAACCCGACCGAGCAATACATCGCGCTGCTTTCCGCCTATCTGTTCCGAGTCTCGGTCTCCATCATCGGTTACCACTCGCGTGGCGAAGGACGATACGCAGAAATAGCGAGCTGCTACAGCCAGCTAGACAAGGTGCAGACGATCCGTCCGGGTGAGACATCCTATCTGTTTGAATCATGGGAGGGTAAAATGGACGCGGCGATGCTGCACGAATTCGGATTCGTCAAACTGGAAATGGAATCCGACGTCAAAGAGGGGAAATCTGCTGGGATTGAATTAGCCACACGACTGCCGCTCGGTGACGCTGCGTACGTGGCCTTGCTCAACGTGTTGCGTTGGTCATCCGACGAAGACGATTTCTACGAAACGTGTCGGACACTGTTTCCAGATCTCAAAGGACGCTTGTCCCCGCCAGCCGCAGAATTTCAACCTGGCGAATATACACTGAACGTGTCTGTCGGCGATTGCTCGCGAGTCTTCGTCGCCCCCGCCGAAACCGACCTCCACGTCTTTGCCTACGCGATTTTGGCAGCGTTCAATTTTAACGACGAACACTTGTTTCTCTACGAGTATCGCGACCGGACCGGAATCTGTCGCAGGATCCTCGACGGCCGACTGGATGACGGAGAAATGTTCGCCGACGAGACGCGACTGGGGGACTTGCCATTGGAATCCGGCGAGTCGATTGCCTTTGATTACGACTTCGGCGACACGACACGTTTCTCGATCACGATCGAGAGCATCAGTGATCAACCTTCAAAACGCAAGAAGCCCGAAGTCACCCAATGCGTGGGCGAGCCGCCGCTTCAGTACCGGTGGCAAGAAGAGTATTACGACGACGAGGACGACGAGGACGACGACGAATAGCCACCGTCCATCGGCTCGCTCGCGACCTCGAATGCCGCACCTTTTTTCCGGGGATCACGCGACGCCCAAACCTCGCCGTCGGGAAACCGGTGCCGTTTGATAAAGCTCGGCAGAAACTCGAGTCCCCAACCCGCTGCGGTCGGCGTGACGTAACAGCCGTCGCGCGTCGTGACGGGATGCTCGACGGCTTCCTGCAGAAAGTCGATGTATTCGACCAGTTGTGTGTCGGAGTGTCCGGCAACGGCGATCTGGTCCCACATCCCATAGTGCTGGATCATGTTGCACAACGCGATGCCGCCGCCGTGGGGACACACGGGCACGCCGAACTTCGCCGCCATCAAAATGATCGCCATCACGTCGTTGACGCCCGCGACACGAACGGCGTCGATTTGACAATACTCGATCGCGTTACTTTTGAGTAACTGTTTAAAAATCACGGGCGAGGCGGCTTGTTCACCACAGGCGAAACCAAAATCCGCGTCCTCAAAGATCTCGGCAAGTTCGACGTAGCCGAGCACATCATCACGGGCGATCGGCTCTTCGATCCACTTCAAACCATACGGGCGATAGCGTTCGATATGACGCTTCGCCTCGCCGAGCCCCCAATACTGATTGGCGTCCACCATCAGGTTGCAGTCCGGCCCGATCGCGTCGCGCATGAAACGAATCCGCGCCACGTCCTGATCCGAATCCTGCCCGACCTTCAGCTTGAACGAATCAAAACCTTGCGTTTGCAGCTTGCGAATCGTCGCCAGAATCTGTTCGTCGCTCAGCCCCAACCAGCCGGCGGTGCAGTAGGCCTTCGGCCCGCGCGGATTCATTTCTGCTTCACGTTGTTTGACCGTCGATCGCCGCTCTTGCAACAGCGTCACCGCTTCGTCGCGGCTGAGCGCGTCACGAATGTTTCGCCAATCGATGCAGTCAGCGACGAACTCCGGTTCCAGATCGACCAACAATTTCCAAAGCGGTTTGTCGAGCGACTTGGCCCACAGGTCCCACATCGCATTCAAGACCGCGCCGGCCGCCATCCGAAACACGCCGTCGTGCAGCCATCGCAATTGATGGTGATCGATCAAACGTCGATACAGATCAATCGGGGCCGCGGCAAAGTCATGGAGATCGGATCCGATGATCAATTGGCACAGATCCTTGATCCCGTGACAGACCCAATCCGTTCCCGCGCCGACGGTGAAGACCACCGAAACGCCCCGCAATCCGGCATCGGTTTCCAGGTGCAAGACGGCCGACGAGTAGTCGGGTTGCTTGTGAAACGGGTCGGACCCGAGCAACCGATCGGAGGTGGGGACTCGGAGGTCGATGACGTCCGCGGAAGTGATGGTGATGCGAGGGCTGGACATATCGAAAGCAAGTCATCAATAACAAGGGTGATTCTTCACGAGGCCGCATCGTGCGGTCCCGGTGCCGCAGTCTAACCTCTCTTCATCCCAACCACTGGAAAATGCTGGTCACGATCAGCTTCAATCCGGTCGCGATCATCACCACGATCAGGAACGCGAAGATCAGCCGATTGCCTTTCTTGATCGCCAGCTTCGCACCGACGACACCGCCGATCACGTTACCGACCGCCATCACCAAGCCGGGCAGCCAGTCGATCAATCCATAAATCGCGAACATGATCGTTGCCGCCAGCGTGACCAAAAAACCGATCCAGTTTTTGATGGCGTTGGACGCCACCAGGTCGCCGCTGTTGGTCAGACTCATCGCCAACAAGATCAGGATCCCCATCCCGGCTTGGATAAAACCGACGTAGATGCCGATGGCGAAAAAGACCGGTTTGATCCATCGCTTGGAACTGACCGAACCCACGTTCGCCGCCGCAATTCGCTTGGGGTTGAGCATCAGCACGACCGCCATCACCAAGAAAATCGCACCGAAAACCGGCTCAAAGGCATCCGGCGGCAAATAGACCGCCAGCCAAGCCCCGACCGGCACACCCAACAGCGTCGGCAACGTCAGACGGTTGGCGAGCTTGTGATCCAGGTGCCCATGTTTGTGAAACGTCGCGACGGCGGCCCCGCTGGAAAACAGCACGGCGACGCGATTGGTACCGTTGGCCATTTTCGGATCCAATCCGAACAGCATCAACGCCGGCAACGTCATGAACGAGCCGCCGCCGGCGATCGTGTTCACCACGCCCGCCAGAAACCCGGCAACGATCAGAAGGAGGTACCAGACGACGTCACTGACCCTTTGAGATTAAATAAAAAGCTCGTTCAATGCGAGCACGGCATCGGGCTTGCAAGTCGGAGTCAGTGTGCCGGGGACCGAGACGATCCGTTTGGAATGAAATCGATTCTCTCGAGAATCGGTGAAGACGTGAATCGCTTTGGCGGCACAGTCGACGACCCAATATTCGGCGACTCCGGACTCGGCATACAGGTCGGCCTTCTCGCCAGTGACGCCGGCCAAACTGGAGTCAGCGACTTCGATCAGCAGCAATACATCAGACGCCTTGGGCCGACGTGCCGCATAACGCCCCGGTCGCAGCCACGTGACGTCGGGCTCTGGGCGACTGTCGCCCAGGTCAATGCTCGACTGGACTCGCACCACACAGTCCTCCGGATCGGTGACGCTGGTCGACCAACGGTTCAGGTAATCGACGTAGTCTTCGTGCACGGGACCGGCTGGACTCATCTGTCGCAACTCTCCTCGGATCAGTTCAATTTTGCGGTCCATGCCGACGAACGCGCCCCGCTGGATCATGCGATCGTACTCGTCCGCGGTGATTCGAAGTGCGGTGCTCATGAAAACAAAGTCTTGCAAGGGCTGGAATTCTGATGCGGTGAAACTGGCATCCCACTACTATAAACCACCGTAGAAAGTTTCGACATCCGAAAAACACGGCGGAACGCTCGACCGATGACCGACCACGCCAAAGAATATTCGCTGTTTCCGTTTGCGATCTGTCAAGCCTGCCAATTGGAAGCCGGCTACGAACGCTCTTTTAAAGTGGTGCAGGGTCGTGTCTTGGCGAATCGATACTTGATCGACAATCCACGACGTTTCCTGATCAACGTGGTGCTCTCCAGATGAAAAAGCTACACTGAAAAGGGTAAGACCGAGAGGATCGACAAGCGTCACGAGAGGAATCACAGGCCCCGCCAGACACCCGACACGACACGATGAGTACTGAGATTCGCAAGCTGACCTACCAGGATTACGTCTGTTTCCCGGACGACGGAAAACGGCATGAAATCATTGGAGGAGACCACTACATGAATCCTGCACCGAGCACCTATCATCAATACGTGTCACGGCGATTGCAATTTCAGCTGTATTCGAAAATCGAACTTACTGAACGGGGTAGCGTCATCGACGCGCCGGTGGATGTGCAATTGACCGAATGCGATATCGTCCAACCGGATCTTGTCGTGGTGCTGAAGGAAAATCGGATCATCACGCCAACCAAGGTGAAAGGCGCCCCCGATCATCTCATCGAAATCCTTTCACCGTCGACCGAATCGAACGACAAGACGCTCAAACGAGCGCTCTATGAGCGGACGGGCGTCGGTGAATACTGGATCGTCGATCCGTTCGAACAGACCGTGACGGCCTTGGTTTTAGAGAACGGCCGCTACGTCGAACAAGCCGTGACGGGAAAGCGAATCCCCGTCACGTACTTGAACGATATCGACGTCGACCTGAATCAAGTCTGGTGAGCGACTACTGGTTGAGTTGCTCTTCGATCGTCTCGTTGTTGGCTCGGGTGCCGAGTGCGCCCCAGAGACCGTAGGGACTTTGCGAACCCGGTGCCCGCGTGCCCGTTCCGTTCCAGATCACCATCGGGCTCTCCTTCCCGCCGGCTTCGATCGAATCGGTGATGAAGATGACCGCACCATCGCCCATCAAGACATGGGCACCGCCTTGGTGCCGGCTGCTGGTTCCGTAGATTCCAGGTCGCCACGTTCCGGCACCACTGCTGCAAATCGGACTGTTGGGCGGATGAATGGTGACCACGCCGGTGTGAACGCAATAGCCGCTGGACCACTTGAACCCGCGTTGTCCTTGGGTGCCGCCGGTCAAGAAAGCGCCCGGATCCCAGAACTTTGGTCGGTCCGGGTCGACGAACGCCTGACACAGTGACGGGTCGGTCATCAGGCCGCCGAGGTCGTTCGCACCGCCAGACGGTTTGGCGGCCTGTGTGATGACAGATCGGTCTCCGATGTCGGTGGCCATTTCGCCGGCCATGATGGTGTTGGAAAGCCCATCGAGCGTGTCGCGGAATCGCATGTTCACACGCGGGAAAAACATACCGCGACAGGTGGCTTTGGCACGCGGTGCCGCGGTGCGGTTCGGCTGACCGTTCTGGTTGATGCCTCCGGTGTTTTGAAATTGCAGCGCATCGCCGACACAGACGCCGTAGTTCGTGCGGCCTTGGGCCGGCAAGCCGTCACCCGGGTCACTGGGGCAGCGCAACATCGGGACGGTCGTCAGCCATGGATCGTACTGATAGCGACCATGCTGGGCCAAGCTGATGTCCGCGTTGGGACCCATCGCGCTGAACTCGTACTGCCCCGCCGCCGATGCGGGTTCCTTGACGCGAAACGGGTTGCTGATCTGATCCCAGAGCGCTTGCTGTTCGACGAAGGGTGCCAACTGAACCAGGGAACTCAGGTTGTTCAAATTGTTCCCGCCATAGCTGCCCCCGACCAGTCGGGGTTCGCGTGACTGCGGATTGTTGTTGCCGAACACCCGCGAAGTGCCGCCGCGAATCGTGGGCAGCCGCTTGTAGGCGGAATGATAATTATGAATCCCCAAGCCGATTTGCTTGAAGTTGTTACTGCAGCTCATTCGACGTGCTGCTTCGCGAGCCGCTTGGACGGCCGGCAAAAGCAGCCCGACCAAGATGCCGATGATCGCGATCACGACCAGCAACTCCACCAACGTGAAGCCGCCGCGTCTGGAACGGATGTTCATAGAAAATGCCTCAAAATACGAATCAAAAACAAAACGAATCAATGTCCCCGTCGGCGCGTGCGGCGACCGCGGGGTGATGCAACGCAACCAGAATCAATGCAAACCGGAGTGAACGATCGCCTCAACCGAGATTTCAGCTCGCAGCTTCGTTCTCATCCTCTTCGGACCCTGCTTCATCCGGATTGTCTTCACGCTCTTCGGGATGCTCTTGAAGGTAAGCTTCGACAGCCCCTAGCTCCGGCCCCTGAGACTCCGTCATGTCCTTCCCACAGCCGGACATCGGCACCGCGAATGAAAGGGACAAAAGAATGAGCAGGACATGGGAAATCGATGACCAACGCATGATGCCGGGAACCCTTTGGATGAGATGAAAAAGAAACCGCTCGGCGGCTGAACCACGTGACTCGTGTCCCGCGATTCGCCCCCCTCGGTCCGAAACGGGTATCCGCTACTATAAAACACTGGCAACCGTTGCTGCGTGTCAAATTTTCAGCCCGTGAGCGACAAAGACGACATTTCGTTGGCGAAAATGCGTCACCCGGGTCATGAATGCGAGCCGGGCGGAGGCCGGTGGCGTCCCGCGGAATCCACGTTCAGCACGCCTCCCACTCGGTCCAGCCTGCCATAGAATCGAAGTGCACATCGCGGCGTTTCCGTGAGGTGGCGATCCCCGCGTGAGGTGGCAGTCTCCGCCACCGTCAGGCACGCGAGCAACACGGGACGTGAATCGGGACGCCGAACGTTCATCGCTCTGCCAACGCGATCGCGCGCCGATTCAATTCCCCCATCGTGCCGCAACGCTCCACGGCGTCGCCTTCATAGGAACTGGCGTTCTTGCCAACGACGGTGACGCTCGCCGGACTTGTGGTGGCCGTTTCCCTGGTCGGAATTCCGCACGGCGGTCTGGACCACTGGACCGGCCGCCGACTACTCGGTAACCGGTTTCCACGAACTTGGGCGATGATCTTCTTCCCCAGCTACGTTGCGGTCGCTCTAGTCGTGGCGTTGGGCTGGTGGGTGATCCCGCTGGCGACGGTCGTCGCGTTTTCCCTTGTCTCCGCGTGGCACTTTGGGATTGAGGATGAGCAAGTCATGGGTCGGTCAAGCGTCTTGAATCATCTACTTGCGATCGCCGTCGGCGGGTTGGTCATCTGGATCCCCGTTCTGACACAGCCGGATAGAGTTGGGTCACTGTTGGGTAGCATTGTTCCGCCAGAGCTGATCCTGTCAACAGGAACGATCGTCTGGACAACCCGCTGGATCGCGGCGGCACTGCTTCCGCTTGCCGTGTCTGCCATCTTGCGGGGTCTAATGACGCACGAGCATCGCGGGAGGGCGGCGCGAAACCTCTGTTTTGCTTTGATGTTCCTCACTGCGGAT
This sequence comes from Stieleria sedimenti, assembly GCF_025060895.1. GTDB lineage: Bacteria > Planctomycetota > Planctomycetia > Pirellulales > Pirellulaceae > Stieleria > Stieleria sedimenti. The sequence goes on along the minus strand of NZ_JANZKV010000111.1, from coordinate 39,190 downwards.
GTGCTGGTCTCGTTTGGGATTTACTTTTGCGGGTGGCATTCGATTCGAGGCCTTCGGGGTTTGACCACGACGCATCGGCGGAGTCTGCCACAGGTTCTTCTTGCGACGACGCCTCTTTCGGTGGCCGCGATCGTTCTTTCAGTCATCGGCATGTGGTTCTGGTCGTCGGGTCAGTTCCTCAGTGACGCCGTGGCTCGAACGCTGTTCATCGGCCTGTCTGCAATCGCAGTCCCACATCTGTTGTTGCATGGACCGATCAGCCGCTGGGTGGGGACCTCGGCGGGCGTTTCGACGGTCGGCGCTTCGTCTTCGTCCGGCAACGTCGAGGTGGCGCGATGAACCGTGATACCAGCTCCCCAGAATTTGACTACATCTTGGTCGGTGCCGCTCGCCGACGCTCGCGTCGCGGTGCAGGAACTGGCGGACGAACACCGCTGGCAATCGATGTATGCGCGGTTTTTAAACCGGCTGCTGTTCCGACTGGTGACGCCCCGACAACGACATCGCCTTTTCCGCCGCTTCTACCGCGTGCTTTCCGACGACGCCATCGAGCGATTTTACTCGCACCGATTCACCGCCGGTGATGCGGCGAAAATCATCGTCGGCCTTCCGCCAACGGTGATCGGTCTGCGACCCATTCGATTTGTCCGTTCTTTCTTTCGAAGAGACAACTGATGGAGCACCCTGCTGTTACCTCAAACCGCCCGTGACGCCGAAGCCACTGCTGCGACCGGATGCCGTTCCGTCTCTCGACAGTTGTGGACTGACGCGTTGCCGCCGCGAAAGAAAGCCGCCGGTTGGAGAAGATGGAATGTTCGATGTCCTTGTTCGTGATTTATTTCGGCACCAATCGACGATACAGCGATTTGGCGCATCACACCATCCTGTTCGGGCGGCGTTTCAAAGGCCTGCTCGACGACATCTTCAAGGGCAACAAATTGCCCGAAGACTTCAGCCTGTACCTGCACGCTCCGACGGTGACCGATCCATCGCTCGCCCCCGACGGCTGCGAAGCGCTCTACGTACTGAGCCCGGTGCCCCATCTCGGCCGAGCGGCCATCGATTGGGATTCGGTGGCGCAAAAGTACGGAGATGCGATCTCGGAATCTCTCGAACAGCACCTTCCCGGTCTCCGCCAATCGATCGTCACCCGCCGCCATTTCACGCCCCATGATTTCCGCGACGAACTCAACGCCTACCACGGCTCGGCGTTTTCGGTGGCTCCCAAGCTGACCCAAAGCGCGTTTTTCCGGCCCCATAATCGTGCCGACCAGATCCCGGGCTTGTACATCGTAGGCGGTGGCCCGCACCCGGGTGCGGGCGTGCCTGGCGTGATCAACACCGCCAAAGCAACGTGCGGTCTGGTTGGACAGGATTTCGGAGTGCTGGCGTCATGAGGGCGACGGACAACCGCCGACCAATGCCCAGGTCCGCTCGTCCGTCCGACGCATGTTGAATCTCGCTACGGAGTCGATGATGAACGACGCAAAGTACTTGACCTATTTGGGCCTTTCCCTGACCGCCTTCATGGGCAGCAGCCTCTTTCTGTTGGTGATGATCCACCCGAAATCTCAGTCCTATTCGGTGCTGCCAATGATCTACGCGTTCATTTGCTTCGCGGTCGGCATCGCAACCAATTTACTTGCCAAGCGAGCGGAGTCTGCGTCGGCCGGTTCGAGAGTGGAGGGACCAGCCAGAACGGAGGTTCGACGGTTGCCTCAATAAGCCCTCAATCGCTCACGCCAGAATCAGAGGCGAAAGACGCTTTCTGGCGATCACCACATCGTCGGATTGGCTGCGGTCCATCACGAAACCACGGTTGCTGAACATGGTGATCATCCGCGAGTTTCTGGGAGCCATTTCGGCGACGACCGATCGAATCCCCCAATCAGCGCAGATCCCGAGGCAATAGTCCATCAGGACCGAACCGAGCCCGATGCCTTGCCAAGGATCGCCGACCAGAATCGCAAACTCGGCTTCGTGATGGTCGGCGTCGGCGACCAAGCGGCAGACCCCGAGCAGCTTCCGATGTCCGTCGTCTTCGTCTTCTGCGACGATGGCAATTTCTCGGTCGTAGTCGATATAACAAAACCGTGTGGCCATCTCGTGGGACGACGCTTTGAACATGTAGCGGAATCGCATGTGAAGCGATTCGGGTGAGCAACTGGCCAACAGGCGGTGCCACATCGGTTCGTCTTCGGGCTTGATCGGACGCAGCAGGATGGCCGTCGAATCCTTCAGGATCACTCGCTTGGTGTATTCGTCCGGATAGGGCCGAATGGCAAGATGGGAATACGGCCGAACAGGATGCAGCACGGCGTCATGATCAACCACGATCCGGGCATCCAAGGCGATCACGTCGTGGCTGGTCACCCACAGCGGGTTGACATCCAGCTCCGTGATTTCAGGATAGTCCGCAACGAGATAGGAAAGCCGCATCAAGACCTCGACGAGCCGGTTGAGATTGATGCCGGGGCGTCCCGGTTCACCCTGCAGCAATGGCCAGGCCTTCAGCGATTGGACCATTCGCCTGGCAAGACGCTCGTTCAGCGGCGGCAACTCAAATGCCAGGTCTCGCAACAACTCGGTCGTCGTCCCTCCGGCACCGACCATCAAGACGGTTCCGAAGACCGGATCACGCTTGGCACCCACGATCAGCTCGCGACTATTCGGTTCGACCAACATGCGTTGGACCGTGACACCGTCGATTCTGGCGTCGGGACAGAATTCTTTGGCTCGTTTCAGAATCCGATCATACGCCAGCGCGACATCGTTGCGGTTGGCCAGATTCAGTTCGACGCCGCCGACGTGCGTCTTGTGTGTGATGTCGGGTGAAAACACTTTGAGCGCGACGGGGTACCCGACCCGTGCGGCGCACTCGGTCGCGTACGCCAACGAACAGGCGACATGGGTGGGGATGACCGGAATGTCATGCGCCTGCAGGAATGCCTTGGACGTGGATTCCGTCAGCACGTCGTGACCCTCGCTCAAAAACGTCGTGACGAGGGAACGCTGCTTGGCACGATAAAGGGGAAACTCGATCGGGATTTCACGCGGTGTTTCGTACAGCGTTTCGCGGTTCCGCCCATAGGACACGAGGTTCATGAACGCTCGAACGCCTTTTTCCGGTGAGGAATACGTCGGAATGCCCGCCGCGTTGAGCCGTTCGGTGCCTTCACGAACCTTGCCGCCTCCCATCCACGCCGCCAGGATCGGTTTGGACGCATGTTTTGCGGCTTGCACCACCGCCGCGGCGATGCCGGTCGGGTCGGTCGTCGTGTAGGGCGAGAGCACCACCAACACGCCATCGACGCCCCGGTCGGCCAGCACGAGTTCCACCGAGGATTGAAATCGTTCTGGCGTGGCGTCCCTGAGCACATCGACCGGATTGCCATGCGACCAGGCCCGCGGCAGCTGTTGGCTCAGCTTTTCAATCGTGTCATCGGATAACTTCGCCAGCGAACCCTGCTGATCCAGTAACTCATCGGTCGCGATCACGCCCGGTCCACCGGCATTGGTGATGATCGCCAAACGTGGTCCGGAAGGCGTCTTTTGTTGCGACAGAAGTTTCGCGCAGTCGAACAACTGCTCCACGCTGTAGACCCGAAACACTCCGGCCCGCTTCATCGCAGCTTCATAGACACTGTCGACGCCGGCCATCGTTCCCGTATGAGTGGCCGCAGCCTTGGCCGACCCCGAGAACCGGCCCGCCTTGTAAGCGATGATCGGCTTCGTCCGGGTGAAAGCCCGGGCCGCCGACATGAACTTGCGCGGCTCTGTTATCGAACCGACGTACAAGATGATCGATCGCGTCCATCGGTCGATCGCAAAATAGTCAATCAGATCAGCGATGCCGACGTCCAACATGTTGCCGACGGACACGAAATGCGAAAAGCCGACGTTCTCTTGGATCGCCCAATCGAGCACGGCGGTGCATAGCGCCGCGGACTGGGAAATGAACGCGATATTCCCCGTGGGTGGCAAGTCGCTGACGAAACTGGCGTTGAATGACAGGTGCGGTGCCATGACGCCCAGACTGTTTGGCCCCACGATCCGCAGACCCTCGAACGGCTCAGCGGACTGTAGAACCGCCGCTTGGAGGACTTTCCCGTCGGGCGCCGCTTCGCGAAATCCAGAGGTAAGAATGACCAATCCTCGAATCCCCGCTTCGCCACACTCGGCAACGTATCGCGGCACCGTCTCGGCCGGACTGCAGATCACCGCCAAATCCACGGCCTCGGGCAAGTCGGCAATCGCGGCATAACACGGCATGCCGCCCACACGGGTGTACCTGGGATTGACCCGGTACACCGGCCCGGCGAATCCGCCCGAGACAAGATTGTCGAGAACGATCCTGCCCGCGCTGGATCGACGTTCGCTGGCACCGATGACGACAACGCTCCTGGGAGCGAAGATCATGTCTAGATTGCGGATCGGCATGGTAAACTGCTCGCAGGTCTTGAGCGTGGCATCGGCCTGCATCTTGCGAACCATCAAACCGTCGGCTGAACACGACCTCGATTGTCTCACATTGCACGCGTAATGCAAATCGTGAAACGTCGACCGTGACATTCTTTGAGCTACAATCCTTGGCGTTGCTGGTCGCCGCAGCCATGGCAATCGTCCCCCTTTGTTGGCTCGCCCCGGCGATTCCCGTGTCGCCACGGTCCGGTTCTGCACCGCTGTCCGGGCCGCCGTCCGGGGCCGCTGTTCGGGGCCGCCGTCCGGGGCCGCTGTTCGGGGCCGCTGTTCGGGGCGACCGAGTGCGTGTGGCGGGATTCATCTCGGTTCACCAGTCCTTTCGATTCGACTCGGAGAGTTCAACGTTTTGAACAATACATCGCTTCTTCTATGGTCTGCCGGATGGCTCATCGCATTGCTGTCGATCGACGCCGCTCGGGCCGCCGACGACCTTCCCAACGTCGTCGTGATCTATGCGGACGATCTCGGCTTCGGTGACTTGTCGTGCTACAACGACGAGGCGCCTTACCAGACGCCTCACTTGGATCAGATGGCGGCCGAAGGCATCCGTTTCACCGATGCCCATAGCCCCTCCACGATTTGTTCGCCATCGCGATACGGTCTCTTTTCCGGACAGCAGATTTATCGCTCGACCGGCGGGGGCGGTGGAGCGTTCGAAGGACCAAGCGGCCCCAGCTATCTAAAGCCCGGCACGCTGACAATTGCGGAAATGCTGAAACAGAAGGGCTATCGCACCGGCGTCTTTGGCAAGTGGCACGTGGGACTCAGCTGGTTCAACAAAGACGGACAGCGTCTCGGTGGCGGCTTCGAGAATTCGCTGCTGATCGATTACGAGAAGAGTACGCCGCTGATCGATGGCCCCAACGCCAGAGGCTTTGACGAATCGTTCATCACGCCCAATTGCCCGAACACCGACCCGCTGTACATCTACATCGAAAACGGCATGGTCCCGATTCCGGCCAGTGAACGACACAAACGCGATACGCTGCCCAACCCCGGTGGCAAATGGCGGTGGGACAACGACGAAGGCTGGAAGTCACCGGGCTATGACTTTATCAATGCCGACCTGCTGTTTTACGAAAAGACCAGAGCCTTTATCACCGATCACGTCCGACAAACGCCCGACAAACCTTTCTTCGCCGTGCTGTCAACTCAGATCGCTCACGCGCCCGTGTTGCCGGCCGACGAATTCACCGGAGCCACCGACGCCGGGCCGCGAGCCGATTTCGTCTGGCAACTGGACGCGATCGTGGGACGCGTGTTTGATTTGCTGAAGGAGTTGGAGATCGATGACGACACGTTGGTGATGTTCAATTCCGATAACGGAGCCGAGACGTTGCACGTTCACTGGATGCGGCAAGATCACCAGCACGATCCGTCAGGCGGTTGGCGCGGCATGAAGCGAGACGGCTGGGAGGGCGGTCACCGGGTCCCCTTCATCGCGCGATGGCCGGGTCACATCCCGCCCGGCCAGGTGACCGCTCAGATGACCAACACCACCGACATTTTTGCCACGGTCGCTTCAGTCGTCGGTGTCGAACTCCCCGACGACGTGGCGACGGACAGCTTTGACATGCTGCCGGTGATGTTGGGACAACAGCCAGAAACGGATTCGATTCGCCCCCATCTGTTGACGCAGAGTTTTCGTGGCGAGTTTCAGATTCGCCAGGGACACTGGAAGTACCTCGATCACAAAGGTTCCGGCGGCAATGGGTACGAACAGGGCAACATGGCCCAATACGCGCTGCCCGAACTCGCACCGGATGCACCAGGCCAGCTGTACAACCTGAAAACCGATCCCGGCGAGACGACCAATCTGTATTTCAAGGAAGTAGCCAAACGCAAAGAGCTGCAAGCCCTGCTGGTAAAGTTGAAGGCATCCGGCCGCAGTGCCCCCACCGGCCGCACGCCGTTCCGCAAGTAAATCAGCCCAAAAGGGGAAGGGGGTGTTTTTCATGAACACACCTCAAAATCCGGCGGATACCCGACAGGTCACCCTGGGTCCGATAGACACCGCAGTACGAGCCCGCCGCGTTTAGCGGGCGCCCAACAGCGATCGGATGTAGCCCGCAAACCCGCGCATGTCAGATGGCAGCGGGTGCTCACCCGAAGGTCCGATGACGATCGGGCCGTCGATCGGATCGGGATGCAGACCGTGGCTGCCGCGGACCAGCGTCGGGTCGAGCGGAATGACGTCCATCTTGTAGCGCATGCCGAGTTTTTTTTGCAACAATCGCGCCGCCATCCGCACCTTACTGGTCATGAACAACTCGCAAGGGTCATAGCCCGGCTTGCGATGGATATCCACCGTGCGAGCAAAATCGGGCGCGAGCGCGTCGTCGTCCCAGTAGTAATACGTGAACCAGGCATCGGGTCGGGCCAGTGCGATCAGTTCACCGCTGCGCGGATGATCGAGTTCCAGATCGCCGGGATCAAAGACGCCGCCGATACCCGGGACCGCTTCAAGCTCCTTTCGCACCGCAGGGACCAGTCGGGGATCGTTGACGTAGACGTGCGCCAGTTGATGGTCGGCGACCGCAAAGGCCTTCGATTCCCCCGGCATCAAGACTTCACCGAAGGGCCCGTTCCGCACCGACAGCCAGCCGGCCTGACGCAGCACGCGGTTGATGTGAATCGGCCGATCGACGGGAACCAAGCCGTATTCCGAAACGATCACCACCTGTGCCCCGATCTCGTCGGCGGCGGCCAGGATGGTTTGCACACACTGGTCGACTTCGGCCACCCGCGCCGGGTCGTGATCCGGAAATCGTTGGAAGTCGTAGTCCAGATGCGGCAAGTAGGCGAGTGTGACCTGGGGCTGCTTTTCACGCAGCACCGTCGCGGTGGCCTCCGCGATCCAGCGACTGCACGGCAACCCGGCACCGGGCCCCCAGAACGTGAAAAACGGAAACGCGCCATGCCGCTCGGTGAGATTGCACCCGGTGTGGTCGAGCACGTCAAAGACTTTACTGCCGTCACAGCCGTAATGCGGCTTCGGCGTGCAACTGTAACGCGCCGTCGAGGATTGATTGAACCACCAAAACATCTTGGCGGTTTCGAACTCGTCATAGAACGCGGGACCTTGGACCAACGAGCGGGCTTGCTGCCAGAACCGAATTTCCTGGGTCTCGCGGTAGTACCATCCGTTGCCGACGACGCCGTGATCGCGCGGGGCCAGCCCGGTCAGCATGGTGGCCTGGGAGGTGCAGGTGACCGCCGGCAGTGGGCTGGTCCACGGCATGAACTGCTTGCCGCCCGCGGCAAGCCCGTCCGTGGGCGGATTCCCCGCCAGCGACCGAATCGCCGGTGCGTCAGCGAGCAATCGAGCGGTCAGCCCGACGACATTGATAATGCAAACCCGATGCGTCATTCGGGATCGTCATCCGGTACCGGCGGCAGGGTCATCACCCGGTACAGACAATACGTCAACAACGTGACCACCGACCCGACCGAGCAGGCCATCACGATCCAACCGTAGATGTTCATTTGAGTTTCAGGTTTCGGGTTTCGGGTTTCAGGTTTCAGGTTTCAGGTTTCAGGACAATTTGGAACCTGAAACTTCGAACTTGCAACTTCACTCCATCTGGTCGAACCGACCCTGCTGACGCCAACGGATTCCGGCGACGTGCACCATCACGGTCAGGAACGCGATCGTGCCTCCGATGAATAACAACGACATCAAGATCACCTCGTCCCCGGCGATCTTGGACAGATAACCTTGCGTGACCGCACCCGTTTCCGGATCGGTTTTGTCCAACACGTTTTCCCAGGCGAACGCGATGAAAATCACGCCCAGGTAGACGGGCACGACGTACTTCAACATGTACTGCACCACGGTCGGGATTCTCAGGTGTGACCCCTGACTGGATTCTTTCGCTCCCTGCTCGATCCCAAACACCCAGCCGTAAATCACCGCTTGGACCATCGCGAGCACGAAAATCAAGAACGTGCCGACCCAAAAATCGAACGTGTCGAGTGCTTTCAGTCCGGCGGAAAAGTACATCACAAATCCGCTGCCCGACAGCGAGATGATGCCCAACAGCGACACCGACGCGCCACGCTGCATCCCGAAACCTTCCTCGAAGAACGCGATCACCGGCTGCAGCATCGACAAGCTGCTGGTGATCGCGGCCAAGAACAACATAAAAAACCACAGGAACCCGAAGAACTGCCCGGCCGGCATCTGAGCGAACACATTGGGCAGCGCGGTGAACCCCAGGCCGAACGTCCCCTGATCCCCTGCCGCCGCGCCGAGAAAAATGAACGCGGCCGGCAACGTGATCAGACCGCCCAGGCAGACTTCGAAAAACTCGTTCATGCCGCAGGCGGTCAATCCGCTGAGCACCACGTCGTCTTTTTTCTTCAGGTAGCTGGCGTAGTTGACGATCACCCCGAATCCGACCGACAGTGAGAAAAAGATCTGGCCGGATGCGGCGAGCCACGTCTTAGAATCCAACAAGGCCGAGAAATCGGGGTTCCACATGAATCCCAATCCTGCATTCACTTTGTCGGCCGGCAAGGTCAGCACCCTGACCAGCACGCACAGGGCACACACGACCATCAACGGAATGGCATAGCGACAAAACGTCTCGATCCCCTTGGCGACGCCTCGGTAGATAAAGATAAAGTTGATCACGAAGGTGATCATCACGAAGTACAGCAGCGACGACTCGCCTCGAAACGCCGCGCCGTTTTGCCCCTCGCCGCTGCCGACAAAGCTGCTGAAAAACGAACCGTAGGCCTCGGTGTCTTCGCCGAGCATCAGCGATCCGTTCAAGTACGAAAACGCATACGCCAGACACCAGGCCTCGATCACGACGTAATACATGTAGATCACCAGCGGGATCAGCAGTGCCGGAACCGCCAGGTAGCGTGCCTTCGCGTTGCGGCAAACGACGCTAAAAATCCCCGGGGACGAATTGAACCCATGGTGCCCGCCATAACGCCCCATCGTCCATTCGGCCCAACACAGCGGGATGCCCAAGACCAACAACGAGATGAAGTAAGGCAGCAGGAACGCGCCGCCACCGTTTTGAGCGGCTTGGCCGGGGAACCTCAAGAAATTGCCGAGCCCCACGGCCGAACCGGCGACGGCCAAGATCACGCCGATCCGAGTCCCCCACTGTTCATTGCTGCCGTGATGCGAAGCCGTCTGGTTTTCGGATGAATTTTCCACGTCTTTCCAGTCTTTGGATCGGGACATGCGGACAGGCGAGACGTCAGTTTAGCCCGCAGAGCGCATTTTTGGGCAGGCGGATGCCTGAAAAGCTTTCTCGACGTGCCAATAGACAGACCCCCGCCCGCAACCTCTCTTGCCGGCACCCTCAAGCCACCCGGCTCGGCGGTAGTCTCGCCCTCCCCTGAAACGCAGCGGCCCCTGAAACGCAGCGGCCCCTGAAACGCAGCGGCCTCTGCGTAGCAACCTGCGTAGCAACCTGCGGTTGTGCCGGAAATTCAAATCTGGGCAAAGCACCAGGGCGTGTCTCCACCAACGGTTCCGTGGCGGCCGACTGCGAATCCATCGAAAATCCGAAAAGATCCTGTTCGCCCGACCGCAGGGCTGTCGTCAACCTCAGGGGACGACACGTCGGTCAACCTCGCGGATGCCCCGGACGTAGGGGGCGGAGAGACCGCGGCAGAGAGATTCCGGGAAAGTGCTTGGGGCCGACGTCCCAACGGAATCGTCCCAGTACGATCATCGCTTTTTCCGGGGCAGGGCCGTCGATTAGTTGGGGCGGCAACCTGCAAGAAGGCCTGGCGAAACCAGAGAGAATCGAGGCCTTCACAGCGAGTCGAAGAGAGTGGTCAGGGCCGGGCTCGAACCGGCGACACCGGCCTTTTCAGGGCCGTGCTCTACCAACTGAGCTACCTGACCAGCTGGAAGATTCATTCGATCTGCGGGGATCCTAGGGTATGATGCGTGGGTTCGTCAATTGGTTCAGTGCGAGACAAATTTCAATTGAGACAACAGCGATTGCGACGGCGACTTTTTGCAGAGGCGTCCGGCAGCATATGATAGCTCGAAAAATCTCTCCAAACGGCGATTTCCTTACCGACGTGACGACCGCGCCAACTTTTCAGACCAATTCCCTGCCTGCACTCGCGGCCAATGGGTTTTCCGATCACACTATCGCCCCCGGCAGCCCATCGTCTGGCAGGCCGTCGTCCCGTTCGGGTCGAGACACAAATCACGAATTCCGGCCGCGCGAGCAGGGACGGAGGTAGTTAAAGCGATGTCAACTATCGTCGAGCAGGAAGAAAAAACGGACCAAATGGAAGCGGCCCGGCTGGAGCGGGAGCTGGAGCGCGAAAAACTGAAGCTCAGCCGCTTCGACTCGGTGACCTCGCTGTTCCTGGCCTTGATCCTGTTTCTCGGCGCGTTCGTGTTCATGATGTTCGTCGTCTGGCTGCTCAGCGGGGAACCCAAACCGATCGCGTTGGCACCGATCATCGAAAACCCGCCCGGCCGCGGTGAAAACCCGGAGGGTTTCGAGCGTGATTTCGAACCACCGGGGGCCGAAGAGGTTGAGGATTTGATGGAGCCGACGCTGGCCGACACGATCGAGGCGGTCACCGACGCGGTCAGCAGCGTGGCCGCTTCACTGACGACCGCCGACACCAACGCCACCGCCTCGACGCAGGGCACCGGCCAGGGGGACAGCCGGCCGCCGGGACCGATGGGTGAGGGAGACGACATCATCGGCCGCTGGGAACGCTGGGAGCTGACGTTCAACGCCAAGGGCAAGAAAGACTACGCGAAGCAACTGGATTTTTACAAAATCGAACTGGCCGCTTTCGGGGGCGGTGGCCCCAACGTCATCGAGATGGCCAACAACTTATCCACCTCGCCGACCAAGCGAGTCAACACGCAGCCCAAGACCGAAGAACGGCTGTACTTTTCATGGAAACTCTCCAACCCGCTGCTGCAGTTTGACCGCCAATTGCTCACCGCCGCCGGTATCCAGGTCAACGGCCGCAATGTGATCCGCTTTGTCCCCAAGGATCTGGAGAACCAGCTGGCCAACATGGAAAAGCAGTACGCCGAAGAAAAAGGAAAAAAATTCCCCCACTCGATCGCCAAAACCGTCTTTGAAAGCACTCCCGACGGTGGCGGCTACTCCTTCAGCATCGTCAGTCAACGTTACCGAAAGGGTTTCTGAACTGATCGACAGAGCAAACCGATCGCCCGGGGGATTGCCTGGGGAGATCGACCGTACGAACGACCGCGCAAACCAAGGTTCGGCTGAAATGGTCCAGCCCGACCGATCGTCCTGCCCTCAAAACGAAACCACTCAACTCATCAATCAACGGGAAAGACACGAATGTCAATGATCCTTGCGTATTCGCTTTTCAACATGATCGCCGATGCGACCTACCTCGCACTCGCGGCGGTGGCACTTTGGGGGTTGTACTGCATCGTCGTCGTCTGGAATCGCGTCGGACAGAAACGTTTCAAGTCCGAAGACGAACAAGACCAGTTCCTGGACGACGTGGAACAGATGATTCAAGCCGGCGATTTCGAAGGCACCATCGACTACTGCGAAGGGGACGCCCGGGCGTTGCCCCAGATCATCGAATTGGCCGTCAGCCATCGCAACCTGGGGTACAACCGAGCCCGCAAGTTCATGATGGACCGGTTCCAGCGTGACGTGATGAGCGATCTGGATTATCGACTCAGCTGGGTCGGCACCGTGATCAAAGCCGCTCCGATGATCGGGTTGTTCGGAACCGTGTTCGGCATGATGGGTGCGTTCCAAACCCTGGCCACCGCCGAGTCGGTCGAGCCGAGCAAGCTGGCCGGCGATATCCGCGTCGCACTGGTGACGACCGCCAGCGGATTGGCGATCGCCATCCCGCTGATGATCCTGGTCGCCAACGTCAACATTCGAATCGCCAAGATGGAAGACCTGGTCGGATCCGGGCTCAGCCGTTTCATGGACGCCTTCAAAGCCGGACTCGCTCGCAGCGGGGGACGCTAACGCATCATGAGTAGCGTGATCGAGGAACCTGACATCGAGGAAGATGACGATTTCCAAATGCCTCGCAAAAAGCGAGACGAAGACGAAATGGACATCACCCCGATGATCGACATCACCTTCTTGTTGCTGATCTTTTTTGTCGTCTGTTCCAAGATGGATCCGACCCAGATGGGAAAGATCCCCGAAGCACAAAACGGTATCGCCATCAGCGCCAAAGAGTCGGCGGTCGTGTTCATCGAACCGGCCGGCAAAGACAAGGTCATCCTGAAACGAATCGACGGAACCGAATTCAGCAGCGACGAAGAAACCCAAACGACCGAATTGATCGAGTACATCTCCGAAGAACTCAAGACCACCCGTGGGGAAGAAAAAAACCACGTGATGATCATGGGCGACGGGGAAGTCGCGGTCGGCGAGGTGACGCGTGTGCAAAAAATTATCGGCGACGCGTTCGAGGATATTTCGTCCACTTACATCGCGGTGAAAGAACTATGACGCGCCGCAACGAATCCGAACTCGACCTGACGCCGATGATCGACGTCACGTTTTTGATCCTGATTTTTTTCATGGTCACCGCATCGTTTTCGATGCAACGTGCGATCGAGACGCCGAACCCGGAGAACGACCAGGCCAGCCGCTCGGCCGTTGTCCAAGATTTCGACCCGATCCGTTTGCACGTCGACCGCCATGGCAGTTTTTTGTTGATGACAACCGACTGGCAAAAGGAACTGGTCGGCAAACAGGAATTGGTGAGCGAACTGGCGGCCGCAAAGCGGGCCACTCCGATGACATCCGACCTGCGGATCGAAGTCGAATCGGCGGCCCGGCTACAGGCCCTGGTGGATGCGATGGATGCCGCAACGATCGCCGGATTCCAGCAGTTTCAGCTGACCGAAATCGCTTCCGAATTGATTTAGACACACAGCTCCACTTCTCGTCCCAACGCATGTCGATTCCAGTTACCTGTCCCCAGTGCGGCGCCACGAACAAAGTCAACGATTCGTTGGCCGGTCGTCGTGTCCGCTGCCCCCAGTGCGACACGGCGGTCCACGTCCCCGAAGCCGACCTGGGCACCGCTCCGCCGCCCCTGCCCGGCGATTCTGCCGCGGCGGAAGCCGGCCCCGCTGTCGTCGCAGCGGCGCCCGTCGAAGCGATTTCGCCCCCTGCGGCGACCCCATCGCCGCCGACCGGCAGGCCGCCAACGGACGCACCGGCACCACCCGTCGGCCCGGGACCGGCAGCCACCTTCGCGGGCCTGGACGACGATGACGATGACGAACCGATCTTCCAAAAAACCAAACGGGAAGAGGAAGAGCTGGACATGACCCCGATGGTCGACGTCACGTTCCTGCTGTTGATCTTCTTCATGGTGACCGCGGCGTTCAGTCTGCAAAAATCGATCGAGATGCCGCGGCAACAAACCGACGCCCCCAGCACCACGGTTGTTGAAGAGGAAGAGGAAGACTTGGAAATGGTCGAAGTCCAAGTCGACGAATTCGGATCCTTCCTGGTCCTGGCGACGGATTGGCAAGAGGAAACGCCCGGCAAACAAAACCTGATCACGACCCTCAAACGTGCCAACGAAAGCGGCAACCCGGCGAGGCTGGTCATCAAAGTTCACGAACTGTGCAAGCTGCAGTACCTGGTCGACGCGATGGACGCCGGAACCATCGCCGGATTCAACGAAACCCAGGTCACCCAAGTCGAAGAATTCGACTAGTGCCGCTTTCAAATTGCTTCGTTCACCATGAACACAACACGTGGCGTTACGGCGGATCGCTCGTCAACCACTTCTCGTAACCACTCTCTTTATCACGATGCTTGCTAACGAACTGATCGATCAACTGGAACGACGCGGTCTGCTGGACCAGGAGATCATCGAAGCGCTGCGCGAACAACTGGACCAAGGCGGCGCACGGGTAACCCCCGAAGCGGTCGCAAAATTGCTGGTCGACAACGGGCAACTGACCCGTTTCCAGGCGACCAAGTTGATCGGCGAAATCCGGAGCGGCGAGTACGCCGACGACGCGACGATCGCCGCGGCGGAAGTCGTGGAAGACGACTTGGTCGCGATCGACGACGACGAGGCGGACGAGGTCCAAGCCGTCGAAGCGATTCCGGTCGAAACGACCGCCGAGTCGTTCGCCGAATTCGAACCCGTCGAAGCCGAAGCGATCCCCGTCGAAGCCGTTCCCGTCGCCGACAACGACTTGCTCTCCAACGCCCCCCAACGCGAACGCCCCCGCGCCCGACGCACCAAACCCGATCCCAAAGAAAACCAATGGGACTCCTTCAAGATTTACGGGTTCTTGGGGATCATCGGTTTCCTGCTTCTCTCCGGCGGCGGCCTCTATTGGATCCTCTCCCGCGGCAACGCAGACGAACGCATCCAGATCGCCAACGAACTCTACGACAACCAAAACTACACGCCGGCCCAAGAGAAATACCTGGAGTTTCTCGATTCGTTCGGCAACGGCAATGAACACAGTTCCCTGGCGCGGACCCGTGTGATCATGACCGAACTGTATCGGGCCGAAGGCATGACCGATCCGACCTACGCGACGGAATTGGCGCAACAAAAGCTGCCTGAGATCGAAGACGAAGAGGGGCTCAACGAAGAACGTGGCAACTTGGCCGCGCTGTTGGTCAAGATCGCCGAAAACATCGTCACCGAAGCCAACGAAAAATCGGAAACCACCGCCAAGCGAGAGCTCTTGAACAAGCTGGAAGAACAGATCGAGTTGACCAACAATCCGCAATACATGACCGGCGCGATGCGGACGACGCTCTCCGGACGACTCAAAGAAATCGACGAAGCGCGGGGCCGCGTCGAGCGCGAAATAAACCGCAACGAGCAACTCGATGCCGCAGTCGATCAAATGACCGCCTTGCTGGCCGAGAAGAAAACCAAGCAAGCGTACGATGTTCGCTACGAACTGCTCCGCTCCTTTCCCGAACTCGGCGACAACGAACGACTGGCCACGCTGATCGCCAAAGCCAGCGAGATCCAACAGCAATTGGTCGAAACCACCGCGGCGTTGCCCCAGCGGATCGAAGCGGAACCGCAAACCGACTTGAACCCAATCGTGTTGACGGCGCGCTCGGGTGATCGCGTCCCCGACTTGCGTGACGAAGTGATCTTCATTCGAACCAAGGGCAGTGTGCTCGCCTTCAACGGCGAAGACGGCACATTGCTGTGGCGGCGCTACGTCGGGAACTCCCTGGCCCACAGCCCGATCCGTTTGGACGGCGGCACCGCGGTGTTGCTGACCGGATCGAACGACCTGTCGGTGGAACGCTGCGACGGACGCAGCGGTGACGTCGATTGGCGTGTCAAGATCGGCGAGCCGTTCAACCAGCCGGTTGTCAGCGACAACGATATTTTCATCTCGACCAAGTCCGGACGATTGATCGAGCTGGACGCGACGACCGGTGATGCCAAATGGGCTCAGCAGATTCCCCAATCGCTGGAGGTCGGACCGGGCGTCGACGACCGCGCCGCAATCGCCTACATCCCCGGCGATCACAGCAACCTGTACGTGCTGGACAGCAACAACGGCGACAGCATTCAAAGCTATTACGTCGGGCACAAAGCGGGCACCATCGCGGTGCCGCCCACGCCGTTGTTGGAACACCTGTTTGTGATCGAAAACAAAGGTCCCGAGTATTGCCTGGTTCACATCCTGGGCGTGGACGAAAACGGTGCGAACGTGGCCAAGGTCCAAGACCCGGTGCGGATGAGCGGGAACGTGGTCGTGCCGCCGATCGTGGCCCAGCAACGCCGCCTGGTGGTGCTGACCGACCTGGGCGAAATCTCCGTGTTCGACATCGAAGTCACCAGTGAAACAGACAAGGTCTCCGTCGTCGCCAAACAACTTGCGTCTTACGGAACACCGACGCTGACACAGATGGCCGTCGGCCGCAGTCAAATGTGGACCACCGGATCGCGGATCGGACGCTACGAACTGCAGGTCAACCGCGCCCGAGTCGTCCCGGATTGGTTCAAACACGAAGGCGACATGTTTGTCGGACAACCGCTGGCGATCGGCGATGCACTGGTGCACGCGCGACAGCTACGGGGCACCTCGGGCATCCGGGTCTCGGCGGTCGATCCCAAAACGGGCGAGGAACTGTGGCGCAACGACATCGGCGCCCCCGTCGCGATGCTCCGTCGTGCCGACGCGGGCGTGCACGCCTTGACCACCCAAGCGGCCCTGTTTGAACTGGACCGATCGGCGATCGCAACCGGTGCCACCCGGGCACCGATCGAGAACCGCGGCGGCGTCGGCGTGATCATGCGTTTCGAAGATCCGCTGAAGATCGACGACAATCGCGCGGTGCTGTTGAACAAAGCGGGCGGCGAAGGCGGCCAGCAAATTGCCGTCTACGACCCGACACGCAAGACCGAAAAACTGCGGCTGGTCAGCTTGAACGTGCTCTCGGGGAAACCCTCCGGACGCGGACTGGTCGCCGGCGGGGGCTTGTTCCTGACACTCGACAACGGTCGTGCGGTCGTGATGGATTACCAGACGGGATCACAACTGGGCAACCCCTTCCAGCCGATCGCCAACCCCGTCGAAAAGATCTCGTGGTCCAACACCGTGCCGCTTCCCGATGACCCGGGCCAAGTGGTTGTCGCCGACAGCCGCGCCGGTCTGTACCGGTTGCGGGTCGGTCCCCGGACGACACCCTTGGCCGAAACCAAACTGCCCTCGGCAACGCTGGGAACCATCGCCGGCGTCGGCACGACGCTGTTGGCGGCGACCAGTGGACCGGCGGCGGATTTGATCATCGGTCGAGATCTGGTGACGCTGAAAGAGAAGTTCCAAACCCAAATGGACGGTCGAGTGATCTGGGGACCGGCAACGGCCGGCGATCAGGCGGTCGTGTTGACCGATGACCAAGTCCTGCGAGGGATCACGACCGACGGCCAACCCACCTTTGCGGTCCCCGTCCCGCGCGGCTTGCCGGTCGGAGACGCCGTGATCCACGAGGGCAACATCATCCTCGTTTCTGACACCGGCTGGATCGTCGTGATCGACCCGGCCTCCAACGATCCGGTCGGCCTGACCGAGATCGGCGAACCGTTCTCGGCAACTCCCCTGGTGCTGCAAGATCGATTGCTGGTGCCGGGTGAAGAGGGTGTCGTCTACGTCGTCAAGATTCCCAGCGGGGTGAGTGGCCGATGAAGTTCCAATACCAAGTAACCTCTCGCGTCCTCCTGCGGACCCTGGGCATCCTCGCGCTGGGGCTGGTCGGGCCGTCGGTGATCGGACTGAACCGACCGGCTGGGGCACAAATGCTGACCTATGCCGAATCGGGCAAACCGGAGGATTCCGGGCTGGGTTTGTTGCAAGAAGAACCCCACGACATCATTTACTTCACCGAAAAATCCGGTGGCGGATGGGTGAAATCGCATCTGTTGCCGGTCCGTGACATGCCGACGACTCCCCGCGGAACGTTGCAGTTTTCGATTCTGGGCATCGAAGTCGAGGAATTTGTGGCCAAGTGGTCGGACATCGAACGCATCGATTTCTGGGAAAAGCGACTCGAGCGTGAAACCGCATCGCGGATTGCCAACGAAGATTTCGTCGGCGCGTACCCGTTTCTGTCGATCTTGATCCGCGACTACCCGCGACGCCCCGGCCTGAAAGCCCTGCGTTCGGAGTTTCTGTGGCGGAACGCGATTCAACGCGCCTCGGGCAGCCAGCGCGCCGAGTCCCTGGCGATGCTGGAAGAACTGTTTCGTTATGACCCCCAATACAATCAAGCCCAAGTGCTCAAGGCGATCAGTTTGACCACCGGTGGGCTGATGCAGGCGATGGTCGACGAAGGAGACCTGGACAACGCCCAGCAGTTGCTGGCCCGATTGAAAGAAGATTACGGACGATTTGATCTGCCGGCGATTTCGAAGTGGGACGGCGAGTTCTTGCGGATGGCCACCGAGAAACGCAACGAGGCGATCGAAGCGGTCAAACAAAAGGACTTTCGCTCGGCGCGGACGTTGGCGCGGGAGAGTTTGTATCTCAAGCCCGACATCGAGGGCGGGCGAGAATTGGTCAAAAAGATCGACGAGGCCTATCCGCTGGTCTCCGTCGGTGTGCTGCAAGCGGCGCGGGTCTTCGATCCCGTACGTCTGGACAACTGGTCCGCACGACGCGCCGGCCGTTTGCTGTACCGGACGATGTTCGAAATCCAAGGCGCCGCACCCGAAGGCGGAGAATACGATTTCATTTTCGGATCCGCGGAAACAACGCCCGACCGCCAAGTCCTGGAACTGTCCATCGACACGGCCAAGCTGCCCAACCCACTCAATCGCATCGAAGTCGACTTTCTGGCCGACCAACTGGCCCGGCGTGCGAGGCCCGAATCGGAAACCTATTTTTCTCCCTGGGCCGCCAGCGTCACCGGGATCGGCATCGACGGCCCCCAACGCATCGAATGCGTCCTTCGCCGCCCCCACGTCCTGCCCACCTGCTTGCTTCAAATCAACGTCGACGCCAGCTGGTTCGGGGGTGAAAAAGGCGGACCGACGGGAGACTATTTCATCGACGTGATCGAAGACGACCAAACCCGGTTCAAGCTGACCGAAGAGGCGCGGCGGGCCAGCGGGGACAGCGGCAAACCTCGCGAAATCGTCGAGGTCCGATGCGACACCGGCAGCGATTCGGTGTCCAAATTGCTCAGCGGCGAAATCGATGTGCTGGATCAATTGTTTCCCGCCGACGCGATCAAGCTGAAAGAACGCCGCGACGTGAAAGTCGTGGAGTACCCGCTGCCCACGATCCACATGCTGGTCCCCTGCTCGGACCACGAGTTTGTCGCCGACAAGAACTTCCGCCGCGCCCTGCTTTACGGCATCAACCGCGAAGACATCTTGAAAGGCGAATTGTTGGAGAACCATGAATCGCTGGGATGCCGTGTCCTCTCGGGCCCCTTTCCGGCCGGGCTCAGCCAAGACGATCCGCTCGGTTATGGCTATGACACCTCGATCTTGCCGCGACGGTTCGAGCCCAGTTTGGCGCAGTTGTTGGTCTCGCTAAGCCAGAACTTGAAGGCGGCCGAGGCGGAACGCAAGGGCGAACCGGAACCGAAACTGCGCACCGTGCGACTGGCGTTCCCCGCCGACAACCTGTCCCGCGTCGCCTGTGAAGCGATTCGCAGCCAATGGGAATTGATCGGACTGGACGTCGAATTGGTCGAACTTCCCGTCGGACGCACCTACCCCGACCCCGACACCGCGGACCTGGTTTACGTTTCCTGCGCGATCTGGGAACCGATCATCGATGCGCGTCGCTTGCTCGGCCCGCGTGGACTGGCCAAGAGCGAGGACCAGCTGATCGGTCTCGGCCTCCGCCGTCTCGAAGAAGCTCGCAATTGGAAAGAAGTTCGAGACCGTTTGCTGGTCTTGCACTCGATTTCGCATCACGAATTACCGGTGTTGCCGCTGTGGCAAATGGTCGATTCGTTTGCGTACCGGAATAACTTGGTCGGCATGGGCAACAACATCGTTTCGCTCTATCAGAACGCCGGGAACTGGAGATTGGAATTTTGAAGCGTTTCACCACCGACCCGACCCGACTCATTTTCATCACCGCCTGTCTCGCGCTGCTGTCGTTGTCGATGGCCCCTTCGCTGTCGGCCCAGACCGCCAACGAAGCGGACGAGGCCACGTCGAGCGAACCCGAAGAGGACACGTCGGCCGCCCAGCCGGATCCCCGCGACGAAGAGCCGTGGGATTACTCTCCCTATCGGGTGCTGATCTGGGTCGTCTCTCGCGATCCCCGCTTCACCGCCGACACGCTTCGCGAACCGGTCTTGGAGTATTTGGATCGTGATTTCAATGCGCTGTGGCGGACCACGATCGCCGACGCCCCGCCGCCGGTCGCCACCGCGTCGTTTCGTTCCATGGAAGACCTGACGTATGATCAAATCGCAGCGTCGGATCCGGTCATCGCGGTCAAACGCGATCACGAGGACGCGATTCGAATCCAATCGGTCCGCAGCCTGCCCCAATACGTCAGCTCGGTCGCAGTCACTCAAGGCATGCAAGCCAACGTGCTCCGTCGCGCCGCCGAATACGGCGATCCAGCGATGGCCGGGACCGCCGCAAAGCTGCAACCGTTTGACGGCGACGCGATCGCGCTGTCGGAAACCTGGAACGAACCATCCACCGAAGCCCTGCTGGTCACCCGCGGACAAGCCACGACGTTCGCCAAACCCGGCGCCAAGATCATTCCCTTGCCCGTGACCGGACTGGTCGCGTCGACCGTCGAAGAATACGACAAGGTGTTCGTCGTTCGGATCCGGCAACACGCCAACGGATCCACCGTCGCGGTGTCGGAGATGGAAACCTTGATGCGGCTGTTCGGTGCCGTCGTTGAATCGCCGTTCCTGTCGGCCTATGACCTGCCCAACGTCGTCGGCCACACCATCACCCGGGCGTTTTCACCGATGGTGCGGATCGATGATGCCGGCCAAAAGACCGCAACGGGCATGATACGTGCCGGAAACCTGATCCTGGATCCCGAGTCACCGGCGAACGTGCCGGTGGGCAGCGCCCTGCAGCCGATGATTCGAAAAAACGACCGCAACGGGAAACCGATTGCCGTCGGTCGAATCGAGTGGGCCTACTTGATCGCCACCGAACGTGACGGCCCCAATGTCAACATGGACTACTACTCCGGTATGGCCGGCGGGCTGCAAGGGCGAAAGAATCAACGCACATTCAAGATGGCCATGCTGCTCAGACCACAGCGCGACGATACGCTGCTGCGGCTGCACGTCAAAGGCCGCGAAGACTTGCCCTTGATCGGCTACGAACTGTACGAACGCGAATTGAAAAGCAAATCCATGAGCTTCGTCGGGCGGACGGACTGGAACGGCCGCCTGGCGATCGAAAAGACCGACCACCCGCTGCGTTTGCTGTACGTCAAAAACGGCGGCGCCGTGCTCGCCCGCTTGCCGATGGTGCCGGGGCTGACGCCCAAGGAAGTCGCCGACCTGACCGGCGACGACATGCGACTGCAAGCCGAAGCATACATTCGCGGCGTGCAAAACGCGATCATCGACCTTGTCGCAATTCGTAAACTGCTCGCCGCACGGATCCGCTTGCGTCTGAAGAAAGGGCAGATGAAAGAAGCCGAAGAGCTACTCAATGCACTGCGTGATCAACCCACCAACGAACAGTTGGCCGATGACATGGGAAGGAAACAGGGGATGTTCTTGAAGGAGATCGGAACACGCAATCCCAACCAGCGTCGCAAGGTCGACATCATGTTCAAAGAAACGCGTGAAATGCTGGGCAAACAGATCAACCCGACCGTCATTCGCGATCTGGAAGTCGACGTCCAACGCGCCAAAGACAACGGCGGCAAACTGCCCGACGATCCCAAAGAAGACGACGAGGCCGCGGCGTAGGTCACCGCTGTGCGTGACACACACGTAGGTCACGCTGTGCGTGACAGACAACGTAGGTCACGCTGTGCGTGACAGACACGTAGGTCACGCTGTGCGTGACACACACGTAGGTCACGCTGTGCGTGACAGCCGGCATGCACAGCATGCCCTACGACTACGACAATCGATTCAACCCCGCCAGTCGGGACGCTTCCGCCGTGCCTTGGGGTGGTGCGTGACGATCTTGAACGTCGCGTCGCGGCCGGTCAATTTCTTTCCCATCGGACGACGCGTCAGCCGGACCACCTTGGCCCGAAGCCGCTGCTCGGCTTCAAACATCTCATCGTCGATCTCAAACTCGACGAACTTCGTGACCAATTCTTCGGGATCTAATTTTCGTGGCTGGTCGGAGTTGTTTTGCTGTAATTGAAGCGGCCCACCGGAAGACGCGCCACCGAACTGCCAGACGGTGTGATGAAAGAAAACGTCATCCCGAAAGTCTTCGGCATCGATGAATCCATAGTCACCCTTGGGGTCGATAAAACGGATCGTGCCGAGCCGCTTGCGGGTGATGCGGAACTTCCTCGGACGATCGTCTTCGGGCGGTTGGGGCTTATCTTGGGACACAGCAAGCGGACGCGAACAGGACGGGAGAAAGCGGAACAATCTTCAAAAGGTACCAAGAAAGTCGATCCGCGATAGATGAAATCCGGCAACGGGGATTCACCCGCCCGGACTAATTGACCTCGGCGGCGAACGGGGTGTCCTTGATTCCCAACCAATCGGCGACCGAACGCGTCGTCGCCCGGCGAATGACCATCGGCCAAAGTTCGTGGTCCCCGGCAAAGACGTCCTCATCGGTCGCGTCGATCATGTGCCAAAACCCCGCCTCCCGTTCGGCGCGCAACTGGTCAATCGACCAACCCAAATGCCCGACGATCAATCGAAACGGCCCCGGCTTTTGCCGGACCAAGGTCTCCAACATGTCCCGCTGGGCGGCAACGTAGATCCCCTTGCCCGCCTGGGCCTCGGCATGCTCGCTGGAATTGTGGACCGCCACGACGGGTCCCGAGAGCGGACCGCCGAAATGAATCATGCCGAGTGACTTGGAGGCCTCGGCGGCCGCTTGGGCTGCCAATGCATGCTTGTTTCCGGCCGATTGCAGCTCGTCCGCGGCATCCTCCATGGCACTCGGTGCCGTTTCCGCCCCCGGCAGATTCGTCGGAAACGCCCCCGCACCAGACAGGCTGGCCCCAGACAGACCGGACCCTGCACCACCCTTGCCGCCCAACCGATTGGATGGGCCGCGCCCCGCCTGCGATGCTTCTCCCGACGCCGATCCGAGCAACTGCATCAGCCCGGGCGGAGGGGTCATCGGTCGGTTCAGCAGCACGGCAAAGACGTTCTCGCTATCTTGATGCACGACAAGAGAAACGGATCGGCTCAACACCGGGTCTTGCACAGACGTCGATGCGACCAGCAGCTTTCCAATCATGGTTTCCGATCGTTGGGAAGGATTCATTTCCTGCATGACTTTACCTAAGAACAAGATCAATAAACTGCCATTTTGGCAGCTCGCCATTTGGCTGACTTCTAGAATGCACCGGGCGTGCCAACCGAACACCGAGGGAGAATCCCAACATGAGCCTTTACGAAATGCGTCAAAGCTACAAGCTTGGCAGCCTACTGGAGAAAGACATCTCTGGCGATCCGATGGTTCAGTTTCGCACCTGGCTCAACGAGGCGATGGAAGGGAATTTGCCGGAATGGGTGGAGGCCAATGCGATGACGCTGTCGACCAGCGATGGCCACGGCGGTGTGACCAGCCGCGTCGTACTACTGAAGGGGCTCGACGACGGCAAGTTCTGGTTCTACACCAATTACCGATCCCAAAAGGCACGGCAGATCGAATCGAACCCGAACGTTTCACTGTGCTTCCTGTGGCAACATGTTCAACGACAGGTCCGCATTGAAGGAACCGCGACCCGGACCCCACGGGATCAATCGGTCAGCTACTTTCGAAAACGGCCCCACGACAGCCAGCTGGGCGCCGTCGTGAGCCGGCAATCGAGCGTGATCGAGTCGCGCGAAGTGTTGGAAAAGCGTTTGGCCGAGTTGAAGAAACAATATGCCGACAAAGAGATCCCTTGCCCGGACGACTGGGGCGGATACTGTGTCAGCCCCAACCGCATCGAATTTTGGCAAGGACGTGAGAGTCGGCTTCACGATCGACTCTGTTATCGCAAACAAGCGTCTTCGTGGATCGTCGAAAGGCTTTCACCGTAAACATGACTCGCAAACGAATCGCAATCGGAATCTCGCTTGCCGTTCACGCCATCCTGCTGGTCGTGTTGCTGTTGTGGTATGTGCCCAGAGCGCAAGTCGGATCCGGTCCCCAAGTCACAAGCGCGAAGGCTGCTCGCGGCGGTGCATCGGAGATCGAATCCGACGCATCCTCCTCTTCCCGCAATCCGAATGCCAACCGGTCTGCCGACGAATCAACGCGAGCGGTCCCCGCCGAACTCGACAGCGTCGCCCAAGCGCCGGCGGAGGTCTCCGCCCAAGAGATCGAGCAGTCGATTGAATCGCAAATCCGATCGGCCGAAACACTCTCCGACGAGCGAAAGCTGACTGAGTTAGAAAAGAATCTCCAACGGCTCGAGTCGGTCGCCAGCGAGCAATCGGTCCAACAGGTCTCTTCCACGATCGCCCAGTCACTCGGGCTGGACGTTGATCAATACGCCGACAAGACACCGCCCGCCGAAGGAACCTTCGATACCAACACCGCACAACTCTCCGATGTGGTTCGAACCCAAGACGAATCGGGAGCCTGGCGTTATGAAACCGTGATGGTGGACGCCGACGGCCGCCAGATGCGCGTCCCGACCGATGCGGCCGGCGGACAGCAATTGTATGACACCTTCGAATTGATGAAGCGTTATCCGATGGCCCGCGGCGTCTATCAGACGGTCGTCATGCCGATGCTGCAAAAAATGCTCGAAGAGGAATCGCCGCCCAGCCCCGGCGATCCGGCTGATGCCAATTGAAGAGTTGCCGGACGGGGCGAGCAAACAACGTGCGCCGACGCGGGTGCGAATCAGCTTGCGCTCTCGCCCGCTTCCTTTCACTCGTAGTCGCTCATCGGCACGCAGGCGCAGACCAGGTTTCGATCGCCATAAGTGTTATCGATCCGGCCGACGGTCGGCCAGAACTTTGCATCACGCAACCACGCAGTCGGCCAAGCCGCTTGCTCGCGGGTGTAGGGATGCGACCAGTCATCGCCGCCGATCTCCTGCATCGTGTGGGGCGAGTTGCGGAGCGGGTTGTCCTCGCGGTCCATCTCCCCGTTTTCGATCGCTTCGATCTCTTTGCGAATCGCAATCAACGCGTCACAGAAACGATCCAGTTCGTGCTTGGATTCGCTTTCGGTCGGCTCGATCATCAACGTTCCGGCAACGGGCCACGACATCGTCGGCGCGTGGAATCCGTAGTCCATCAAACGCTTGGCGATATCGTCGGTCTTGATGCCGGCGGATTTCTCAAAGCTGCGGCAATCGATGATGAATTCATGGGCGACGAATCCATTTGCATCGGTGTAGAGAACGTCGTAGTGGTCGCTGAGTCGTTTCGCCATGTAGTTGGCATTGAGAATCGCGACTTGCGTGGCCTTCTTGAGACCCGCCGCCCCCATCAAGGCGATGTAGACGTAACTGATGGTCAGAATGCTGGGGCTGCCGTACGGGGCTCCGGCGACAGGCCCGATTGCAAACTCGCCGGCGGAGTCGGGGCGTTCGACCGGGTGCCCGGGCAAGAACGGCACCAACTGTTTGGCGACGCCGATCGGCCCCATGCCCGGCCCACCACCGCCGTGCGGGATACAGAACGTTTTGTGCAGATTCAAGTGGCAAACGTCGGCGCCGCAGATTCCCGGGCTGGTCAAACCGACCTGGGCGTTCATGTTCGCACCGTCCATGTAGACCTGGCCGCCGTGCTGGTGAATCACATCACACACTTCGCGAATCGTCGGTTCAAAGACACCGTGCGTCGACGGATAGGTGATCATCAATGCGGACAGGTGATCGGAGTGTTTTTCCGCCTTGGCCCGCAAGTCGTCCATGTCGATGTCGCCGCGATCGTCACACTTGATCGCCACCACCTTCATTCCCGCCATCACCGCCGAAGCCGGGTTGGTCCCGTGGGCGGAGGTCGGGATCAGGCAAACATCGCGTGCGTTTTCACGACCTTCCGCTTTGGCCATCTGTTCATGGTAGGCCCGTATCACAAGCAAGCCGGCGTATTCGCCTTGCGATCCGGCGTTGGGCTGCAAGCTGACCGCGGCGAAACCGGTGACTTCGCAGAGCCAGCGTTCCAGTTCGCGGAACATGTGCGTGTAACCGCGCCACTGCACGTCGGGGGCGAACGGATGCATGTTGGCAAACTCCGGCCACGTGACCGGAATCATCTCGCTGGTCCCGTTCAGCTTCATCGTGCACGACCCCAGCGGAATCATGCTATTGGCGAGCGAGAGGTCGCGGCCCATCAGTTTAAAGATGTAACGCAGCAATTCCGTTTCGCTGCGATAGCTGTGAAAGACCTCGTGGTTCATGAACGGCGTCGTGCGGGTGAACGATCCCAGGTCCAGCGTTCCATCCTCGGCGGCTTCGTCGACCAATGCATCGACGTCGAACCCGGTGTAATGGCCAAAGTTAAATGCGGCCAACAGGTCGGCGACCAAGCCGCGATCGGCGGTTTCGTCGAGCGTCACGCCCAGGGTTCCGTCATCGTATTCACGCAGATTGATCAGACGTTCGCGGGCCGCATCGGCAACCTGACGCGCCGCGTGGGTGCGGCCTTTGCCCAGTCGGATCCGGATCGTGTCGAAGATCGGTCCGTCGCCGAGCGTCTCGTGTCCCAGTCGTTCCAGCCCCTTGGCCAAGGCGGCGGTGTAGGCTTGGGTACGACGGCCGATCGCGACCAGTCCTTCGGGGCCGTGGTAAACGCCGTAGAACGAACTGATGATCGCCAATAGGGCTTGCGCGGTGCAGATGTTGCTGGTCGCCTTGTCGCGGCGAATGTGCTGTTCGCGGGTTTGGATGGCCATCCGCAGCGCCCGATCGCCGTGGACGTCCTTGGAGATTCCGATGATTCGCCCGGGCAGCTTGCGGGCGTGTTTTTCGTGCGTCGAAATGTAGGCCGCGTGCGGGCCGCCCAAGCCCATCGGCACGCCGAAACGCTGTGCGCTGCCGACGCAAATGTCGGCGCCCCACTCGCCCGGCGGCGTCAACAGGGTCAAGCCGAGGATGTCGGCTGCCGCGACGGTCATGCAGCCGGACTGCTTGGCGTTCGCGGCCACGTCGCGATAATCCTCGATCCGGCCTTCGGTCGTCGGATACTGAACCAATAGTCCACAAAGCCCCCCCTCGCCGTAGTCAAAGTCGATCTCCTCGATG
The DNA here is from genome assembly GCF_025060895.1 of Stieleria sedimenti. Lineage (GTDB taxonomy): Bacteria > Planctomycetota > Planctomycetia > Pirellulales > Pirellulaceae > Stieleria > Stieleria sedimenti. Next base: position 11,880 of record NZ_JANZKV010000111.1, on the reverse strand, counting down.
GGGCCGACTTTTAGATCGATCCCCAACCCCTCGGCACGCGTCGCCAGCAGCGCCAGGGTTTGCGGATGGCACGCGTCGCTGGCCCAGAACCCTGTCTTCTTGTGCGAGGCGATGGAGTAGCACATCGTCATCGCTTCGGCCGCCGCGGTCGCCTCGTCCAGCAGGCTCGCCCCGGCCAAGGGCAAGCCGGTCAGGTCGGCGATCATCGTTTGGAAATTCAACAAGGCCTCCAACCGCCCCTGTGCGATCTCCGCCTGGTAAGGGGTGTACTGGGTGTACCAGCCCGGATTCTCCAGCACGTTGCGAAGAATCACCGGCGGGGTCACGGTGTCGGTGTAGCCCATCCCGATGCACGATCGATGGACTTTATTTTTTCCGGCGATCGTTTTCAGCGCCGAAAGAAACTCCCGCTCACCACGCGCCTCGGGGATATCCAGCTCTCTGCCGAGTCGAATGTCGGCCGGAACCGCCGCATCGGAGAGCCCGTCGAGTGACTCAAATCCGACCGTCGCGAGCATGGTTTCCAGGTCCGCTTCGGATGGCCCGATGTGTCGTTTGGAAAATCCATCCGCAAAGTTCAGGATACGGGTAGCGGCGGAGCCATTGGCTTGCATTTCGCTCAAAGAGGGCTTGGTGGACGCGATGCTCATCGGAGAGTGGTTCTTCGTTGCGCGGGAAGAATTTGGAGAACCCTATCGTAGAACAGCGAGAAGATTGTGTCATTGGGCTAAATTGCGTTTGTTCCGGGGCTCCCCTCACACGGCGAGGTCGTGCAGTTATAAAGTCACCCTCCTGGCAGGAGGGTCGAGCGAAGCGAGGGGAGGTCGAACGGTGAATCGCGGCGTTCACTTCGACAACGGCATGACCGCCAACTCGTCGTCTGCCACAACTTATTCTTCGGATAGGGTGTCACATAAACGCACCTTGTCCGCTTGTTAGACTGGAGCCTCGGTCGCGTCCATTCACCGAGAGCCGTCCGCAGAACCCTCTCCGTCTGAAATCGAGGAACAGCTCAATGAGTCGTTACGCCAAGTGGTTTTTCGCCGCCGTCGTCGTGGTGGGGACAATCAATCTGGGCGACGCCGAAACAGCCACCGCCGGCCGCGGGTTTCGCCTGTTTCGCGGCCGCGCCCTGTTTGCCCCACGCACCACTTCGCCCCGGCAATCGGTCTCGCCCAGACGCACGACATCGGGGTGGGCACACCAGTCGCAACCGAGCGCCAACGGCCCACGCATCAAGGGCTCGCACGACTGGCCCGGCGCCATCGGCAATCCACCACCCAACTACAAGTTCTTCCAGGACGTCAACGGTTACTGGCGGTAACCATCGGGCCGATGTATCGCCTCGCAATCACCACGTTGTCGATGAACACGTGTTGGTCGTGGGGCGAGGCGAGTTTGCCGCCGTGATAAACGTTCATCCAAACCTGTTCGATTTTTAGTTCGTCGGTTCGACGAAATCGGATATCGGTTTTCTCAAACGCCAATCGACCATCGACCCAAGCCTTCAAGACGCCATCCTTTTCGCCGGGTGTATTGAGGCGACAGTATTGTTCGATCGCATACCAGCGATTCCGCTCCAAGTAGCCGCGGTAGTCCTGGTTCCAGATCCAGTTGGTGCCGTAGGAACCTTCCATGTCGGCGTGGTAACAATAGAATCCGACCGGCGTGGTTCCAGCGAGCGGATTGCCGCGGGGAACGGTCATGCGAAACAGCCCCCGCGCCGACCATCCGTTGATGCCATCGCTCTTCCGCCCGCCCCAGCCCCCGCGGCCGTAGGTGCCGCTGATCCCTGGCATCTTGCCGCCTTGCAGCGTTTGGTTCCAATCATCACCCAAACGCAGGTAGTAACGAAAGTAAATCTCTTCGGGCTCGGCACCGGTTTCCTGGCCGAACTTGTAGGTCGTATTGAGCGCGGTCAGCGCCCCCTTGGCGATGCGTGATCGCAACGCGCGGCCTTGCAGAGCTTTAAATTTTTGAAATGTCGTGTCGGCAGCAATCGTATCGATCTTGTCCATCGGCTCCGCAACGGTCCATTCGTCGCTCCAGTCCTCGCGTTCAAACCCCGTTGCGAAGACGACGTCGGGATCGGCTCGGATCCCTTGATCGTCCTTGTACCTGGCCGCAAGCCCCACAACCGGTGGCGTCGGCGGTTCGTCGTGTCCCTGCCCGCAACGAAACACACCAATCGTTGCCGATCCATACTGCTCGGTCGAATGCAGGACCAACGTTGCCGCCGAGATCGCCCCCACAGCGGCGAGTTGGTCCAAATCAAATCGGACCAACAGATTCTCCGGCGCGGCGGAGACGCGCAGTTGCTCCGCTTGGCCTTGGCAACGATACGTCGATGCCGTCAGGTAGGTATCGGCGGTGGCGGCGAGCATGATGGTTCCGCCCGTGCCGTTGACCTCAAGCGCCGGATGCAGCGACGCGTCGGGGCGTTCGCGACTGGCGAAGACGATCCGTCCCCGGCCGTCGGTGACGCGCAGAAACATGCCTTTGTGGGGAGACTTCTGTGCGGTCCATTCTTTCACCAATCTCGTGACGTCCCAACGCACCGATTTGCGTGTGTCGTCATCGATCACTTCGCTCACGGCATAAGCCACATCGCCTTGCACAGTATCGTTCGCATCCCGCCAATCTCCCATGAAGTGCTTCCAGGGCAAAATCGCGGCTCCGTTGTAGTGTTCGCGATTCGCCCCATCGTTTTGAGTTGACGATCCCTCGACCCAGTCCGCACGATCGGCTCGTGCCGGGCATCCAATGGCGAAGGCAACGAGCAGCAGGGCGTGTCTGACAAAGTGCATGAGTTTGATCCATTACCAAAGGCAGGGCGGCGGAGAAGATTTGGGTGGTGTGAAGATTGTCCACATCGCCCCAGGCATCGCACTTCGATCAACCGCGCGAACCGAGAGCTTCGACTACAATAGCCGGTTTGCCGGAACAAGATGTGACACGGAGAGACGGAGCACGATGAATTTCGATCGACACAACTTATGGCGTCCTTGCCGCGGTCTTTGCCATCGCCTCGCCGGCTTCCGCGTCGCCATGCTGTCCCTTGCGATCATTGCGATGTTACAACCGGCATTTGCCGATCAGCGTCCGCAGCAAAAAGACGCCGACGATCAGCGGGTCATCGACAGCACGGCCACAGACCGGCCGAAGAAACGCACGGTTCGGCGAAACAAACGGCTATCGCGCGAACGAAAGTCCGACCGTGCCAAACACCCGAAACCCTCTCCGAACGATGCTCCCGTCCGCGTGCAACTCAACGGTTCCTTCGAACTGGATCTGGGATCGGGCAACGCGATCCGAGGCGATGGCAACATCACGATCGAACTGGATCGGGCGACCGCTGAACGGCTCGGTGCCGTGTCGATCGAGCATCTCGACGACGGCACCGCGGCTGCAACGGAGTTCCTGCAAATGGTGACGAAGCTGCCGGGGATGCTGGAGCAGACGGCCGAGATTTTGAAACTGCTTTCCAATCCCGAAACGCAACAGAACCTGCGTCAGGTCGAGCAGGTGTTGCGACTATTGCCAAGCGGCATGTTGACGCCTGCAACAGCGCCCTGATCGAACCCGGTTCAATCTCGATCATCGCGTTGCGTGTCAAGCTGTCGGTCAATTCGCCCGGAACCACCGCATGGCCGGTGTCGCCTCCGCGGCGAATACCCTCGCGGGTATCCAGCAACAAACCGCCTTCGGGTTCCTTGGACGTCGCGGAATGGCACTGGTAACAATGTTCGACCAGCACAGGGCGAATCTTCGTTTCAAAGAACGCCTCCTGTTCGGGACTGTCGGCTGCCGGCAACAAGGGAGCCAAGAAGCAACATGCCGCGAGAGCAACAATGGGGCGGGTACGCATGGCGTCGTGGAGGTAGGATGGCAGGCAACAGATCGAGCGGAAATGGGGTCAGGTACGAATGGTACGGGCATCAGCGTTGGTGTGCAGGCNNAGATGAGGGCCCGTAGGCTCGCGCCAAACGGCTGATATTCGTTTGACATCAGCCGGTTCGCGCCAGCGTCCGGGCCCCCTCATTCATGTTAACTTAGCGGTATTGGGCTTTAGCCGCCCATCGTCGCTGCTATGCAGCGACCGGGAATCGCCTAAAGGCTAGACACCAACGGATGCTGAATCCCGCGTCACGAATACCTGCCCCCTTTTCCGCAGCAACCTCGACCCATCCATTATGCCGATGTCGACGCCGCCTCCGTGCACGACGCGGATAAAACCTCTAATTCGTCCGCAGGTCAACGGCGGGTCACTTTCCTGAAGGTGTGGTGGGTCGCAGAGTATCATGGGGGCGGATCGAGAATCCGCACCTTTTGAGAACGTCACAACCGGGACCATTGACCATGCCACTTGACATCACCAGCTTGATCGTGGGCGGACTGTTCGGCGCTCTGGTCGGCGTCGCGTTGGCGGTTCCCCGGGTGGGACGCATCTTGGCGTGCGTCGTCTCGGTCGTCCTGTTTACCGCCGGCGCCGGATTCTTGATCTGGGCGGGCTCGGCCCTGATCAGCGGCGAAGAACTGCGGCCGATCGATTGGAACCCGCTGTACATCGCCTCTGCCGCCGAAGCGTTGGGTGTCGGCGGCGGACTGTTGATCGGCGGCATCCTGGTCTTGGTGCTCGCGTTGTCGCTTGGCAGCAAGGGCGTACCGCGAAGACTTTAGGTCGTGCGACTGACCTGATGGATTTTCCATTTTTGGGTCGCAAATGCATCCACCAGCCCCTCTTATTCTCCGGAAACGAGAGGCAACGCTGTGAGGTTCGCGTGTTCAAAGTCATTCAGATTTAACATGAGCCGTGACGGGCCGCAACGGCCGTCGTACTCGATCAAACGAGCCACCCGAAGATTCAGTTGCGACAAAGCACTAGTTTCCCAGCGGCAGGTAGGCGTAGCCGTCGGCCTGTAGATTGACGACGGCGGTCAGGGCGGAAACGGCGGTGTCGACAAAGACCGCGACGTCCTGGGGATCGGATCCTTTAGAAATCAACGACTGACCACACACGTACAGTTCGACCCCCGATTCGTGCAACCGATGCAGCAAGTCCAGATTGGGATTCGTCTTCACCTTGAAATTGGACGCGTAGGCATCGGAGTTGAGAACGGCGAGTGTCGCGTCGCCATGGAACACGACGGCGATTTGAACCTCCGCCGGTTCCGCGCCCGCCCCGGCGTAAATGTTGACGTACTTGGCAACCTTTTCGATCGCGGCATTTAATTTGCTCGGATCACCGCCGCGGGTCACGTCGACGAGCAACTTGGTCCCCGAACGCGGTTGATGTGCCGCCTGAGGCAATTGGACCACCGAACCGTGACCCTGGATCGTCGGATGGTTCGGCGTCGTCTTGGCGAGATTTTCTTGGCCCGGAACGGCATGGTTTTTCATCGCTTCGGCAAACCCGCGTTCGACGAAGCCCGAGACCGCCTTCGCATGGGCTTTGATCAATTTGGCAACGTAGGGATCCTGCGACGTCTCCGTGACCCGCACGCCTTTCTCCGTATCCTCGTGGATCATCTTGATCTTGTCGGTGTGGCGAAACAGTTCGGCAAACAGCGGATCACGCATCCGGATCGGCTGGGTGTGCTTGATCCGGTATTCCATCCACTCGACGTGCTCTTTGATTTTGTCCGCGATTTCGGGCGTGTCCGATTCGGTCAGCGTCTCGACGCCGTCAGGCAATGCTTTGACCGTGCGTTTGATCTTCTCGTGATGGGTCAGCAAAAACTGAAAGACTTCATGATCGGAATCGTGTCGGTCGTCGGCGCCGTGGGCGTGACCGGGGCCGTGTTCCGCCTGCGCAGCATTGTCCGCCTGCGCAGCATTGTCCGCCTGCGCAGCTTGGCCTCGACCGCCTTGGAATCCGAAACCTCGACCGCCGCGAAAACCGCGACCCTGACCCTGGCCGGGACCGCCCTGGGCCAGCAGGGGCTCGGCGATCAGCAAGGAGAGTGCAACGGTAACGATCAGTAGTGTGGTTCGTTTCATCATGGTCACTTGGGGAAAGGGGACAGTGGTCAATGACACGGTCATTCTTGGTAGCGACACCACAGCGTGTATCCGCCGCTCAGGTTGGCGGCATCGAAGCCGTGTTGCAGCAAGACGCGTGTCGCCAAATAGCCGCGTTGGCCGACTTTGCAGTAGGCGGTGATCGTTCGGTCACGGGGAACTTCGCCGAGACGTTCGCGCAGTTGTTCGATGGGAAGATTGACTGCACCGGGCAGATGCCCCGCGGCGAACTCGGCCTCGCTGCGAACGTCCAACAGGAACGCAGGACCACGAGACTTGTCGCTGAGTGTGTCCACGTGAACGATCGGTTGGTCACCGCGGAGCACGCCGGCGGCGACAAACCCGGCCATGTTGATCGGGTCTTTGGCGTGTCCGAATTGGGGCGCGTAACAAAGCTCCGATTCCTCCAGGTCTTCCACCGTCAGGCCGGCTTGGATCGCCATGGCGATGACGTCGATGCGTTTGTCCACACCGTTGCCACCGACGCATTGGGCGCCGAGGATCGCGCCTCCGTCGGGATCAAACAACAACTTCAGCGTCATGCCTTCGGCGCCGGGATAGTACCCGGCATGATCGGTCGGGTGAATGTAGATCTTTTCGTATCGCGATCCCTCGCGTCGCAGTGCCTTCTCACTTTGCCCGGTCATCGCGGCGACTTTCCCAAACACGCCGACGACCGCGGTGCCTTGTGTGCCCCGATAGGTCGATGGACGGCCGAAGAGATGATCGGCGGCGATTCTGCCCTGCCGATTCGCCGGCCCGGCAAGCGGAATTTGCGCGGGTTTCTTGGTGACAAAATCCGTCACTTCGATGACATCGCCGACGGCGTAGACATCGGGATTGTTGGTCTGCATGTGATCGTTGACGACGATACCCCCACGCGATCCACAGGCAATCCCGGCGTCGGCGGCGAGCCTGCTCTCCGGGCGAACGCCGATGCAGATCGCCGCGAAATCCGCGTCAATCGATGCCCCCGATTGCAATTCGATCTTCAGCCCCTGGGGCGAATCGATGAAACGCTGCGCCGATTCGTTGAGCCTCAACCCGACGCCCATTTCTCGCAAATGGTCCTCCAGCGGAACCATCATCTCCCGGTCCCAAGGCGGCAGAATCTGGCCACCGAGTTCCACGATGGTGGTTCGGATGCCGCGACGGACCAGATTCTCAGCGACCTCGATTCCGATGAAGCCCGCGCCGACGACGACGGCATGCGACGCCCCCGAGGTGGCGCTCTGGTGCATCCGATCGGCGTCGGCCAAGTCCCGCAGCGCCAAGACGCGCGGGCCATCGATGCCTTCGATCGGCGGCCGAAACGCGGACGCCCCGGTCGCAATGATCAGCTTGTCGTAGCGCTCGCTGTACTCGTTGCCCGATTCCAGATCACGCACCCGCACGCGTTTTTCAGCCAATTCCAACGCAACGACTTCGGATCGTGTGCGAATGTCCAATCGATGACGCTGCCGCAGCATTTCAATCGGAGCGACCAACAACTTGTCACGCGACTTGATCTCACCGCCGACGTAGTAGGGCATGCCGCAATTGGCGAACGAGGGATGATGCCCGCGCTCGAGCACGATGATCTCGGCCTGGTCGCTCAGCCGTCGGGCCCGAGCGGCCGCCGAGGCGCCTCCGGCGACACCGCCGATGATGACAATCTTCATGACTGGGTACCCTTCGTCGTTGACAATCGAAAACCATGACACATCGAGAGATGACGAGATGTTTGAAAAACAGGAAACGTGGCTTGCTAACGACGCTTCGCAGGCGAATGCAGGAACCGCCCTTCGACGCAGGCCATCAGCTGTTCGAGATGCGGTTCGGCGATTTGGTAAAACACCCGCCGCCCTTCCCGCTCACTGGACAGAAACCCACAGCGTTGCAGCAGCCGCAAGTGTTCTGACGCCACGTTGTCGGGGATCTCGCAATCTTCGGCCAATTCGCCGACGTTGTAGCGACCGTGCAGCAAGAGCTGGACGATTCGCAAGCGGACCGGATGGGCGAGGGTCTTGAGACATTCGGCGGCATCACCGAACGCCTTGACACTGCCGACAGGTTTCGAGGGGTTTTTCGCGGTTGCCTTGTTGGTCATGAAGTCTCCTGGGCTGGACGGCTTCATAATACATCGCAAGCTCGCGAGATGTCAAACACAAATCTCGGCTCGACGCAGCACCACACGTGCTGCGCCGCGGCCGATCGCCGGCCACGGCTGACGATGCTGACGCTCAGCCGGCGGCCGTTTGGTGCAGCAACGGACCGGCGGCGCGAACGGCGGCACTGACGCCATCGGCGTAGGTCACAAAGTTCTTGTGGAACAGTTCGGCCAACTTTGCCGCCGTTGCGTCGTAAGCGGTCGGATCGCCCCACGTGTTGCGTGGCAGCAGCATTTCATCGGGCACGCCCGGGACCTGCGTCACGACCTCCAATCCGAAGCACGGCTCTTTCTCGGTCGGCGCCGTCTTGAGGGCGCCGGAGTGAATCGCGTCCAAGATCGCCCGGGTGTACGACAGCTTCATTCGGCTGCCTTCGCCGTACGCACCGCCGCTCCAACCGGTATTGATCAGCCACACATTGGTCTTGTGCTGCGTGATTCGCTTGGACAGCAGTTCCGCGTACTTGCCCGGGTGCCAGACCAGAAACGGACCACCGAAACAGGGCGAGAACGTCGCTTCGGGTTCGGTGACGCCGACTTCGGTCCCGGCAACCTTGGCGGTGTAACCACTGATGAAATGGTATTCGGCCTGTTCCGGGGTCAACTTGCTGACCGGAGGCAGGACACCGAAGGCGTCGCAGGTCAGGAAAATCACATCGGTCGGATGCTCGGCGATGCAAGGGATCTTGGCGTTGGGGATGTACTCGATCGGATAGGCACCGCGAGTGTTTTCGGTGATGCTGGCGTTGGCGAAATCGACATGGTGATCGGCCTGGTCGTAGACCACGTTTTCCAGCACGGCGCCGTACCGCAGCGCGTCGAAGATCTGGGGCTCGGCGTCGCGGGTCAAGTAAATCGCCTTGGCATAACAACCGCCTTCGATGTTGAACACGCCGTCATCGGTCCAGCAGTGTTCATCGTCGCCGATCAGATCCCGTTTGGGGTCTGCCGAGAGCGTCGTCTTTCCGGTGCCCGAGAGTCCGAACAGGACCGAGGACTGACCGGTTTCGGTATCGGACGTGGCCGAGCAGTGCATCGGCAGCACGTTGCTACGCGGCATCAAGTAATTCATCAACGTGAACACGGCTTTCTTCATCTCGCCGGCGTACTGGGTGCCGAGGATCACCACCTCGCGTCGCTCCAGACTCAGGTCCACGCTGGTTTTGGAGGTCATCCCGGTGGTGTAGCGGTTGGCCGGGAAGGCACCGGCATTGATGATCACGCAATCGGGTTCGCCGAAATCGGCGAGCTCTTCGCGTGTCGGCCGAATCAGCATGTTGTGCATGAACAACGCGTGATACGGCCGCGCGCAGATCACTCGCACCTTGATACGATACTTGGGATCCCAGCCGGCAAACGCGTCGAGCACATAGAGTCGTTCTCGGGTATTGAGATAGTCGATCGCCCGTTCTCGGTTGACACAAAATGCGTTCTCGTGCAGCCCAATGTTGACGCTGCCCCACCACACGTCATCGGTCGACTCGGGATGCTCGACGATCCGCTTGTCCTTGGGCGAGCGGCCGGTCTTGTCACCCGAATAGGCGATCAACGCACCGGTGTCGGCTAGCGTTGCTTGTTTCTCGTACCGCAAGGCCTCCTCGTAAAGCGTCGCGGGCGAAGCGTTCCGGAACACGTTTTTGACATCGATTTGATATTCAGATAGATCAAACATTTTTCTGATTCTGCACTTGGTTCCTGAGAAGGACGGTTCCTGACAAACATTGGTGGAGGAAACGAGATCGTTCTGCAGGCCGCTCGCACAACCCTCCGCGCCGTTCTCGTTGCTACGGCACACCGCGCGCCAAATTCGATTTGCGATCCGAACTGACGCTGTAACGCGGCTGCAGCGGAAAGTCCGTGGACCGTCAATGGTTTACCAATCCTATCGATCGCCAGCGGCGCGCGATAGTGCACGGCAATAGGGCACTATCGTGCGGATCCAGCACGCACGCTCAGTGCGTCCGGACGGCGTATCGACCGCCACCGAGATAGTCGCCCAGCCGATCCCCTTTGCTCAGAATCAGAAACCTCTCGGCGTCGGTGGCCGAAACGACCGGAGGATTGTCCGACGTGAGCGTCAATTCAAACTCGATCTTCAAGCCGACGTCGTCAATGCGACCATACCGGGCCCACTCCGCCAGTCGCAGCGGGGGCGGAATGAAGGCGCGGCCGGCTGCATCGCCGAGCACTTTGGAATTGACCTGATTGGGAAACACCGCGCGGCGATAAGTGCTCCAAGAACCGCCGTTGGTTCGCAGGGGTGGCAGGGGAAGCATTTCTGTGCGGGCCGGAAAGGACGACTCGTCATCGCAAGAAAGTTTCCAACCTATCGGCTGGACGTCGTTCCACGAACCGACCCTGTCGAACAGGTAGCTGCGCTCGGCGGCCAAGGGGATGGACCATGTTGATTCCCCAACAAGCGGTTCAGCCGTTGCCGTGTCGGTCTCCGGCGAAGTCGCTGAGTTGGTTTTGGCCGCGGCAGGTTTCCAGACGCAACGAACGTCCAGCTGATGATTGCCTTCGGGAACGTAAAACGTGACCGATTCGCCGTTGTCGGCGTTGGAGATGATCCGGTGGCCGCCCAATCGCGGAAGATCTTCGGCGGTGCGACACTGGTCGAAGACGTTGGCGATCAAGTCGACGTCGTTGCTGAATTGATCGCGGAGTGCCTTGTTCAGTCGCGTCGACTTGTGGAGCGATTCCAACTCCTGTCGGAGCTGGACGATGTCACGGGCAATCGAGCGCCGGGTCATCCCGATCCAGCCGAGTCCGGCGATCATGGTCGCCAACGTGCAACAGAAAAGAACGGTCGTGAACTTCGGCATCATGGATTGATCAACGCGTGGGGGAACGGATCATAACCGCTGGAACGGTCACTCAACCACAGACATCCGTCGAAGGCCGCATCGCGGCGAGAGTTGTCGTCGAGTCGAAGATCGACTTTGATGTTCAGCAGCCAAGGCAAGCGACGCTGTGGCGGATAATCAATTTGTTTCGTCCCGCTGATGTGATACGCCCCCGTACTCGGGATCCCTTCGCCGGAGAACTCGGTTTTCAGCAAGGGCTTGTCTCCCAAGCGAACGCTGGCCGGCAGCACGTTGCCACGGACCGGACCGGTTTCCACCGCCAGAAGATGCTCGCCGGGTTCGAGCTTCACTTGATAGTGACCGGGATGCGCGAATCCGGATTCGACCGGAGGATCTTGACGTTCGTCGAGTTGATCCGGTGATCGGCTGACGCCCTCGGCGGGAATCACCGCATACTTCAACCACACGTCACGGTCGGTCGGGACACGGAGGCGGAACACGACCGGCGGCTGTGTCCTATCGCGTCGCAATTGGGGAATCGTTCGCAGGGAGAGCACGTCGCCGCCGCGAACTTCGATCCCACCGTACTTCTGCTGGAGCGACTCGAACTGCCGTTCGGCCTGCTCACGGATGGCCCGAATCGATGTCAGTTCGTCGCGTTGGTGCTGTTTGATCCGCTGTCGCTGCGGATCATCCAACGCCAACCTCTCGCGAAATGTTTCGATCTCCACACGCAACTGCGTCCGCATCGCCTCGTCACGGCGCAGGTCGGCGATCCCGGTCACCAACGGGAACGAGATCGCGCACAGCAGCAGGATCGCGAGCAGGGATCGGATGGAAAATCGCATTTCAGGGTCCAAGGTGCAACACGCGACGGATCGGCAGCCGTTGGTGTTTAGCCTT
>NZ_JANZKV010000110.1 GCF_025060895.1 Stieleria sedimenti | reverse complement strand
AGCCGTCCCTACCGCGACAACGATGGGGGCAGAACGATGGGGGCAGAACGATGGGGGGAAGAGGTTCGGAATAGGTATCTTCCGCAAAATTTTGTGATCTTGGAATCCGTCTCCGTGGTGGAGTCGTCTGTCTGGTGAACAGGCGGCTTTCAAACGGAGGATGGGATGTATTACAAGCTACTCGCTGATCTGACCGTCGCGATTCATTTCGGATACGTCGCGTTCGTCGTCGTGGGGGTTCCGTTGACGATGGCCGGCGCGGTGTTGGGCTGGGGTTGGGTGCGGAACCGCTGGTTTCGCGGCATTCATTTGACGATGATTCTGGTCGTCGTCTTGGAAGCCTGGGCGGGCGTGACGTGCCCGCTGACGACGCTGGAAAAGGACTTTCGATCGGCCGCGGGAGGCCAGGCTTACCAAGGGGATTTCATCGCCAATTGGCTGCACGACGCGATGTTTTTTGATCTGGAGCCGTGGGCGTTCACGGTTGGTTACACGCTGTTCGGTGCATTGGTCGTCGCGAATTTGGTGTTCGTCCCGGCGCGCTGGCGGCACAGCAGTTGAAGGTCAAGAAATGGGGTGGGGCTGGAGTGGTCTGGCAGGGCTGGAGCTTTTTGCTCCTTGGGCGAGCTTTGGTAACATGGATTCGATTGACCTTCGCCGGCCCGGCTCGCCCACCCACTTTCGGCAACTCCCCATGTCAGCAGCCCCTCGCTATTTGCCGCACTACACCGTCGCAGACTATCGGCAGTGGGAAGGCGACTGGGAACTTTGGCAGGGGATTCCGGTGTCGATGACGCCAAGCCCATTTGGCCCCCACCAGAGGATCGCCAAGAATGTGGTGTTTGAGATCGAGTCGCAAATCAGAAAACAGCAATGCCGCGCGAGCGTGCTGTACGAGATCGACTGGATCGTGAGCGACGAGACGGTGGTGCGTCCCGATGTGGTGGTGATCTGCGGAGACGCACCCGAAGAACACGTCGAAAGCCCGCCTGCGCTGGTCGCGGAAATTCAATCGGAATCGACGGCTGGGCGTGATCGCGAAGCCAAACGTGATTTGTATCGCGAAAACGGAGTGCAGACTTATCTGCTGATCGACCCGGATGGTGAGACGCTGGAGGCCTATCGACGAACGCCGACCGGGGACTGGAACCACGAGGTCGTCAACGAAACCATCAGACTGTCGATCTGCGATGATTGCGAAATTCAGATCGATCGCGATTCGTTGTTTCTGTGAATGTCGGCGCGGGGAGTCTGCGTGAGGCTTGAGAATCGTGGATGACCGCTTGACCGTCCCGCATAGACCCTCCCCGCTCCGAGTGTAAACTCCTCCGCGACCCTCCCAGAGGGAGAGTGGCTGAGGATGGGTTGCGGCGAATCCTTCTAGGGCCGGCGGGCGGTTCGAACGACGCTGTCGATCAATTGTTCGGTCATCCGGGCGCGGTATTCCATCATGCTGTTGGGGCCTTGGAATCCGACCACGGTCTCGTCCCAATTGAGTTCCTTGCTGATCATGTGCCCGGCGTCCAGGTCGAACTTGATCGTGCCGTTGCTGAGTTGTTGGACGACTTGGGCCCGCACGGATTGCTCTTCGATCGGCGTCAGCGGTTCACTGCGGACCGACAACGTGGCGACGCCGGATTTCACTTTTTCCAGCGTGTAGAGTTCACGGATCTTGATCGGTTTGACCAATCCGTCTTCGGTCCGCGTCTTGATTTCACGGGGGATCGCCCAGGAGTCGCCGATCGCGATCGGTTCGTCGGGTAAGGCCAGGGACAGGGATCCCATTCCCAGTGACGCTTTGCTGCCGCCGTTGTCTTGGCGATCGGTTTCTTGGCCGCGTGGGTTGATTGTCACGGTGGCCAATGTCTTTCCGATCTGTTCGGCCACTTTGGAGAACACACGGGGCGGTTCTTCACCGGATCCGCTGGACCAACGGATCTCTTCTTTGTCGCCTTGCTGTTGGGTCATTTCGACGGAATCGACGACGTGATCGAAGGTCATCTCGTCGCCGTCGACGTGCGTGACGGCCCAATGTCGTTGGCTGACGGTGTGGACCTGTGAGATTTCCTCGTCACCCTTCAGCCGCGTTTTGGTCTTTGCCACGTGCGTGACTTCGTAGCTGAGCTTTTGCCCGCCGGTCAACGAATAACGCAGCAAGTATTTGGTCGATTCATCGTCGGCGGCAAAGCCGGTCGACCCTAAGGCGGCGAGGGTGAATGCGATGGCGAGGCAATAACGGTCCACGGTTCCGGTCTCCTTACACTGACTCGAGTTGAAGGTGGACCGTGAAACTCGCAGATTCACAATCGCGGTGCAAGAGCGATTGGTGTGGCGTGGGTCAGGGGGCCAAGGGCCAATACCGCTAAGTTAA
>NZ_JANZKV010000011.1 GCF_025060895.1 Stieleria sedimenti | reverse complement strand
AGGTAGGTCTCTGGATCTCGCGGACTCAATCCGCTTGCGGAGCAGGTTTGACCCCGAGAGGGGTTGCAGCAAGTAGCCGGTGGTCGCCTTGGCGCACCACCGGAATCCCGAACTCGATTGCTTGAGGTTTTAGCGGCAGGGCGCGAGCCCTCCGGTTCTTCATCTCTGTCAAAACACCGGAGGGCTCGCGCCCTGCCGCTAAAAAATGCTTCACAGCGTTGCCCGTTGAGGATCAGAATTGGACGTGGCGATCCCGATACGGTAAACTGACGTCCCCTCCTACTTCGACAACGCGCCGTTGTCCCACCCTGCCGCTGCTCGGCCCATGACAAACGTGTCCGCTCACGAACGAATCCACCGATGGCTGCTGCCGTCTTTCTTGATGCTCGGCTTGTGCGTCATCCATCCCGCCACGCCCTGTGACGCGGATACGCCACGCAAAGACATCAGCTTTGTCAATGATGTGGTGCCCGTGCTGACCAAGGCTGGCTGCAATGCCGGCGTCTGCCATGCGAAAGCCGGCGGCGGACAGAACGGATTTCAATTGTCACTACTCGGCTTCGAGCCCTTGGAGGACTACCAGCACTTAGTCCACGAAGGTCGCGGCCGACGTTTGTTTCCGCTCGATCCGGCGCGCAGCCTGTTGCTTGCCAAAGCGGCGGGCGAAGTGCCACACGGCGGCGGTGTTCGAATCGAAAAAGGTTCGCCGAACTACAACACGTTGCTCCGTTGGATCCAAGCCGGATCGCCCTATCGATCGGACAACGATCCCGAATTGGTTTCGATTCGCGTCGAGCCGCCGGCCGGAACGCTTCAGCCGGGTGAAAGTCTGACGCTGCGATCGATCGCCACGTTTTCCGACGGTTCGACCCGCGACGTCACGGCGACATCGCTGTTTGAATCCAACGATTCGGCCATGGCGACGGTCAACGAATCGGGTCATGTGACCGCAATGGATTTGCCGGGAAAAGTCTCCGTGATGGTGCGTCACCAAGATCGTGTCGCGGTCTACAACGCGTCGATTCCACTGGGCCAACCGGTCGACGCTCCACCGTCACCGAACAACTTCGTCGACGAACTCGTCTTTGCCAATTTGGAACAGCTCGGGATCCCGCCATCGGATCTGTGCGACGACGCCACCTTCCTGCGCCGGGTCTCGTTGGACATCGGCGGACGCGTGCCGACCGAACGTGAAGCACGAGCGTTCGCGGCGGACGATTCGCCCGACAAGCGTGCCAAGGTGGTCGATCGCTTGCTACGAAGCCCCGACTACGCCGATTACTTTGCCAACAAGTGGACGGCGCTGTTGAAGAACCGTCGTGACGACGCCAGTGACATCACTTCCAACTTTGCGTTCCACGCCTGGGTCCGCGACAACCTGCTGGCCGGAACACCGTACGATCAATTGGTCCGCGAATTACTGGCCGCCACCGGTACCGTGATCGCCAACCCTCCGGTTGCCTGGTACAAGCGTGTCAAGGAACCGAAACAACAGATCGAAGACGTCGCGCAATTGTTCCTCGGCGTCCGTCTGCAGTGTGCCCAGTGCCACCATCATCCCTTCGAACGTTGGAGCCAAACGGATTATTATTCGCTGGCCGCGTTCTTCAGTCGCATCGGCCGAAAGCCGACCGATACCGCAGGCGAAGACCTGATCTTTCACCAACGCGGCACGGCGCAAGCGGTGAACATGAAGACCGGCGAAAATGTGCCTCCGGCGGCGCTCGGTGATTCGGTCGGTGCAATCCCGGCGGACGAAGACCCGCGGTTGCGTCTGGCCGACTGGATGGCCAGTCCCGGCAATCCGTTCTTTGCCAAGTCACTGGTCAATCGCTACTGGAAACACTTCTTTCGTCGAGGCTTGATCGAACCAGAAGACGACATCCGCGACACCAACCCGCCGACCAATCCCGAGTTACTCGCCGCGTTGGAACAACACTTCGTCGAAAGCGGCTTCGACCTGCGGTCGCTGATTCGCGTGATCACGACGTCCAAAGCGTACCAGTTGAGTGCGATTCCCAACGACCACAACCTCGTCGATTCGCAGAACTACTCACGTTACTATCCCAAGCGATTGCAAGCCGAAGTCATGCTCGATGCGATCGATCAAGTCGCCGGCACCCAAACCTCGTTCGCCAATCTTCCGATCGGCACCCGCGCGGTGGCGCTGCCGGACAACAGCTACAACAAAGCGTCGCCGTTCCTGCGTGTGTTTGGCCGTCCCGAGGCGACCAGCGTGTGCGAGTGCGAACGGGTGCAATCGGGCAGCCTTGCCCAAAGCCTGCACCTGATGAACGCCGGCGACATCAAATCAAAACTTGCCGCCGGCGGTGGACGCATCAACCGACTGGTGGGCGAGAAAACGTCCGCCGATGAAAAAGTGACCGAATTGTATTTCGCCGCCTTTTCACGCTCCCCAAGCGATGCCGAATTAGCGACCGCACTTCAGTACCTCAATGAACCGCGAACCGACGCGAACGGCAAACCGCTCGATGCGACAACAGCCGAACGCGAAAACCTGCAGGACCTGACCTGGGCGCTGCTGAACACCAAAGAATTTTTGTTTAACCACTAGGGAACGACAACTTTTAAACTTAGGGCGCGTGACCCGAATGGCACGGGCAAGAGTGTTGGTGTGCAGGCTTTAGCCGTCCTCTGTCGCTGCGTACAGCGACACGGAATCGCCTAAAGGCTAGACACCAACGGTTGCTGAATCCCCCGACCACCGATTGGAATTTTCACATGACCCCTCCCCTGCCCTTCCGGCTGGTCCCGTGCTTGTGCTTGCTCGCATCGACGGCGCTGCCTGCCTTCCTGCACGCCCAATCGGTCTGTCTGCCGGCTCCGAGACTGCTGACGACGATGCCGATGGGAGGCCAAGCGGGAACGGAACTGGAGGTCACTATCAGCGGGCAATCGCTCGAAGGCACCGAACAGTTGATCTTTTCGAACCCTTCGATCAGCGCGACGCCCAAGTTGAAAGACGACGGCACGGTCGAGGCCAATCAGTTTCTCGTTCGCATCGCCCCAGACTGCGCACCGGGCGTTTATGACGCGCGGATCATGGCGGGGCTGGGCATCTCCTCGGCACGCGCGTTTTCGGTCAGCAACGTCCCCGAAGTCACCCAAACCAAACCCAGCACGTCGCTCGACACGGCGCTCGAGATCGCGGTCGGCTCGATCGTCAACGCCACGTTGGTGGACCGCTCGGTGAACTTCTATGCCTTCGATGCCAAACAGGACCAGCGGATCATTGTCGATTGCGTCGCTAAGGGCATCGATTCGAAAATGAATCCGGTGCTGGTCGTCGCCGATGCCTCGGGCAGTGATTTGATCGTCGAGCGGCGCGGCGGCATCATCGACTTCACTGCGCCGGCCGAGGGCCGTTATGTGATCAAGGTCCACGATCTGACGTTCAAGGGTGGACCGTACTATTTCTTTCGCCTGGCGTTGACCGAAGTCCCCAAGGACGTCATCGCATCACGTTTGCCTGCCACCCGAAGCGTCACGTCTTTCTCGTGGCCACCGCCCGGTCTGGATCAGGTTCCCGCCGCGGAAGAATCACAACTGACTGCCAATGACGACGACGCGATTGGGATTTCGCTGCCCTGTGATATCAGTGGCAGTTTCTATCCCGCCGCGGACGTGGACACCTATCAGTTCGCTGCCAGGAAAGGCGAAACGTGGTGGGTCGAAATCGCGTCGGAACGTCTCGGTCATCCGACCGATCCGTCGGTCGTCGTGCAACGTGTGGTCGAGGGGGGCGATGTCGTTGATGTCGTGGAACTGGCCGACGTGCCGAGCCCGGTCAAACGGTCCTCCAACGGCTACTCCTATGACGGACCGCCCTACAACGCCGGTTCCTCCGATGCGATGGGGAAATTCGAAGTCCCGCAGGACGGCACCTACCGAATTCGCGTGACCGATCTGTTCGGGGGCACGCGCAACGATCCGTCCAATCGCTATCGGATGATCGTCCGCAAGGCGGCGCCGGATTTTGCCCTGGTCGGTTGGGCCCTGCACATGGGGCTCCGCAACGGCGACCGCAACGCGCTGAGCAAACCGATCGCCCTGCGTGGCGGTGCCGTCATGCCGCTCGAAATCGTCGTCGTCCGACGCGACGGGTTTGACGGCGAGATCGAGCTGTTCATGGAGAACCTTCCCGAAGGCGTCACCGCGACGGGACTGAAGATCGCCGCCGGAGCAACGCGTGGCATCATGTTGGTCTCCGCTGCCGACAACGCACCGCGCGGATTGCAAATGGCCAGTCTGTTCGGTCGGGCCAGCGTCGACGGACAAGACGTCGTCCGGCACTGTAAGTGGGCATCGATGAAATGGCCCGTGACGAACGCGAAAAGCGAAATCCCCGACCCGAGATTGGTCAACCAGATTCCCGTTTCAGTCGGCGGAATTGAACAGGCCGGACTGTCGATCGAACCGGCCGAAGACAAGGTCTGGCAGGTCACGGCCGGCGAAAAACTGACGATTCCCTTGCGATTGATTCGCCGTGGAGAGTTCTCGGGAAAAACCATGTCACTGCAAACCTTCGGCGCCGGATTCGACCGCAACGCGGCGCTGGAGTTGTCGCTGACCGACGATCAATCCGAAGCGGTTCTCGATTTGACGCGTTTAAAGCCCGCGCCGGGCGAATACACGATCGCGTTCTATGGCGGTGCCGTCGCCAAATACGCTTACGGCGACGCCAAACCCAAAGACATTGTTGACATTTACGTTTCCAAACCGATCTCGATTCACGTGGTCCCCGCCGAGGCGACAAAATGATCCATCACGACTGTGACGATTGCGGATCCCAAGCGTTCGGCTTGCCGCAAGGCCGCCGTAGCTTCATGCGACTGGGGCTGGCCGGAATGGCCAGCGTCAGTCTTCCCGGCATCCTGCGACTGCGGGCCGCCAGCGCGGACGATTCGGTCGACCAGGATCCGAAACAGCGATCCGCCGTGATCATGGTGTGGAAGCCCGGCGGCTGTTCCCACATCGACACCTACGATCCGAAACCGCTAGCGACCAGCGAATATCGCGGACCGTTCGGAACGATCCCCACCAAAGTCCCCGGCATGCAGTTCACCGAACTGCTGCCGCGGCAAGCGGCGATCGCCGACAAGTTCACGGTCCTGCGAAGCATGTACCAAGGCGCCGGCGGACACCCGGCCGGATCGATGCAGTTGCTCTCCGGTGACAGCGACACCCGGGACAAACCCAAACCACGGCTGCCCGATTGGATGTCGGTCGCCAACTACCTCCGGTCGTTGGAAGGCCCGCGGACGAACCCGTTGCCGGCCTACGTCGGCATCAACCCGCCGACGACCTACAACGGTCCGGCTTATCTGGGCGACGCTTACTCGCCGTTCTCGGTGACCGGCGATCCAAACGCGCCGAACTTTGTCGTCCCCAACATCGGCATGAGCGACAAAAGCGAAGTCGAACGTTTGAAACGCCGCACGACGCTGCGGCAGAATCTCGACACGCTGCACCGAGCCTTCGACACCTACGGTGAACTCGGGGCACTCGATCAATTCGAAGCCCAAGCACTGACGTTGTTGACCAACCCGAAAACGAAAGAAGCGTTCGATCTGACGCGTGAAGACGACAAGACGCGAGACCGGTACGGCAGAAACACGTGGGGGCAACAATTGCTGCTCGCCCGTCGCTTGGTCGAAGCCGGCGTCGATGTGTTGACAACCAGCTTGCGTGGCCCGTTGTGCGGACGCGTCAACAACTGGGACGACCACGCGGTCAACCATCACGTCTTCGACGCACTGCGTTTTCGTGCCCAAGCCTACGACCAGGCGGTTTCCGCGTTGATCGAAGACATCCACGAGCGCGGATTGGACAAACGCGTCCTGGTCGTGGTGACCGGAGAGTTCGGCCGCACGCCCAAGATCAACTACCAACCCAGCACCGGCGCCGGAAATGCGAGTGCCCCCTCGGGTACCAAGCAGCCCGGGCGCGACCACTGGCCGCGAGCCTTTTCCAACCTTTGGGCCGGCGGCGGGATCGAGACCGGTCGCTTCATCGGCGCGACCGACAAGCGGGGCGAAGACGCCATCGATCGACGCTGTGGACCGGGAGATTTCTTGTCCACGATCTACCACCACCTCGGAATCGACGCCTCCAAAGTCATGATCAAAGATTTCAACGGACGCCCGACACCGATCGTCGACCACGGCAAACCCATCCCCGAGTTGATCGCCTAGAATCACACACCACGCTTCCCCTCCCACCGGACCAATTTGAATGAATGACATTGAGACCCTGGATCGAGACCGTCGGCTGTTTTTAAAAACCGGCGTCGCCTCGATGACCGCCCTCGGCCTGACCAATACCCTACGTGCCCAAGAGACGCCCGCCGCGGCGGCGCCGTCGGAGAAACTCTCCATCGGCGTGATGGGCGTCAATGGCCGCGGCGGCGCGATCGTCAAAGGGATGATGGCCAGCGGACAAGTCGACATCGCGTACATCTGTGACGTCGATGAGCGGGCGGCCGAGCGGGTGACCAAAATTGTCAACGAGAAACAGTCGACGAAGACTCAATCTGTCAAAGACTTTCGCCGAATCCTGGACGACAAATCGGTCGACGCCCTGATCTGCGCCGCACCGAACCATTGGCACGCCCCGGCGACCATCATGGCCTGCGGCGCCGGCAAACACGTGTACGTCGAAAAACCTTGCAGCTACACGCCGGCCGAAGGCGAGATGGCGGTCGCGGCGGCGCGCAAAAACGATCGCGTCGTGCAAATGGGCACCCAGCGTCGCAGCTGGCCCGGGATCGTCGAAGCGGTCGAAAAGATTCACGGCGGGGCGATCGGAAAGACGCTGTACAGCCGAACCTGGTACAACAACCGGCGGGGTCCGATCGGCTTCGGAAAACCGGCGGAGATCCCTTCGTGGTTAGACTGGCGATTGTGGCAAGGCCCGGCGCCGGATCGCCCCTTCAAAGACAACCTCGTCCACTACAACTGGCACTGGCATTGGCACTGGGGCAACGGCGAACTGGGCAACAACGGCGTCCACGGTCTGGACGTCGCCCGCTGGGGCATGCAAGTCGACTTCCCCAATCGTGTCACCGCCGGCGGTGGAAAGTATCGCCACGAAGACGACCAGGAGACCCCCGACACGATGATGGTCACCTATGACTTTGCCGACGGCAAAACCATCACCTGGGAAGGCCTCAGCTGGTCGCCGCTGGGACCACACGATTCAGGGTTCGGTGTCAGTTTCCACGGCACCGAGGGATCGATCGTGATCCGCGGTTCGGGATACACCCAGTACGACATACGAAACAAGGAAGTCGCCAGCGGCACCGGTGCCGGCGGCGATAAAGATCACTTCGACGATTTCATCAGCGCCGTTCGCGACGGACACCGCACCAACGCGGACATCGAAAAAGCGCATCGCAGTACCCTGCTCTGCCACCTGGGCAACATCGCCTACCGGACCGGCAGCGTGTTGCACACCGACCCGTCCGACGGCCGTCCACAAAACAACGACGCCGCAAATCAACTGTGGTCACGAGAGTACGCCAAGGGCTGGGAGCCGACCGTCTAATGAATACCAAACACACATCCATTCGTTGTTACATTCGTCAGAGCGTGGTCGCCCTGCGCGTGATCGCTCTGTGCTTCATCTCCCTGGCCGTCGTGTCCGCCGCCACCGGCCAGGACGCCGTCGACGACAGTTCGTCTGCCCAAACGACACTCCGCATCGGCGTGATCGGGCTGGACACCTCGCACGTCCCGGCATTCACCAAGTCCTTCAACGCGGAACCGGCGAATCCCGAAATGCAAAACTGCCGGGTCGTCGCGGCCTATCCGTACGGCAGCCGCATGATCGAATCCAGCTACAGCCGGATTCCAACGTACACCGAGCAGATGCGTTCGATGGGCATCGAGATCGTCGATTCGATCGACCAGCTTCTCGACCGAGTCGACTGCGTGCTGCTGGAAACGAACGACGGAAAGCCGCACCTGGAACAGGCGCTACAGGTCTTCAAAGCCGGCAAGCCCGTGTTCATCGACAAGCCGGTGGCATCCAATTTGGCCGAAGTCGTTGCGATCTATCGGGCGGCGGCACACTATGGCGTCCCGATGTTTTCCAGTTCATCACTCCGTTATAGCGAAGGTGCGCAAGCGATCCGCAACGGCAAGCTCGGTGCCGTGTTGGGCTGCAACGCCTACAGCCCGGCGTCGACCGAACCCTCCCACACCGATCTGTTCTGGTACGGCATCCACGGCGTCGAATCGTTGTACACGTGCATGGGAACGGGTTGCCAGTCGGTCAGCCGGACCGCGACCGATGGCCGCGAAGTCGTCGTCGGCGTCTGGTCGGGCGGACGCCTCGGAACCTACCATGGCCTGCGTGAGGGCAAGACGGGCTACGGCGGGACGGCGTTCGGCGAGAAAGGCATCGCACCGATCGGAGACTACGGCGGCTATCGACCGTTGGTGGTCCAGATCGCCAAGTTCTTCCGCACGCGTGAGTTGCCGATCGATCCGCAGGAAACGATCGAGTTGTACGCGTTCATGGAAGCCGCCGCCGAAAGCAGAAAACGCGATGGCAAATCCGTGACGATCGCCGAAGTGATGGAAGCCGCCGAACAGGCAGCCGACGAACTGTTGGCCGGACAACTCTGAACGATCGCACGGTAGTTGCCCGTTGCTCGCCAAACGCCCCATTGCGGGGTTGGAGATTCAATTTCATCGCCAACCGGAGAGTTAGAACATCATGAGACGTTTCAGTTTGCTTCTATTTTCTTGCCTGTTGATTCCTCTCAGCGGCGACGCGTCTGGCGCCACGGTGACCTATACGCTCACCGGATCGGTGACCAACATCACAGCGACGGATCTCGCGGGCAACGATGACACTGCGAGTTTCCTGAGCATCCTGCCGTACAACGTTGGAGCTCCCGTTACGGCAACCTTCAGCTACGACTCGAACAACCAAGACGATCGCGATTCCCGACCGCAATACGGTTCCTACGATGGACTCACCATGTCAGTCTCGGTCGGATCGACGACCTTCGATTCGTACGGATCACTCTCGTTGATTGACTTTGGAACACGTGATGAGATCCGGGCTCGCGGTTTGCAACTTTACAATGCTCCTGGATGGAGCATCACCGGATTGGGCGGAGGTTATTCCGGCCTGAACACCATCACCTTGGTCAATGGGAACACCTCGCTTTGGGACGGAACGCTTCCGCCGACAGACCCTTTTGCCGCATCCGACTTTTCGACGCTCAACTGGCAAATGCAGGACACAGGTTTTACCGGCGGCAATCGCGTCACGACGCCGCTGGGCAGTCACACCGGAATGACGCGATCGATCGAGGCGGTCTTCAATACGGTCACCGTTACCGCCATCCCCGAACCGAGCAGTAGCGCGTTCTGCGCACTGGCCCTGGGTGTGTGTTGGATCCGACGTCGGCGACCCAGGCACTGAGTGCGCATCACCATTCTGCCATCCCACTTGCTGCCATCCCATCTTTCAACGCTGTGAAGCATTTATTCCCTATGCTTCAGGAGGCCTTAGCGGCGGGGCGCAAGCCCTCCGGTTCCGCATCATGAACAAATACCGGAGGGCTCGCGCCCTTCCGCTAAAAAATGCTTCACAGCGTTGCCCATCGTCTTGCCCCCATCGTCTTGCCCCCATCGTCTTGCCCCCATCGTCTTGCCCCCATCGTCTTGCCACTCCATGCTCACCCGCCTCGCACAATCCTCGCTATCGATCGCCCTCTCCAGTCTGCTGCTGATCACCCTTGCCAGTGCGAACGATCTCTCCTTCACGATCGAGCGATCGACGGCCCAGCGTGGGTTTGACGGGCAGACGTGCTGGGTCCATGCCCGCGCCGGGGCGATTCCCGCTGGCGTGAAAGGGAACGATTCGGATCAGCCGTTGGTCGTGATGACGACTCAGAAGTTGCTGCTGACCGGCTCGGATGTTTTTTACCGACTGCATCAAACCACTTCGAATGATCTGGCCGCGACGTGGACGGATCTAGCACCAATCGACGCGTTCGCCCGCGAGCGGGTCGGCGAAGAGTCAGACACTCTGCCGACGGGCGCATCGATCGCACCACAACTGCTTCAGCCGGGCGATGAAACCACCGTTTGTGACTTCCAACCGCAGTGGCACGCGGCCAGTCAACGCTTGCTCGGCATCGGCCAATCGGTGTGGTATCGCAACAACCGTGTGATGCATGTCCGCCCGCGAGGCATCGCCTACGCCGTCTACAATCCGTCGGCGAAACAATGGTCGAAATGGAAGA
Source organism: Stieleria sedimenti (assembly GCF_025060895.1). Lineage (GTDB taxonomy): Bacteria > Planctomycetota > Planctomycetia > Pirellulales > Pirellulaceae > Stieleria > Stieleria sedimenti. The sequence continues at coordinate 80,037 of NZ_JANZKV010000011.1, read as the reverse complement.
CCGTCGACCTGCCCCGTGAACCCCGGTTTCAAGATGCCGGGTCGGGCAGCGTCCAGCGCGTCGACCTGCCCGGCGGCGATGTGCTGGTACCGTTCTACTTCAAAGAACCGAGCACCAAGCAATACTCCGCTGCGGTTTGCCGCTGCCGGTTCGACGGCCAGACACTGCACTTCATCGAAGTCGGCAACGCGTTGACCGTTCCGATCAAGCGGGGACTCTACGAACCCTCGCTGACACGATTCGCCGGGCGTTTCTATTTGACCCTGCGGAACGACGATCGGGGCTACGTCAGCGTCAGCGATGACGGATTAAATTTCGGGCCGCCGCGTGCTTGGACCTTTGACGACGGCAGCGACCTGGGCAACTACAACACCCAGCAACACTGGGTGACGCACAGCGACGGATTGTTTTTGGTCTACACGCGACGCGGCGCGGACAACGACCACGTGTTTCGTCATCGCGCGCCGTTGTTCATCGCCCGTGTCGACCCGGAAACGCTGCGCATCGTCCGTGACAGTGAACAGGTCTTGGTGCCCGAGCGTGGCGCGCGGCTGGGCAATTTCGGCGTCGTCGAAGTTTCTCCCGACGAAACCTGGGTGACGGTGACCGAATGGATGCAGCCGTTGGGCGTCGAAAAGCACGGCAGCGACAACAGCATCTTCATTGCCAAGCTGAACTGGAATCGGCCCAATCGTCGCGAGGTTGTCTCATCCGAACATCGCCGGCCCAGCGACCAGTTGCTTCCCTACACCGATCCTCCGAAAGCCTATCAAGACGATTTCGGTGACTTGCGATCGCCGCTGACGTTTGCCGATGGTTCCAAGGCCCAGACCGCCGAAGACTGGCAGCGCCGTCGGGCAGAGATCCTGTCGAGCTGGCAAGACCTGCTCGGCAAGTGGCCGCCGCTGATCACGGAACCCGAACTGGAAATCTTGGACTCTCGGCCGCGTGAGACCTTCACCCAGCATCAAGTGCGTTTTCAGTGGACGCCGAATGAAAAGACGACGGGCTATCTGCTGGTGCCCGACGGCAAGGGACCGTTCCCGGCAGCGGTCACGGTGTACTACGAACCGGAAACCGCGATCGGTGAAGGCAATCCGTATCGTGACTTTGCGTTACAACTCGCGCGTCGCGGCTTTGTCACGCTCTCGATCGGGACCAGTGATGCCACCGCGGCCAATACGTATTCGCTCTACCATCCATCGATCGACGATGCTGAGGTCCAACCGCTCTCGATGCTCGGCTACGCGGCGGCCAACGCCTGGCATGTGCTGGCCGATCGTCCGGAGGTGGATTCCAAACGGATCGGCATCGTCGGCCATTCGTTCGGCGGCAAATGGGCGATGTTTGCTTCGTGCTTGTTCGACAAGTTCGCTTGTGCCGCATGGTCCGACCCGGGAATCATCTTCGATGAATCACGGCCGAGTGTGAATTACTGGGAGCCGTGGTATTTGGGGTATCACCCCAAGCCTTGGAGAAAGCGGGGCATCCTCTCCGACGACAACCCGGCGCGCGGCCTCTACCCGCGACTCGTCGCCGAGGGACACGACCTGCACGAACTGCACGCACTGATGGCTCCCCGGCCATTCCTGGTCTCCGGCGGATCGGAAGATCCGATCAGCCGCTGGCGAGCCCTGAATCACTCCGTGGCGGTCAACCGGATCCTCGGCCACAGCGATCGTGTGATGATGACCAATCGTCCCGATCATTCCCCCAACACCGATTCCAATCAAATGATCTACGCATTCTTCGATCACTGGCTGAAGTAGCACGACCGCCACCAGGATCGAGCCTTCCGCTGCAACCGATCGGCGCTGCAACCGAATTGTTCGTCGCGATGCGATGGGCGTCTTGAATCAAAGGCGGTGGCGTTCAGCGACAATACGTCGCGTTTTCAGCCGCTTTAATTCTATACACCTAGGTGCACAATATGCTAAACTCTGATTCATCGCAGCGTCCCCGACCGACCGCGCACAGGTTTTACGACCATGATTGCTTCCCAGACATTCGCGACTCGACCGTCTCATCTGCGGTCTCGCAAGTCGTTTGATCACAGCCCGATGCTGGTGTTTTACGAGCTGACTCAGGCCTGCGATCTGGTCTGCCAGCATTGCCGGGCCTGTGCCCAGGCCCGCAGCGATCCTGCGGAGTTGTCGCCTGCGGATTCACGGCGGCTGATCGGCCAGCTCACCGAGTTCCCGGAACCGCCGATGTTGGTTTTGACCGGTGGCGACCCGCTGAAACGCAGCGACATCTACGAACTGGTCCGTGATGCGGTGGGCCGTGGACTGAAAGTCTCGATCACTCCCAGCGCGACGCCGTTGGTCACGCGGGACGCCATCACCCGTCTTCGGGACGCCGGAATCTCTCGGTTGGCGATCAGTATCGACGGTGCGGATGCGGAGACACACGACGCCACCCGCGGCGTGCGTGGCAGCTTTGACCGCAGTCTGTGCATTTTGCGTGACGCACAAGCACTTGGTGTGGAAACACAAATCAACACGGTCCTGACTCCATCGAACGTCGACCAGGTCGAAACGATGGCGGATCGTTTCGCCGAGTTCGAGATCGCCCTGTGGTCGGTGTTTTTCTTGATCCCCGTCGGCCGGGCGAACGAGATGCCTCGTTTGAATGCGGATCAGTGTGAGCAGGCGTTCGAGCGACTCTGGTTGCAATCGCAACGTCAACCTTACCTGCTCAAGACGACCGAGGCACCGCACTATCGTCGCTATGCGATCCAGCGGCGGAAACGGATGACCGATGGCAAACAAGCGGTGCGTCCAGGATTTATCCCCGCGGGCGTCAACGACGGCAAAGGGGTGATGTTTGTCAGCCACGCCGGGGTGATTCATCCGAGCGGATTTCTGCCGATCACCTGTGGCATGTTTCCATCACAACATGTCGTCGACGTGTATCAAAAATCACCGATTTTTCGCGCACTGCGCGATTCCGAACGGTTGGAAGGCAAGTGTGGAAAGTGCGAGTTCCGTAACGTTTGTGGCGGAAGCCGCGCCCGGGCCTACGGTGTGACGGGCAACCTGTTCGCCGAAGAACCCGATTGCAATTACATTCCTGACGCAATGGCCACTCCGTAAAAGGGAACCCACCATGTATCGTCGCGTGACCGTCATCGGCGGCGGCATTTCCGGCCTCGCCGCGGCAAACCATCTGCACCGGATCGCGCCCGAAATCGACGTGCGATTGTTGGAAGCCGGACCGCGACTCGGCGGCGTGATCCAAACGACGCACAAGGACGGATTCTTGATCGAAGGAGCGGCCGACAATTTCATCACGACGTCGCCGGGTGCGATTCAACTTTGCGAGGACGTCGGACTCGGTCAGGATCTGATCGGCACCAATCCCCGGGAGCGAGGTGCGATGGTGCTCAGCCGGGGGAAACTGGAAAAGATCCCCGAGGGCTTTGCGGTGATGGCGCCCTCGCGTCTGTGGCCGTTGCTGACGACAAAGATCCTGAGCCCGAAGGGCAAGTTGCGATCAGGCTGTGAAGTCTTTGTGCCGCGAAAGCGAGGACAGGAGGACGAATCACTGAAGTCGTTCGTGTGCCGGCGATTCGGAACGGAGATGTTTGAACGCTTGGTGCAACCGTTGGTCGGAGGCATCTACACGGCCGACCCGAACCGGCTGAGCGTTGCGGCCACGATGCCACGTTTCTTGGACATGGAACAAAAATACGGGAGTCTGATTCGTGGCATGCTGAACCAACGTCGCTCGAGAGAACAACCGAGCGAGAAGGGTGGTGGGGCGCGATACAGCCAATTCATGACGCTGCGCGGCGGGATGTCTCAATTGATCGAGGCGCTGGAAAAAAGCCTGCCGGAAGATGCCATCCGACTCAATGCGCCTGTCAATTTCATCGTCCCCAGCGGCTCCCGATGGTCGATCAGTTCCGGAGTGGAGGATCCGCAACGTGAACAGTCCGATGCCGTGATCCTTGCCGCGCCGGCCAGCCCGGCGGCCCGCGTGCTCTCGACCGTCGACGGAGAATTATCGAAACGACTGGGCGGGATCCAATCTGCCAGTTGTGCGGTCGTGTCGCTCGCCTTTCGTCGCGAACAAATCGGCCACGACTTACAATCGTTCGGATTCGTCGTGCCGGCAATCGAAGGTCACTTCATCTTGTCATGCAGCTTTTCGAGTGTGAAATACGATGGCCGCGCTCCTGAGGGTACGGTGCTGATGCGCGTCTTCATCGGCGGTGCCTGCCAAAGCGGCTTACTGCGTTTACCCAACATGCAGCTGCTGGAATTGGCGCACTGGGAGGTTGCGAAGTTGCTGGACATTGAAGGCGAACCACTCATGCGTCACATCACCCGACAACGGCATGCGATGCCACAGTATCACGTCGGCCATCAGAAGCGAATCGCCAAAATCAATCAGCGACTTGAGTGGTTCCCGACGCTCGCCTTGGCTGGCAACTCGCTCAACGGCGTCGGTGTCCCGGGCTGTATCGAAAGCGGACAAAAAGCGGCCGAGAGGATCGCGAGTGCCTTACGCACCGGTTCAACGAACACCACAGCAAAGACCGCGATGAACTAGGATGGCTACCACAACGTTTCCGAAAACTCAAGCAGACGCGGTCACCCCTGCTGCGAAGCTGAAACCGAAAGAGCACGGCGCGTACGCGATCCTGGGAATTCCGATCGCAACGTCCCTGTTGATCGCGGGTATCTCCGTACCAGGCGTTTGCGTCGCGATCGCCAGCGTGACCGGTTTCTTGGCCCATGAACCGCTGCTGGTCGCCTGGGGACATCGGGGCGCGCGTGCGCAGCGTTCGACGCCGGCGGCAACACGACGTTTGGTGATTCTCACCGGGTTCACGATCCTCTGTGGATGTGTCGCATTGCTGGCGGGATCCAACCCGGTGCGAATCTCGCTCCTGGGATGCCTTGGACTCGCATCGACCAGTTTTGTACTGGCCGTCGCGGGCAACCACCGTTCGTTGCTCAACCAGTTGTGGGGAATCGTCGGCTTGTCCGTTCCCTGCGTACCGATTCTGTTGGCCGGAGCGATCCCCACCGACCTGGCGATCGAAATCTGGACGACGTGGTTGATCGGGTTCGCCGCCACCACGATGGCCGTTCGCGGCGTGATCGCGGCCCAGAAACGGCACCCGCGGACCATTCACGGGTTGGCCATCTCTGCGCTGAGTGTGCTCGTGCTTGGACGTTATACTTGGTCTAGTTCACTCGTGATCGTCACTCTACCGATGTTGGCGATGAGTGGGCTGTTGATGATCTGGCCGCCGCCAGCCAAACACCTCAAACGGGTCGGATGGACGCTGGTTGTCGGCACCGTGGTCACTGCCGTCTGGATGATCGCTGTTGTGTGACGAAACTCTCTTTGAATGATTTCATGTGCAATCAATGGACTTCGCGTCTGAAAACGCCCGGTTTCTTGTCCGTCCTCTTCACGTTGCTTTCGGTCGGCTGCCTGCACGCAGCAGAGCCGATCGTGGTGAAAGAGAACGGCGGATGGTGTTGGTTCCAGGGGAAACGTGCGGTCGGATTGGATGGCAAGGTTTTTTTCACGTCCATTTCCGGCGACGACCATGGCGACTGGAATGCCGGAGATCTGGTCGTGACGAAACTGGATCCGACGAGCGGTAAAACTTCGCATTTCTGTCTGCACGCGAAGCTTCAACGTGACGACCATGCCGTCGCGGGGCTCTGCCTGCTCGCTGATGGGCGATTGCTTGCCGTTTATGGAAAACATGGCAACGATCATTTCCAGCGGTCACGGATCACGCTGCGTCCGGGCGATCTCAGCGAGTGGACCCAAGAACAACGGTTTGATGCCGGCGCGGGCTACACGTACTCCAATGTTTACCGATTGCCCGGCGAAGACGATCGCATTTTTAATTTCCATCGCGGACGCGGTTTCAATCCCAACTGCAACTTTTCTGATGACGGCGGATCCACCTGGAAGTACGGCTGGCGATTGATGCAGCGAACCTCCGCTGACCTGAGCGATGACCCCAGATACACGGGCATGGACGGCCGGCGACCGTACGTTTGTTATGCCAGTAATGGTCGCGACGAAATCCACTTTATCGCGACCGACGACCATCCGAGGGCGTATGACAACAGCCTGTATCATGGATACTACAAGGCCGGAAACTTATTGGCGTCCGACGGCACAATCTTGGCAACACCCACCGCAGCCGGCCAACCGCTGAAACCGCGTGACTTCACCGAAGTGTTCACCGGGACGGCGGATCGAGTTGCCTGGGCCAGCGATATCGAAGTCGACGCGCTCGGCAACCCGTTCATCGCGTTCTCCGTCCAGGTCGATGGCGCCGCGGTGCGTAACCGCCGCGGAGCGGGCGGGTTGGATCACCGCTATTACCATGGTCGCTGGGATGGAAGTCGGTGGCGCGTGCACGAAATGGCTCATGCAGGAACGAAATTGTATTCCGGCGAAGACGACTACACCGGGTTGGTCGCGCTGGATCCCCAAGCCCCCGACTACGTCGTCATCTCCACCAACGCGGATCCGGTTTCCGGAATGCCGCTGGTGAGTCGCACCGACGGGCAACGACATTGGGAGCTATTTGCGGGAACAACCAGCGACGGGGGCGAGACCTGGAAGTGGACCGCCCTCACGAAGGATTCGACACAAGACCAATTACGTCCGATCATTCCGAAGACTGCCACCGATAGCCGAGTGATCTTGTGGACTCGTGGGACGTTGAAATCCTATACCGATTATCACCTCGACATCGTCGCACTCACCGTGCCACGCTAACACATTCGCCACATCCATCGTGACACCTCGCAAGGGTGCCCCACTTCGATACGCGATCGCAATCCGTTACACACACGCTTGTGGCCGACGGTGTCTTCGACCGCCCACCCTTTGTGCACATCGGACTTGGTCGGTTCACCGGGACATCGCCGATCCCTACTAAAACCCCTTTCCCCCTTGTCCTCTCATCGCCGCCGCACCGATGAATGATTGTTTCGCTTGCTCCAGTTCGATGGCCTTGGGAAACAGGACGTTGTTTTCCTTGTGGATGTGCTGGTGCATGTCGGCTTCCAACTTTTCCAGCGAATCGAGCATCGCTCGGTAGGTGTTGCAGGCCCACTGGGGCGGAACAAAGTTGTCGGTCGCCTCGCGCAACATCGCCAAGGCATCGCCGGCCTGGTCGTGCTCGTGTTCCATCTGGCGGATTGGGTTAGCGACACTGCCACAATGGAACTCGGGTCGGTCCGCCGATGCTTCCAATTGCCGAATGATGGGGAACAGGATTTTCTCTTCCTTCATCATGTGGGGTTCGAGTTCGTTCTTGAGTGCGACAAAGGCTTTGCGAACCGTTGCCAGCCGAGGCTCTTTGTCACCGTGGACTCGCGACACCTTTTCGGTCATGAAGTCCAGTCGCGGCAACTCTTCTCGCAGATAGGCGTGATGCGTCGATTCGATGTGATCGGCCAACTCCGTCAAGGTCATCGCGTCGGCATCAACGGCGGTCGCAGAAGCTCGCTGCGAGTCGCATTGCCCCAGTCGCGTGACGACGTCCTCGGGATCGATCTTTCGCTTGGCACAGGCGGTCGCCAGCGAAATTTTGCCGCCACAGCAATAGTCGATCTTGAGCGATTCGAACACGCGGGCACGATCGGGAAGTTCGCGAACAAGCTCACCGACGGTGGATTGAATGTCAATGGTCTGCATCTGTTTTCTCCATAGTCCCCCGACCGCTTCGCCGGCCGGCATTCTAAAAAGACGAACCGGCGAAGCGGCTCGGCGACTTTCTAAATCGCTTCGTCAGTCTTCTTGAACGAATGGCCGGTTTTCAGTCCTGCAACAAACAGGACCAGTGCCAATGCTCCGAAGAAGAAAATGGTGTCGCCGGGGACTCGCATCCAACGCAGTGTTTGCATCAGATCGGTCTGCATGAACTCGCTACTGCGGGCGTACCAGTATCCGGTCTCCACCGACGCTTTGGTTTGCAACAATCCGACCGGCAGCAAGCTCAACACGCACATCGCGAACAAGCCGATGTTCATGCCCCAAAAACCGATCCGTAGCAAACCGTCCTTCCACTGCCTCGCCGGGATCAGCACCCGCAGGCACATCAGCATCAATCCCATGCCGAGCATCCCATAGACGCCGAACAATGCCGCATGCCCGTGCAGCGGCGTCGTGTTCAGCCCCTGCATGTAGTACAGCGCGATCGGCGGATTGATCATGAACCCGAACAATCCCGCGCCGACCATGTTCCAGAACGCGACGGCGACAAAGAAATAGATCGGCCACTTGTATCGCTGCACCCACGGCGTTGCCTTGCTGCGTCGCAAGTCTTCCATTGCGTCAAATCCGATCAAGGTCAGCGGGACGACTTCGAGGGCGCTGAACACCGACCCCCATGCCAACGCGACCGTGGGCGTGCCGGAAAAGTACAGGTGGTGCAACGTGCCGATGATGCCACCGGACAGGAAGATCGTGGCGGCTAACAGTGCCGCCGCCGCGGCGATTCCGGGTTTGACCAGATTCAATCGCATGAACACAAACGCGATCACCGTGGTCGCGAAAACTTCAAAGAAACCTTCGACCCACAGATGCACCACCCACCAACGCCAGTACTCGACCATCGTCAGGTGCGAATGCTGACCCCACGTCAGACCGGCTCCATAAAACAGTGCGATCGCGGCGGTCGCGACCGCCAAGAGAATGACCAGATGCCGCTGGTTGTTCGCTTCCAACGCGTGACGGTCGCCCCCGTCGGCATGGAAAGCGGACAGGGGATGGCTGGTGCTGAATTCAGACCCCGTCGTGGCGACGTCTGGATTCGCGACGGGCAAATTCCCAACCCCATTCTTCCGCAGCGCCGGAAGCAAAACGCGAATCATCAGTGCCAACCAAAGCAACAATCCGACCATCAGCAGGATCTGCCAAAAGCGTCCCAGTTCAACGTATTCGTAGCCTTGGTGTCCGAAGTAAAACGATTGCCCGTCCGTCATCCGGTTCATCACGCTCAACCACTCTCCGGCCAGCGATCCGACCACGACCAACAACAGTGCCGCGAACAACACGTTGACGCCCAGTCGTTGAAACTTGGGTTCGTGATGACTGACCAACGGCCCGATAAACAACCCGGCGGCCAGCCAAGCGGTGGCGATCCAGAACAAGCCGATCTGCACGTGCCACGTTCGAGCCACCGTGTACGGCAGGTACTCCGCGAGCGGGAATCCATAGAACCCGTCCCCTTCCACACCGTAGTGTGCCGCGACGATGCCGAGTGTCATTTGCACCAAGATCAACGCAGCGACGACCCAGAAATACTTGATCGTTGCCTTCTGCGATGGAGTCGCTTCCCATAGCGCGAGCGGATCGGAGGTGTGCGTCTGACCTTCTTCCTCTTCTTCTCTTCGTGAAGCGTACCACCAAGCCATCGCGGAAATCCCAGCCAACAGCACAATCACGCTGACGCCCGTCCAAACGATGTTGTCGCCCGTGGGTCGATTGCCCACCAGTGGTTCGTGCGGCCAATTGTTGGTGTAACTGGCGATGTCACCGGGACGAGTCGTTACCGCCGCCCAAGACGTCCAGAAATAGAAGGCCGAGAGCTTGCGCAATCGCTCCTCGCTGGAAATCGCACCGGCGGGAATCGCGTAGTCCGCATTGCCGTCGATGAAAACGGATTTGTAGTGTTCGACGTTGCTGGCGAACGCCTCGGCGCGGATCGGGGAGACGGTCGCGATTCCCGTGGACGCGTCGTAATTGTTCTCATGCAATTGTTCGGCCAGTCGACCGCTGAGTTGCCCCTGTTGTTCGGCGTTCAGTTCCGCAAAGGGCTTGCCAAATTCGTCCGTCCCCCATTTGTCGAGCATGAAGACGGCTTCGCGGTGCAGCCAATCCGCCGTCCAATCGGGCGCGACATAGCTGCCGTGTCCCCAGACGCTGCCGACCTGCATGCCACCCATCGATTGCCAGACATTTTGGCCTTCGCCGATCTCCCCGCTGTCGACCAGCGTGACGCCGTCGGTCGTGACGAACCGGTCTGGAATCGGTGGCATTTCCTGGAAGATACGTGTGCCGATCCACCCCAGGATCAGGAAGGAAACGACCATCACTGCCGCAAACGCGAGCCAAAGTTTTTTCATGGGAGTGGGTTACTCGTGTGGTTGGATTTTGGTGCCGGCCCTTTCCTGCACCTAAAGGTATAGATTTAGGCCGGCACGTCAAGAGGTGCCCAAGGGAGCTTTGAAGTTTCCCTGGCCGCGGTTGGCGAACGGTGCTATGCAGGGACACCGCAGATCCAAGCACGTCATCAGGGGTTTTGCAGGCTCATGGACGGCAGCCTTTCCAAGCTGTCGCTGGTTTCAACGGCCTGGAAAGGCCGTCGTACTTTCTCGGACGCTTCCGGTTCAGCCGGCGTAGGAAAGACGATTCATCAGTGGCACGACGGCGAAGCCATGTTGCTGCAACTCGGCGAGGGCGGCCACGTCAATCCGCCCATGCCCCGACGACTTCCAGCGGTTCCGTTGGATTTCAATTTCAGGATCGTCGCCACCGACGTAGCCGTGAATCAGACGCCGCACAACACGTTGGCTGGTCCCTGCGGGAACGATCGCATCAAAATGCAATACCGTTCCGTCTGGATCGGTCGCGTAGGTATCGAAGAAATCGTACTTCATCGGCATTCCTCCATCGGTCTCCAGTGGTGCTTGCGAAACACTTGATGGTGGCGTGTCAAGCAACCGAAACATGCGCCCCACGTACATCTTTTCGGTTTTCCAAGCCGAGACGTCGATTGATTTGGTAGAAATTTTCGAAACGCTTCACATTGCTCGCATTGCACCGAAGCGACTGGCGATCTCCATCACGACGTCGCCGGATTGTTCGATGGACGCCGGGATTTGACTTGCGCGGTGTCAGCGAAGAGACTGTTGCGGGGAACCGGATTCGGTTCCATCCCGTCATCCATTGGAATTCAACATGATTCAATTGCTTGCTTCGACGCGGCGAGGTTGCCACCGATCGCGTCCACGACGTTCACCACACAAAATGGCGACACTCGTCGTTGCTGCGGTTGCAACGCTACTCGGGCAAACCATTGTGACTCCGAGCTTGAGGGCCGAGCCGACCACTCGCCCCAACATCGTCTTCATCCTGGTCGACGACTTGGGCTATGGCGACCTGGGGTGTTATGGCCAGAAACTGATCCAGACGCCGCGATTGGATCAGATGGCCGCCGAGGGGATGCGATTCACGGATTTTTACGCCGGCAACACGGTCTGCGCCCCCTCGCGCAGCGTCTTGATGACCGGGCAACACATGGGTCACACCCACGTCCGCGGAAACGCCGGCGGCCCCGACATGTCCAAACAGTCGCTGCGCAGCGAAGACGTGACGGTGGCGGAAGTCTTGAAAGAGGCGGGCTATCAGACGGCACTGTGCGGAAAGTGGGGGCTCGGTGATGACACACTCGGTGGACGCGAGGGGTTGCCGCGACGACAGGGTTTTGATTTCTTCTATGGCTATCTGAATCAGGTTCACGCCCACAACTATTACCCCGAATTTCTGTGGCGCAACGAGACGAAATCACCGCTGCGCAACGTCGTCCAGCGAAACGACAAATCGTACGGCGGATTCACCGGCGGTTGGGCCACGAAGAAAGTCGACTACAGTCACGATTTGATCGCCGACGAAGCCTTGGGATTCATCAAGACGAGTGCGGAAAACAAAGACAAACCTTTTTTCCTGTACCTGTCGTTGACGATCCCGCATGCCAACAACGAAGGCACACGTGGCACCGGGGACGGTCAAGAGGTCCCCGACTATGGACCTTACGCGGACAAGGACTGGAGCAATCCGGACAAGGGACAGGCGGCGATGATCACGCGGATGGACGCTGACGTGGGCCGACTGTTGGACCTGCTGGATGAATTGCAGATTTCCAAAGACACCGTGGTGATGTTTTCCAGCGACAACGGCCCACACGACGAGGGCGGCCACAACACCGAACGCTTCGACCCCGCCGGACCGCTACAAGGCATGAAACGGGATCTGTTTGAAGGCGGCATTCGCGTGCCGTTCATCGTCCGCTGGCCGGGCACCACGCCGGCCGGAACGACGTCCAGCCACATCGGCTACTTCGGCGACCTGATGGCCAGCGCCGCCGAGCTGGCCGGCGTTCGGTGCCCTGAGAATACCGATTCGGTCAGCTTCGTCCCCACGATCACCGGCAACGCCACCGAGCAGGCCAAGCATGATTACCTGTACTGGGAATTTTACGAACGCGGCGGCAAGCAAGCCGTGCGGGCCGACAATTGGAAAGCGATCCGAATCCCGATGCGAACCGGAAAGACACAGCTTTACGATCTCAGCCAAGACATCGGCGAAACCGAGAATCTGGCCGACAGGCATCCCGACGTCGTCAAACGCATGGAAGCGATGATGGCCGACGCCCACACGCCGCATCCGAACTGGCAGCCGCGTTAAAGTTTTGACCGCTGCCGCTAAAAGCGATTTGCGGAAATGCCAACGCTGGGGTGTTTGCCGAGTGAAGCTGTCGATCGATTGAACCCACGGATGGCAGAGCGTACCCACGGATGTCATCGTGGGTAAGATCCGTGGGTACGCTTTGCCATCCGTGGTCTTTTCACTCCACACCTTGGAGGTCGCGGAGGGTGATATTGTGGCGACGTGTTCCATTAAATAAACGATGAGGCTGGATCGGCGATTCACCGGTCGACCTCCCCTCGCTTCGCTCGACCCTCCTGCCAGGAGGGTGACTTAAAACTGCTTGACCGCCCAGAAGGAGATGCCATGTCCAAGCCCAGTCGATCGAAAATCAGTCGGCGTGAGTTGCTCAAGAGCGTGTCAATGACACCAGCACTGGGTGCGCTGTCATCCGCTGCGATGGCGAATGGCAAGGAAGACGTCACTGCGCGAGCGGGTTCGTCGCTGATTCGCGAGGAGAACGCCAAACCGGGATCACGCGACTGGCAACTGACGCGGGTGCGTCTCGATTCACGCGACGGGGTGCGGGCGTCGAAGATCGAAGGGTATTGTTCGCGGCAAAGTGTAGCGGCCGGCGAATCGATGGACATCATGGTTTCGACCGACCCGGCACAAGCGTTCGTAATCGAGATCTTTCGCACCGGATATTACGGCGGCCGCGGCGCTCGATTGATGGCGAAACTCGGCCCCTTTGATGGTTCGGTGCAGCCGCTGCCGGAAGTCGGTGAAAAGCGGTTGCGCGAGTGTCAGTGGACGCCCTCGGTGACGCTGACGATTCCCGATGATTGGCCCAGCGGCGTGTACTTGGGTCGTCTTTCAACGCTGACCGATTCGACCGGATTCGGTTACTGGCAAAACTACGTCGTCTTCATCATCCGGGACGACCGCCCCTCCGACATCCTGCTGCAGTGCAGCGACAACACCTGGCAAGCGTACAACCAGTGGCCCGACGACTATTCCGTTTACACCCACCCCAAAGGAAACCAGGGTCCCTGGGCCGATGTCAGTTTCGATCGCCCCTACGGCATGTATCCCCAGATCTTTGAGAATCCACAAACGATCGGGTCGGGGGAGTGGTTGTGCTTTGAGTATCCGCTGGCCTATTGGCTGGAGAAACATGGCTACGATGTGACCTATTGCTCCAACAGCGACATGTTGACGCCGGATCGAGGCTTGAAGTGCAAGACATTCATCAGCAATGGACACGATGAGTACTGGGACATTCGGCAATACGACAGCGTCGTCAAGATGCGTGACGAAGGCGTCAGTTTGTTGTTCCTGTCGGGTAACTCCGTGTGCTGGGTCAGCCCGTTCCGCGAAAGCGTGGACGGCCGGGCGAACCGGATTCTGTTTCGCGGCGGTCCGTACGGAGGTGACTACCGCTGGGCCGAACTTCGTGAGCAACGGCACGGACCGTTTCCGCATCGCGGCGGCGACGAAGGCTATTTGATGGGAGCGCGAAACGTTAGCCCGGTCAACGGCGGCGGCGATTGGATTTGCGCACTGCCGGATCATTGGATGTTCGCAGGCACGGGGATGAAGCGGGGCGAAGCGATCCCGGGGCTGATCGGCTGGGAATATCATGGCGACCCGCCGGCGGATATCCCCGGACTGGAAATCGTCGGCAAAGGGACGGCACTGCAGGGCGGCGTGAATCCACAAGAATGGACATCGACGATCTATCCCGGCCCCAAAGGCAACTTTGTGTTTAACGCCGCGACGATCTGGTGGTGCCAAGACCTGGCCAGTCCGCCGGGCCACTGGATCCCCTGGTCCCATTGGAGTCGCCCTCATGGGCCGGACGACCGTGTGCAACGAATCACCCACAACCTGCTGCGGCGGGCGATCAACAACGCGGCGTAAGCTACCAGCCGGCGATTCATCACCGCGAACCCCTTCCGTCGCTGTGAGCGGCAGGGCGCGAGCGGGCTGTCGATTCAGTCGGGTTCTGCTGAGTGAATGNNGCTCGCGCCGTTCCGCTATCTCCCGAAGATCCGGGTGGCGGCCCGGCGCCCCGGTGCCGCCGAAGATCGCTAGAATAGAATTTCATCAAGCCGGTGGACGGAAACACTTGTGATCGACTCCATTCTGCAGGGATCGCAACGCCAGTGCTTCGTTTGCACAGGTCTGATCAAATCAGTCATCCCGATCTAACGGAATCCCTTCAATGACTTCTTTTCATGGTCCGCGTCTCGCGGTAGTTTTCCCGGCTCTTGTCTGCTGCTCGGTCTTTTTCTGCGGTGGTGAGTCGGACGTCCAAGCCCAAACGCTCAAAGCCGACTTTCTTTCCAGTGGCGTCACGCGAAAGGTCGGCGGCTATCGTCCGATCCAATCCAAGATGGACCAGGAAGCCGACATCGTCGAGGTGGCACCGGAAGACCTGCAAGCACCCCGCTACGGATTCTTCAAAGTCGGCGATCAAAAGTGGGCTTACATCTTGGATGAGCCCGAGGAGGGCGACTCGAAACTGTACATCGACACCAACGGCGATGGAGACTTGACCAACGACCCCGAACCGAAGTGGAAATCCACCACGCAAGGGGACAGCACGATGTACAGCGGAAGTGGAGAAATCGACTTGGGGGAGGACAAGATCGGCACGATCAATTTCTATCGCTTCGATCCGAACGACGAGCGCCGCCAATCACTCAAAGACACGATTCTGTTCTATACCGATTTTGGTTACGAATACACGTATGAATTGGACGGACAAGAATTCAGCACGTTCGTCAGCGGGGCGCCATCGTCGACGACGCGACTTCCCGTCGACCGTGACGGAAATGGAAAAATCAGTCGTCGATTCGAAACAGCTTCCGTCGGCACCCCCTTCAACTTTACGGGCACAACCTATGTGTTCGAATTAGAGGACGGAGCACTCTCGCTGAACGAAGCCGCCGAAGAACTGGAGCAAATGCAGATGCCACCGGATCTGACGATCGGCAAACCAGCGTTGACGTTCACCGCGACGACGATGGACGGCGACGAGATCAACTTCCCCGATTCCTATGCGGACAAGCTCGTGATGTTGGATTTCTGGGCAACCTGGTGCGGTCCCTGTGTCCGCGAAATCCCACACATGAAAAAAGCCTACGCGAACTGGCACGAAAACGGGTTCGAGATCCTTGGCATCAGTCTCGACCGTCCCGACATGGAGGAAAAGATCCAGGATTTTCGAGAAAAACGCGAACTAGCTTGGCCACAGATCTACGAGGGTAAGATGGGCGACATGACGCTCAGCGGCATGCACGATGTCAGCGCCATCCCCTTTGTCCTGCTCGTCGACGGTGACAGCGGTGAAATCCTGGCCACCGCCAGACAACTGCGAGGAGAGGGCCTGAGTGATTTCATCAAAGCCCAACTGGAACAGAAATTCGACATCGAACTCGAAGACAAACCGGACGAAACCGAGCAGAGTGATGACGACAAGGACGATGAAGATGACAACGATGGTGATGAAGACGGAGATTCATAGAACCAATCTCTGATCCGCCCGTCAGATCCCGTCGGCTGGTCTGCAATCGTCGCAGGCCAGTCCGTTCTCCCGTAGCGATTGACAAAAGCTTCTGGCAACCGTCGACTGCGGAGTCGCTCAACGATGCAAACCTCTGTCGGTGCCCGCTGCAACTCACCAACGGTTCATCCGTGTGGCCCTCACCAGTGGCCCGAGGTGATGGGATGACCATGCAAGGGCCGAACTGCCGGCGCCGATTACCTCGTCACCTGCGACGGTCCCCATGCCAATCGACGTGTCCACCACCGCCGGCAAACCTCCCCTGCTCTCCCTCGTGCTGCTCGGCCTGGGGATCCTTTTCGTCGGTCTGCGGCTCCTGGCGTTCTTGTCGGGGAACTGACCGGCACGGTGCCCGAAGGGAATCCAGCCACCGTTGGTGTCCAGCCTTCAGGCGTTCTGCTTCGTCTTTGCATCCCGGATGGGAGTCTAGTGGACTTCGCCAAGACTTTCGCAGCGCCGGCCCTCTCTGGCGTTTGCTTGCTGCGCAAACGCCGTCTCTCCCAGAGGGAGAGAATCTAAATCGGTTGCCAAATCCTGCAGTCAAAGAATCGACTCGGGGATTTCGGTGGTGCGCCGAGGCGACCACCGGCTACTTGCTGCAACTCCTCTCGGGGTAAACCTGCCCCGCCGACGAATTTCGACGGCGAGATCTGACTAGAATTTTCGACTGGGCAGGATCCGATGCGTCGGCGCGTGTTGGTTCATCCCAGCCCTGCAACACCTTCCCCGCGATCCGGCGGCGGACTAAAACCCCGCGGATGGAAAACTCACAGAAAACGCCTCCGACACAGGCATTCTTGATCGAAGCAGCGATCATGTTGCATCGCTACGGCACGCCGTCGCACCGCTTGGAGCGCGTGATGAGTCGAGTGGCCAACGCCTTGGATATCCACGGCGAGTTCTTGTACACGCCGACGGCGCTGGTGATTTCGCTGCGTGCTCGATCGGGCGACGAAATGACCGTGGTCCGACGCGTCGACAGTGGGCCGGTGAACGTCGACAAACTGATTCGGTTTGATCAACTGCTCAGCCGAGTGGATCGTCTGGAGATCGGCACCGACGTGGCGATGGCGGAATTAAAACGGATCGACGAGGCGACGCCCTTGTATCGCCGCCCGGTCTACATCTCCGCCTGCGCGGTCGCCTGTGCCGCCGTCGCGGTTTTCTTTGGCGGAACGCCTTGGGAGATCGCCGCGGCCGGGCTGATCGGGGCGTTCGTCGCGGGGATCGAATTGCTGCACGAGCATTGGCGCTGGGAATCGGGGCTGCTGGAACCTCTGGCCGGTGTCGCGGCGGCGACCAGCTCCTTGCTGGTCGCGGCCTACGTGGTGCCGATCGATGATCGCCTGGTCACGCTGGCCGGTCTGATCATCTTGATTCCAGGTCTGCGTCTGACGGTCGCGTTGACGGAGTTGGCCGTCGGGCATTTGTCGGCCGGGGTGGCCAGACTGTCCGGGGCGTTGGTTTCGTTGGCGACGTTGGTCGTGGGCGTGTTTCTGGTCTGGCGTCTGCTGGATCGCCTTCATCCGCAACTGGGACCGCGCCCATTGCCGGAGCCCTATTGGCAATGGATCGCCCTGGCGCTCGCGCCGATCGCGTTTGCAATCGTGTTTCGTGCCCGCTGGCGGCAATGGCCGATCATCTCCCTGGTGTCGACCCTGGGAGTCCTCGCCAGCTGGGGAATCGGACCGCGATTCGGCATTGAAGTCGGTTCGTTCTTCGGAGCCCTGTCGGTCGGATGTGTCAGCAATCTCTACGCCCGAATCCGCGACATCCCGGCGCTGGTTTCGCTGACGCCGGGCATGCTGATCCTGGTCCCCGGATCGTTCGGTTATCGTTCCCTGTCAGCGCTGTGGCAACACCAGACCCTCGAAGGCGTTCAGTTCGGATTTGAAATGATGCTGGTCGGCGCCAGCTTGGTCGGCGGGTTACTCGTTTCCAACGTGGTCATTCCGCCGAAGCGAATTCTCTGACGTCCGTTCTGAGTTGCATCGCCATGTATTACGATTTAATCCAATCGGTGGAGGAGATCGCGTCAGCGAGTTCAGTATCCCGAAGGGATTTCAGCGAGTAGCCGGAGGTCAGCGCAGCGCCACCTCCGGGGAGCTTTGACGCCAAGCGGGGTGTTTGTGTTAGCGGTAGGGCGCGAGCCCTCCGGTCTGTCACGGTGTTTTTTGAACCGCAACCGGACGGCTCGCGCCGTTCCGCTAACACCTTTAGAGCTAAAGTAAGTGGTATTGGGCGCAAGCCCTCCGGTTCCTCATCGTTACCGAAACAGCGGAGGGCTCGCGCCCTATCGCTAAAAAACGCTTCACAGCGTAGCACCAAAAGGGGTTAGTCCTTCCCGCGTCGAATCGACAGCGGCAACGCGTTGCCGTCGCCGTTGACGTCCAGGTGCAAATCGCGTTGGGGGAACGGGATCGTGATGCCGGCTTCGGCAAACGCGTCCGCGATCGCGGTATTAATTTGGTGCGTCACTTCGATTCGATTGTCTAGCTTTTCGAGAAAAAAGCGAACGGCAAAGTTCAGCGAACTGTCTCCGAAGGTGTCGAAATTGATCAAGGGAGCGGGGTCGGTGAGCACCAGCGGGTGAGACCGCACGACTTTGTAAAGCAGTTCGCGGACCTGATCGGGATCGCTTCCATACTCCACGCCGACGTCGATGGTCAGCCGGTTGATGACGTTGGTGAGCGACCAGTTGAGCAGTTTTTGGGTGATCAAATCCTTGTTCGGAATCACCAATTCTTTGCGGTCCCAATTGGTGACCGTGGTGGCCCGCATTTGAATGCGTGAAACGATCCCGGTGGTGCCGTCGATCGTGACCACATCGCCGACTCGCACGGGGCGTTCGAGCAGCAAGATGATTCCGGAGACAAAGTTCGCCACGATTTCCTGCAACCCGAAACCGAGCCCGACCGATGCCGCGGCCAGCAGCCAACCGAGTTGGTTGTAGGGAACGCTCAACAAGCTCAAGATGATGAAGCTGCCCACGACAACGATCACGTAGCGCATCAGGGTGGCGATCGCATAGCGTGCTCCGCCGTCGAGCGATGTTCTGCCGCGGACCATCAATTCGAACACCCGCGGCACCACTCCCGTTGCATAGATCATCAACGTCAAGCCGAGCAAGCTGTACATCACGTCGAGCAGGCTGACCGTTTCGATATTTTCGCCGGTCCCCACATTCCAAAGCGAAACGTTGTCGAAATAGGTCAAGGCGGGAACCAGATCACTCCAGATCCACCCGATCCCGACCAGGACCAACAGCGACGCAAAGACAACGGCCGTTTGGCGACCTTGTTCATCGAGTTTATCGAGATCCGCCGCGCTTTCTTCCTCAAGAACGATGCCGGCTTGACTTGCAATCGCTTGCCCTTCGGTCCCCTCCATTTCCTTGAGTCTTCGCTGCCGCAACTCCATCGCTTTTCGGCGTGCCAAATCACGCCGCCGGAGCATCAACCAGCGCGTCAGCAGTCCGTGCATCAGGACCGTCGCCACCAGCAACAGGAACGTCATTTGAAGCGAATGGCCCAGCCGAAAGGTCGTTTCCAAGTAACCGGCCAACGCCATCAGCGCGCACAGGACCGGCAGCAAGACGGCCAGGCCCCACAGCACCTTCCGCATGCGATACAGCAATGAATTGGGATGATCGAGAATGAGTTGCACGTACAGCGGACTTCGTTGGCGAAGCATCAAGTGATGAAAGACCGCGGTGACCAGGAAGAGTGCCGTCGACAAAACCCGAATCGCAAAGATCCGAACATCGGCATCGGGATGCTCAAAGAACAGGCCCATCGGAAAGACGATCAATCCGCCCACCCACGTGTACCAACGCAGGTGTCTTCGTAGGTGCCGCCGCAATCCGTCCGTCCATCCGAAGTGGCACTCCGCCACGCCCTGGTCACGACACACTTTGCCGAGCAGTTCTCGCGATGCGACGTAGAGTGCGACCATGGCGAGGGCGTCCCCGAGTCCGTGGACGAAGGGATCCGCCGGCGACGTTTCCAGAATCAGGTAGGCAAACGTGCCCAGGCAAACGGGCCAGACCATCGCCACGACAAATGTGGCCGCCAAGGCCCGCAGGGTGGAATCAAATCCGACGTTGATCTTCGTCGCCTCCTCGCCCTCATGCTTGATCCGTTTCCGCGCCCAAGCACGTCCAAACAACACCGCAAACGCGACCAAGATCAGCCCCAGCGATCGCAACGGCTTGAGCGTGACCGTCAACACCATTTGCTCGACCGCTTTGGCCCAAGACTTCGGCGAACTGACCCATTGGACCAACTCGGGCGCGACAGCCAATTCGCCAACGGAAATCGTCGGTGCATCCTTGGTCCAAAACAAATGCGCATCGATCGCATCGATGAACTGGTCGATCAACAAGATCAATTCGCGCCGCTGCGTGTCGCTATTCAACATCGACTGCAAGACCGCATTTTGTGATTGCAGTGTTTCCTCAATCAACTCTTGCCGTTTGCGGGACAACACCCATTGCGCCTCGGCTTGGCTCAAATCCTTCCAAGCAAACTCCGTTGCATCCCAATCGAGCTGCGGGGCTTCGCGTTGATCAAGCCACTGGTTGATATCGGACAGTTCGTCTTCCAAGCGAAACGTGCTGATTTGGTATTCTTCGACCTTCGCATTCAGATCGTCGCGGGGGCGAAACTTGTTTTTCAGCGCTTTGGCTTCGTCTCGTTGCTGACGCAGGATCACGCCCAACGCGTCGGTCAGCCCGACCGCGTCGATTCGTTCTTTGGATGATTTTTGATCGGCTTTCACGTCCTCAATCGCGGCTTTCACCTCCAGCAGCTTTTGTTGCGTTTCGGCCGCCTGCTCGATCAATTGCTTTTGGATCTCCGCGAGTGCGACGTTGTCCCTCGCCAATCCCCGCAGACTCACTGGCACGGCGTTGACCGTTTGCTCCAAATCCGCCGCGGTCGCCCGTACCTGGTCTTTTTGCATTTCCAAAACCGCCGCCTGCAGCAGGTCGGTCTGACGACGCAATTGTGTGACGTTCGCCTCGGCCAGCTTACGCTCCAGCGGCAATAAATCCACCGTCGCGGTGTAGGCCGACTGCTCGTTTTGAAGGGACTCGATCCGGGTGGACAATTCTTCGGCGCGGGTGGCCAGCAACGTCTTTCGGGTCTGGGACTCGATCGCAGACTCATTGACCGGTGCCGGCTGGGACTGCTGATTGGTGACCTCGGTGCGCTCTTTCTCGGCGGCGGTCAGCAAGCCGGGAATTTCGGTCAGCCGTGTCCGCCGCCGCGCCGATTCGGCCGTCAGGTCCGTCACCTGTTTGGAGGCCGCGGCGAGTTCGGCCTTCAACGTGGCCAAACTTTGCGTCGCATCGGCGAGGGTCAGATCGGCAGCGAGTTTCGGTTCGTTGCCCGCCATCGCATCCAGCTTTGCCTGAAGCTCGGCCTGACGCGCCGCCACGCTGCCGATCATCTGCAAATACTGTTTGGCCAATTCCTGCTGCGTCTGCCCCTGCTGCAACGTCTTTTTCGCTTGTTGCAACATCGCCACCAGCCGAGCCTTGGTCGCCTCGTCCAAATCCGTCTTCAGTTCAAGTGCCGCCAAATCGGCATCAATCGAATCGGCGGTGGGGCCGTTGGATGCGACGACCGGCGTCGCAGGGGACGCAGCGGGCGCATCCTGGCCACTACACGCCCTTGGCGAGACCAGGACCATCAGAAGGGTCAAACATTGCAAGCAAATCGTACGGCGGGTCGGTGGGGCAAGCGGCATTTCGGCGGATGTCATGGCGGGATCAGGGTGTTCAAACAACATGCTTGGTTCAATTTTTTGCGACAGTCGAAGCATCATAGCGGGACCGCCCAGGATTCGAAGAGTGCGATTGACGCGGGCAGGTTGATGGGGTCGGAGATCGCTGAAACGACTTGCCGCGACCTGCCCTTCTGTCGTAGTGTCGCCGCTGCGGTACTGGCGGACCGCCGCGCGTTTCCCATCACGATTCAGGCAGGAGGCCTGCTTTGTTGTCTCATTCGATCAAGTGCCGGATTTTTTTTGCGTTGACGCTCAGCTGTGGATTGGCCCTATCGGTCGGCGTGTCGGCGGCCGACGAGAGCACCCCGGTTGGCCCGACGCAGGCCGAATCGAGCCCGCAGTCTCCCACGCTAACGGTGGAACAGATCAACCAGCGGCTGCAAACGGTTGACCAAGACGCGACAATCCCCCCCGACGTCCGGAACTCCGTCCTGGAATCGTATCGAGCCGCATTGGCGGATTTGAAAGCGGCCCAGGAATTGACTCGTCAGCGGGAAGAGTTCGCCGCGGAAGCGGAAGCGGCCGGGGCGAAGGCAGAACGCATTCGCGGAAAACTGGAGGAATTAAAAACCAAACAGCCGGCCATTGACCCCCAGTTGAAATTGGTCGAACTGGAACAGCAACTGGCACAGCTGGAACTTCAGCTGGCGACGCAAAAACAAAACCGACTGACCGCCGAATCGGAATCCCAGGCGCGTTCACAACGTCGCAAAGAGATACGGTCACGGCTGGTGCTGTTGCAGCAGAAGCTCGAAGAGACGCGGCGCAACCGTGTGCCCGAGGCCACCGCCGAGCCCACAGCGTTGAGCACTCCATTGACCACGGCCCGACAAGTCCGCGCCGAGACCAGCCAGCATGTTCTGGAGATGGAGATCCCGACGCTCGAAGCGGAACTGGCCAAGTATGACGCCGAAGAAGCGCTCGGCATCGTCCAGCTGCGATCGGACTTGGCAGCCAAGCAGGTGATGTTTACCGAAAAGAGTCTCGAGGCGTTGGGGGTTCGCATCAAGGCGGCACGCGAACTCGCCGCGGCCGAATCGGTTCGCAAGGCGAAGCTCGAAGCGATCGAAGCGGCACCCTCGCTGCGGGCGTTTGCCCAACAGAACCAGGCGTTGGCCGAAAGTGCCAAGCGGGTCGCCGATTCGCTGGCGACGGCTGAACAAGACCTGAAAGCCTCCACCGAAGTCCACGAGCGACTGGCCAAGCAATTCAAAACCACGAAGAACAAAGTGGAGTTGGTCGGTTTGACCAGCTCGGTGGGCGCCCTGCTTCGAAAACAACGCTCCACCCTGCCCGACGTTCGACAGCGAAAGACCGCGGTCGCCAACCGCCAGACGTTGATCAACGATGCCCAATACGAACTGTTTGAATATGACGACGAACGTCAAGCGATCGCGGACACCGAATCCTGCATCGCCGAAATGATCAAGCACCCGACCAGCGGCAGAGATATCACCGTGCTCCAGTCGGCGGCCCAAGAACTGCTGGCCCGAAAGCAGGAATACCTGGACGCGCTGATCCGGACCAGCAACCAGTACTTCGACGCGCTCGTGGAACTCGATTTCGAAGACCGCCAGATCATCACATTGACCGCCGAGTACGAGAACTACATCGACGAACGCGTTCTGTGGATCCGCAGTGCAAGATTCCTCTCCGAGGATTTCGCGATCGAAACGACCGACAAGCAACTGCTGGACGCCAAAGCATGGTTGGGCTTGGGCACACACCTGGCCAAAGATGCGCGCCGGAGTTTCCCCCTGTACCTGTTGGCCGCGGCGGTGATCGGAGTGTTGATGGTACGTCGCAAACGCATGCGAGGGCGGATCAAGCATGCCGGCGAGATTGCGTTCAAGGCGAATTGCCAAACGATGGTTCCGACGGTGCTGACGTTGGGACTGACGATCGTCATTTCTGCGTCCGGACCACTTTTGTGCGTGTTCCTCGGCTGGCGGCTGAATGTTTCCCACGGCGGCGACTTGTTCATCAAGGGAGTCTCACGCGGGCTGTTCGGCGTTGCCGCGATCTGGTTGGCGCTGGAATGTCTGCGCCAGGTCTGTCGGCCGTTGGGGTTGGCAGAAAACCACTTTCGCTGGAGCCGCAGTGTGACGACCACGGTGCGTCGCGAACTCCGGCAACTGATGGGTTTCGCGTTGCCGATCATGTTCGTCATCGGCACGCTGTCGGTGACCGATTCGTCGCACGGCCGCAATTCGGTCGAGCGGATGGCCTACATCGTGGGCATGCTCGTCTTGGCGGTGTTCCTGTATCGCATCCTCAGTCCCGGCGGCGTGCTGCGTGATTACCTGGCGACCCACAAATCCGAATGGGTCAGCCGGCTTCGGTACGTCTGGGGGATTTCGGCGGCGAGCGTTCCCGTGACGCTGGGGCTGTTGGCGACGTTCGGCTATTACTACACCGCCGAGGTGCTTTTCTGGCGTGTGTTTGCGACCGCCCTGTTCGTCTCCGTCTTGTTGGTGTTGCGTTCGATGTTTCTGAGAATGTTGATGTTGCGTCGACGCTCGTTGAGCATTGCCCAATCACGTCAGCGTGCCGCGGCGGCCTCGTCGGGCACGGACGACGAGGGGCGTCAATCGGTCGCCGGCATTGTGACCACGACTCCGGAAAGCGACATTTCCGCGCACAGTCTGCAAACGCAACGATTGGTCAACAGCGCGTTGATCGCCGCCTCGGTCATCGGCCTATGGTGCATTTGGGTGCAGGTGTTGCCCGCGCTTGGGATGCTGGACAAATACGAATTGTGGGGCGGATCGAAGACACCAGCCGTCGCCGCTGCGGCAGCCCCGGCGGTCGGACTGGTCCCCGGGCAAGACGCGTTGGAAAGTTCCGCGGAAATCGTGGACGCGACCGGCGAGTCCACCGACGTCGTCACCGCGTCGGACCTGGCCTTGGCCATTCTGCTCGCCTTCGTCACGTTCGTGTTGGCCAAAAACGGTCCGGGCTTGCTGGAAATCTCGGTGCTGCAGCAGTTGCCGGTCGATCAATCGGTCCGCTATGCGATCACCACCTTGGTCAGCTATGCGATCGTACTGGCGGGGACGATCGCGACCTGTTCGACGATCGGTCTGCAGTGGTCACAAATCCAATGGCTGGCGACGGCGTTGACCTTCGGCTTGGCATTCGGGTTGCAAGAAATGTTCGCAAATTTCGTCGCGGGTCTGATCATCTTGCTGGAACGTCCGATCCGCGTGGGCGACGTGGTGACCGTCGATGATGTCACCGGCGTGGTCTCCAAGATCCGCATCCGAGCCACCTCCATCACCAACTGGGACCGCAAGGAATACGTCGTCCCCAACAAGGAATTCATCACCGGGCGGTTGCTCAACTGGACGCTGTCAGACAAGGTCAATCGAATCGTGATCGAGGTCGGCTTGGCGTACGGATCCGACACCGAACGGGCCCGCGAGATTCTGCTCAAAGTGGCCAACGACCACCCGCTGATTCTCGAAGATCCGCCTTCGATCGCGACCTTTGAAGGGTTCGGCGACAACGCGCTGAACCTCTCGTTGCGCACCTATCTTCCGACCCTGGACAATCGGCTCGAAGTGATTCATCAGCTGCACACCCAGATCGATCAAGCGTTCCGCCGGGCGAGAATCGAGGTCGCCTTCCCGCAACGCGATCTGCACATTCGCACGATGCCGGCGGCGACGGCGCTGGGACTGGAAGGGGATCGATCGCAGTCCAACTCGATCAGCGAGGCGGCGTAGGTACGGCTATCTGTGTTTGACGAGGTCTTAGCGGCAGGGCGCAAGCGGCCTGTCGATTCAATGGGATTTGTTGAGGCTATGGTGAGCCGCTGGCCGTAAGGCCTCGGGCAGGTTGAATGCCCGGCCGCTTACGCGTCGCGGCTCACGAAATCGGCAACCCGCTCGCGTCCTACCGCTAAAAATGCTTCTGCGCGTTTCCCGGCGGGTTCGCGCTGTCACGCGGTTCGAAGCCAGCGGTGTCAACCGGCAGTCGAATCCGCTATAGTGGAGCGGTCGTGCGAAACGCGATCCGAGCGTATTTCCCGGCGGGATCGTGGGCATTGCGACCACAACCTCCTGCCCTCAAGCTGCTGACCACAAGTCTGTTCTCATGGTGATCGTCGCAACGGCAATCAGTGACAAGGGATTGAAACGCGACGGAAACGAAGATCAGTATCTGATCGACGAGAGCCTGGGGTTGTACGTCGTTTGCGACGGGATGGGTGGCCATGCGGCCGGCGAAGTGGCGGCCGAGCGGGCGATCGAGTTTGCGTCGGGACATCTGTCCAAAAACCGCGACCTGATCCATTCGGCCGGCGAGTCGCCCGACGGGGTGTTCCGAGTGCTGAAGGTCGTCGAAGAAGCCGTCCAGCAGGCGAGCCAGGGGCTCAATCAGCTGGCCCGGGCCACACCGGACTATGCCGGCATGGGGACCACACTGACCCTGTTGGTCGTCGTCGAGGACAAAGGTGTGATGGCCCACGTCGGTGATTCGCGTTTGTATTTATTTCGACAAACCGAAGTCCATCAACTCAGCAGCGACCACACGTTGGCCAACGAACTGTTTCTCTCCGGGGACCTGACCCAAGAAGAAGCCAGCAACAGCCGCTATCGACACGTCCTGACCCGCAGCATCGGTCCGCACGAATTCGTCGACGTGGATACCTTGCTGTTTGATTTGATTCCCGGCGACCGCCTGCTGCTCTGCTCTGACGGGCTGAGCAACTATTTCGAGAACACGTCGTGCGTCGCCGGATTCATGTCCGAACCGGACATCATCACGCAACCCGACAAGCTGGTCGAGTTTGCCAAGCAATCCGGCGGTGCCGACAACATCACCGCGATCGTGGTCGAAGTGCAAGGCGATGCAACCGATCACCCGGCCGCAGACGTTCAAAAAAAGATCGAATGTCTGCAGAGCCTGTTCTTGTGCAAGAAGCTTTCCGTTCGCCGCCTGATGCACCTGGCTTCGATCACCAACACGATCCAGTGCGCCGCGGGCAAAGAGTTGATCTCCATGGATGCCGGCGTGCCCGGTCTGCACGTCGTCCTGGACGGTCGATTTCGCGTGATCGACGACGATCTGATCGAAGGGGAACTCGGACCGGGCGACTATTTTGGTGAAGCATCTTTGTTGACCGTGGTCCGATCCTCGGCATCACTTGTCGCCATCGAACCGTCCCGCGTGCTCGTGATCAGCCGCAAGGAATTCGGCAAACTGACGCGACGGCTGCCACGATTAGGCAACGTGATGCTTCGCAATTTGGGAAAGCGACTCGCCAAACAAATCATCAAGCAACAAACTCGACCGCTGAACCTGGATGACACCGGGCCAATGGAATGAATCACATCGGCCGCATCTGCATCGTCCAACTATTGGTCTTGGGCACGCTGTGCTGCGTCAGTGATCTCGCAATCGGTCAGCAAGCATCCGAGCAGCCGATCACCGTCGGGACCAAGCACAGCCCCCCGTTTGCGATCAAGAATGAAGATGGGACCTGGAGCGGCATCAGCATCGAATTGTGGAAGAACCTGTGTGGGGAATTAAATCTCGAATATGAATTCCGTGAACTGACGCTTGAGCAAATGTTGCGAGGGCTGGAGCGTGGTGAGATCGATGCCGGCGTGGCAGCGATCAGCGTCACGGCGGATCGCCACCACCGGATGGAATTCTGTCATCCGCACTATTCAACCGGGCTGGGGATCGCGGTTTCGAGACAACATCGCGCCAGTGTGTGGGCGTCGATCCGTCAGATTTTCACCTTTCGTTTAGTCCTGTTTGTCCTCAGCATGACCTGCATCGTTGCGTTGTGCGGCTGGTTGTTCTGGTTGTTTGAACGCAAACGCAATGAAACGGTATTCGGCAGCGGACGTCGACAGGGGGTATCGATGGGCATCTGGTGGTCCATCGTGGTGCTGCTGGGCCACAAAGGGATCAGCCCGGTCAGCGTTTGGGGTCGAATCTTGGCGACGATTTCGATGCTGGCCAGCATCGCGGTCATCAGCCTGATCACGGGCGTCATCGCATCGGCACTGACGGTCCGAGAATTGGACATCGGAATCGGGCACCCCAGCGACCTGCGGGATGTCCGTGTGGCCACGGTGTCGTCCAGCACCAGCGCCGAGTATCTCCGCAATCGGCGCATCGCCTTTCGCACGTACCCCACACCCGAAGACGCCATTGAGGCGGTCGACGAAGGCAAAGCGGACGCCGTGGTGTATGACCGCGCGATCTTGAGACACTTGGCGATGCTGAAATTCAATGACCGCATCGACGTGTTGCCCGTCTCGTTCAACCTGCAAGAGTACGCGATTGCCCTGAAACCCGGCAGCGACCTGAGGCGACCGCTCAATGAGGAATTGCTGCGGTATCGTGCGACGGACGCCTGGAGCGATCTGCTGTATCGCTATTTGGGAGACACCCAATGATCTCTCCCCGAGCTGTCCCGCTGCTCGTTCGACTGCTCGTCCTGCTCTGTGGTGTGCCTTTGAGCGGCAGCCACTGCTTCGCTCAATCGACGGATCGGTCCCAAACGGTGGACATTCCCGATCAGCTCATTGTCGCAACGCGCGACGTTCCGCCTTTCGCGATGCAGAACGAAAACGGGGGTTGGGATGGCATCAGCATCGACCTGATGCGTTCCATCAAATCGGATCTGGAAGTGGAATCGAAACATGAAATCCAGCTTCGCTTTGAATCCTATCCGCTCGACGAGATGCTCGACGCGGTCGCGGCCGGCCGGATCGATATCGCCGTCGCCGCGATCACCGTCAATGCGGAGCGTGAGCGACGAATGGATTTCACGCACGCGTTCTACCATTCCGGGCTCGGCATCGCCGTTGGTAGCTCGCAGCGGCGCGCGGCTTGGCAAGGGATCCTCGAGGCAGTCCTCGCACCGACGTTTTTGCGAATCCTGGCGGGTTTGATGTTCGCAATGTTGATCAGCGCGGTCGCGGTGTACTTTTTTGAACGGAAGCACCACGGCAGTGATTTCAAATACGGGGTCGTGAAGGGGATCGGCGTCGGGTTGTGGTGGGCGGCGGTCACACTGACCACCGTCGGCTACGGTGACAAGGTCCCCAAGACGTTGCCGGGTCGGCTGATCGGATTGGTCTGGATGTTTTCGGGGCTGTTCATCGTCGCCAGCTTCACCGCGGCGGTCACCTCGGCATTGACCGTCAACCAGCTGCGATCACGTGTCGCCGGGCCGGCGGACCTGCCGCGCGTCAAGGTTGCGACGGTTGCCGGCTCGACGTCGGCCGACTACCTGCGCACGCGTCACATCCGCTTTCGTTCCTTCGAGACCGTCGAATTGGCGCTGCAATGCCTCACCGAAGCACGCTGCGAGGCGGTGGTCTATGACGCGCCCATTCTTCGGCACCTTGTCTTGCAAGCCGTGGAGGGTGATGTTTTCGTTTTGCCGGTGACCTTTGAACGCCAGAGTTACGCGTTTGCGCTACCGAGCAATAGTCCGTTACGCGAGCCGATCAACCAAAGCCTGCTACAGCGAACCTCGTCGTCGGCCTGGGAAGACACGCTGCAACGTTACCTCGGTAGCATGCAAGAGTGACGCCACACATCGGTCTGGCCGGGCGGGATCCATCGACACGTTTCAGCGACCACGCCAGAGGGGTCGACACGCAACCCCAGGATTGGACCAGTGAGTCTCAAGATTTTTAAAAAACGCCACACCCGCGTGGGTGCCCGCCCGGGAACGCTCGTCATCTCCAAGGAATCGCCGCGGCCGGTGGTGCGTGGCATCTTTTACAATCAACAAAGCTATGACGAACGTCCCGTCGAAGACCTCGACCAGCTCCAGGAAGCGTTTCAAGCAGAAACCGTCGCCTGGGTCGACGTGCAGGGATTCGGCGATCGGTCGGTGATGAACAAGGTTGGCAAGATCTTTCATTTGCACCCCTTGCTGTTGGAAGACGTCGTCAACGTCCCCCAGCGGCCCAAGACCGAACTGTACGGTGACCAGCTGCTGATCGTCGTTCGTATGGTTCGACTGAAAGACAGCGATGAAACGTCGCGTTATCGTGTCGACATGGAACAGGTCAGCATCGTGCTGGCGGAAAACTATGTGATCACGTTCCAAGAGCGTTACGGCGACATCCTTGCCCCCGTCCGCAGACGATTAAAAAGCGGCAAGGGCATCATTCGCGGGCGTGGCGCCGATTACCTGGCCTACGTGATCGCCGACACGATCGTGGACGGCTATTACCCCGTGCTCGAAGCGGTCGGCAACGACCTGGAAGCGATGGAAGACGAAGTGATTCGCAACCCGTCGCCGGACGTGCTGGGTGAACTCAACACCCTAAAGAACCAACTGATCAACCTCCGCCGTGCGATCTGGCCGCAACGCGAAGCAATCAACTCGCTGGTCCGCGGCGATTTTGCGCTCGTCGATGAAGACGTTCGCGTCTACCTGCGCGACACCCACGATCACTGCATCCAGACGTCGGAAGTCGCCGAAATGTATCGCGAGATGGCGACGGGATTGATGAACACCTACCTGTCCTCGGTCGCCAACCGGACCAACGAGGTCATGAAGGTGCTGACCATCATGGCCAGCGTGTTCATTCCGTTGACCTTCATGGCCGGAATCTACGGCATGAATTTCGAACACATGCCTGAACTTCACTACCGCTACTCTTATCCCATGCTGTGGTTGGTGATGACGCTGACCTGTGTCGCGATGCTGTACTTTTTCTGGCGTAAAGGCTGGATCGGGCGAGGCTGATTCGGGAGAGCCTTCCGGGCTGTCGCTTGCCCCGCGTAGGTCACGCTGTGCGTGACACCAGGCATGCGGCGTAGGTCACGCTGTGCGTGACACCAGGCATGCAGCGTAGGTCACGCTGTGCGTGACACCAGGCATGCAGCGTAGGTCACGCTGTGCGTGACACCAGGCATGCAGCGTAGGTCACGCTGTGCGTGACACCAGGCATGCACAGCATGCCCTACGCTGACACCAGGCATGCACAGCATGCCCTACGCAGTGACAGGCTGGAAGCCTATCCCACTTCCCACTCATCAGATCCCACACT
This sequence comes from Stieleria sedimenti, assembly GCF_025060895.1. Classification (GTDB taxonomy): domain Bacteria; phylum Planctomycetota; class Planctomycetia; order Pirellulales; family Pirellulaceae; genus Stieleria; species Stieleria sedimenti. Next base: position 49,218 of record NZ_JANZKV010000011.1, on the reverse strand, counting down.
TTTTCCTCCGCGCCAGCGCTAAGCGGCTTGTCAGCGCACCAATCACCGTCAGACTAAAGCCGCACTCGACCGATTCAGAAAAAAGGCTAGCACTGTGACGACTCCAGACGAACCGACCACGCTCGATACCGCTGGCGATTCCGATTCACTTGTCGGTGAGATTGCCGTTTCGGATCGGCCCTGGGAAGAACTCTCCCGTTTGGCCGAACAGGGTGACGCCGGGCGTCTAGTAGAATTCCTCTCGGAGCTCTCGACGACCGACCAGGCGTTGGCGTTGAGTCGATTGGACGAAGTCCATCGCGTGCAGGTGCTCGAGGGGCTCGATGCCGAGGACGCGGCAGATTTGATCGCGGCGTTGCCGGAGGTCCAGGCTGCCGAGGCGATCGCGTCACTGGAGCCGGACACCGCCGCGGCGATCGTCCACGAATTACCCAGTGATGAACAAGCGGACGTCTTGGGCGATTTGAACGACCAACAGGCGGCGGCCATTTTGGACGTCTTGCCCGTCGTCGAAGCCGACGCCGCCCGCCGATTGGCGGCCTACGAAGACGACGTCGCCGGCGGAATGATGGTGCTGGAGATGCTTCGCTTTACCCCCGACATGACCGTCGCGGACGTCATCGCCGAGCTGAATTCCAACGCCGAGATCTACAGCGATTTTGATGTCCGCTACGCCTACGTCTGTCAACACGATGGCTCGCTGGTCGGGGTGCTGCCGATGCAAAACCTGCTGTTCGTCCGGCGCGGATCCAAACTGGCCGATCTGATGATCACCGATCCGATCTCGGTGCTCGACACCACGCCGCTGGATGACCTGATCGAACTGTTCGACGCCCATCACTTTTTGGGTGTCCCGGTGGTCGACCATGACGGACGCCTGAAAGGCGTCTTGCACCGTGAAGCGGTCAATTACGAAGAAACCCGCGCCGCCGAAAGCGACTATCTGAAAAGCCAGGGGATCGTGGGCGGCGAGGAACTGCGTTCGATGCCGCTGTGGCTTCGTGCCCGCCGACGACTGAGCTGGTTGAGTATCAATATTTTGCTCAATATCGGTGCCGCCGCGGTGATCGCCTACTTTCAGGAAACCCTGCAGGCGGTGATCGCGCTGGCCGTTTTTCTGCCGATCATCAGCGACATGAGCGGCTGCAGCGGCAACCAGGCGGTCGCGGTCAGTATGCGTGAGCTGTCGCTCGGTCTGGTACGCCCCTCGGAAGTCTTTCGCGTTTGGTGGAAAGAGGTTTCGGTGGGGCTGATCAACGGAGCGGTGTTGGGGTTGCTGGTCGCCATCTGTGCCGTGATTTTTGACGGCAACGGCTACCTGGGTCTGGTCGTCGGCGTCGCGTTATTCGCCAACACGATCGTCGCGGTTTCCATCGGCGGCGTCGTGCCGCTGGTGCTGAAACGATTCGGGTTTGACCCCGCCGTGGCCAGCGGACCGTTGCTGACGACGGTGACCGACATGTGCGGCTTCTTCTTCGTGTTGGGTTTGGCCACGCTGTTGCTCTCGCGCCTGGTCGCCTGACAAAGTGGCCAAGCTTCCAAAGTGGCGTAAGCTTCCAGCTTGCGTCCCGGCAAGCGAAGGCTTGCCCCCCTCCCACACGCCAAGCGAAAGCTTGCGACGCGGCAAGCTGGAAGCGAGCCCTACATCAGGGCGTCAGCATGACGAGACTCAAATCGTCCGGCTTGCCGTGCTCGGAGTGCATCCGCTGGGTCGCCTGATCGACCAGCGAGCGCATGCGTTTGATCGGCGGGCCGACTCTGGCGAGCGCGCAAACCTCGTCCAGATGCAAGTTATCGAACAGCCCATCGCTTGCCAGCAGGATGGTATCGCGTGCGGCCAGGCGAACGGCCGGCCCGATTTCGATGTGCATGCTCTTGGAACCGACCAGATTCGAGACGTAGTGGCGTTCGTCGTGATGCATCGCTTCGTCTTCGCCCATCATGCCGGACTGGACGGCATAGCCCACCGGTGAATGGGACGTCGATTTCCATTTGACCACACCACGTTGGCCGACGACGAGCGCCATGGAGTCACCGACTTGGTAGCCACGGGCGACGCGATCCTGAACTTCGATCACCGTCAAAGTGGTCGCCGCCCCGATCGCGAGTTCCAATATTTCGGAATTGGCCCGCTCGATCCCGTCGAGAATCAACGGCCGGAGATCACCGCTGGCGGTTTGGGATGCCACGCTGTCGCGCAGACATTGCATGGCGATGGCGGATGCCTTGTGTCCGACCGGAGAACCGCCGACACCGTCGGCGACGGCCAACACCAATCCGCCATCCAACGTGCCGATGACCGCGGCACTGTCGTCATTGGGGTCCTGCTTGCCCGGGCAGGTGCGGGCAAACGCCAGTACACGACCTTGGCCATGGCCGAGAACCTCAGGTTCGTCCATCTCGCTTTCGAGATAGAGCCGCGTCGGTGATGTTGAGTTGGCGGGGAGCAATCGTGAGCCCTACGGCGTCGGTTTGGAAACAATGCGTCCGGAAACGATTTAACTCGATTTTCGTTTACGAATGGCGTGGCGAATCGCCTTGGTCCGCGATTTCTCCCAATCCAAGGCCATTTTACCGGCATCGGCGTACCGATCGCGCGGCTTGACGGCAACGGATTTGCGGATGATGCCGATCAGGTCCGGATGAACGCGTTTACGAATCGTCGCCGCGCCGGGAAACGGCCAGTCAAAGGGGTACTCGGGCCACTTGCTGGAAAACAGTCGATAGGCGATCAAGCCGAGCGAAAACACGTCGCTGCGGGTCGACGGTTTCCCCATCGCCTGCTCCGGGGGCATGTAGCCGAGCGTCCCGGTCCCCGAACCGTTGATCGTTTGCTGAGCGACCTTGGCGATCCCGAAATCAGCCAGCCGCAACCAGTCGTCATCAAACAGCAGAATATTTTCGGGTTTGATGTCGCAATGAATCACGCCCATCGAATGAGCGTAAGAGACCGCTTCGAGCAATTGCGACATCAATTCGAAGCCGAGTTCGAACCGCATTCGCTTGGTCAAGCGATCATTGAGCGTTCGTTTGGCCAGCGGCGAAACGATGACGAAATGCCCATCGATAAAACGGGCGTCACGGATCGGCAGGATATTGGGATGGTCCAATTCGATCGTCAACCTGACCTCGCGACGAAACTCATCGATCAGCTCGGGCGTGACCCAATGTGAATTCGGGATTTTCAACGCCACCTTGGTCGAAAGCAGGGTGTCGGTGGCGGCGTAGACGTCAGCGAATCCTCCCTGTCCGATCCGTCGGTTGAGCCGATATTTTCCCAAACGGCTTCCGACTCGAAGTCGCGGGGCATCGCCGGAAATGGGGTAGTCAGTTTGTTTTGCCATGCCTTTGTCGTCGCTCGTCGTTTCCGCTCCGCATCACTTTAGCGTCTATCCGATGTCAGCGGTGAGCGGTCGACCGCTGCGATGAAGCGAATCGCCCGCTGCAAAGAACGCATCACCTTCCCTATAATAGGGGACGATTTGCCCAATACTCATTGAAAGCTGCGCGCTTTGCGATCGTCTCCTCCCATGGTCCCAGGTTCCCCTCATTCTTCCAGCCAGACTTGGTTCGGCAAGTCCGTCGCTCCCGGCGAATCGGTCAACTCGGAATTGTTGATCACCGAAAGTTACAGCAGTCGGGATGTTGGGATTTCCTTGCGGGTGATTCGGGGGCTTCGCGACGGCCCCACGGTTTTCGTCTCCGGCGCACTCCACGGCGATGAAATCAACGGCACCGGCGCGATCCGGTCGCTGATCGCCGACAACGACTTGCAACTCACCGCGGGCACGGTCGTGCTGATTCCGGTGTTGAACGTGCTGGGGTTCGAGCGGCATTCACGGTATCTGCCCGACCGCCGTGATCTGAATCGCTGTTTCCCCGGCAACGCCAGCGGAAGCATGGCGACACGAATGGCCAAGGTGATCTTTGATGCCATCGTACGCCGCTGTGATTACGGAGTCGACCTCCACACCGCCGCCGTGCGGCGGACAAATTACCCGAATGTTCGAGCCGACTTTCGCAATCCGGACTGTATGCGGCTGGCCGAAGCCTTTGGTGCCGGCGTGATCCTCGATGGGAAAGGCCCCAAAGGGTCGCTGCGCCGCGAGTCCACCCTGGCGGACTGCCCGACGATCGTGGTCGAGGGTGGCGAGGTCTGGAAGGTTGAACCGTCGATCGTCGAATGCATGAGACGCGGCGTGCTGAACGTGCTGAAAAGCCTGGAGATGATGGAGGGTGAACCTGAACTGCCGATCGGGCAGGTCAAGATCAGGCAAACCAAGTGGATTCGCGCCGAACGTGGCGGATTCATGGACTTGCATGTCTCCCCGGGCAGCACCGTCGCCGCCGGACAGCCGATCGCAACCAATAGCACGTTGGTGCACCAAGACCAGAATCAACTGATCGCCCCCTTTGACGGGATCGTGATCGGGATGTCGACCCTGCCCGCGGTTCAGCCCGGCGAGCCCGTTGTTCATCTGGGACGCCTAGCCGGTGCCAAGAGCGCGCGGCGAGTCGAAAAGCATTCCCAAGCCGACGAAGTGCAACGGACCGCCCAAGAACATCTCTCGACCAACATCCAAATCGTCGACCCGAACTAATCCCTAACCCGTGACCGCAACGCCATGAAACTCGGAATCCTCTCGCGAAGCATCCGCTGCTACAGCACCCGCCGACTCCGCGAGGCCGCCATCCAACGCGGTCATCGGGTGAAAGTCCTGGACACCTTAAAATTTGCGATCGACCTCAAGCCCGCCGAACCCGACCTGTTCTTTCGCGGCAAGCAGCTGTCTCATTACGACGCCGTGCTGCCACGAATCGGAGCCTCCATCACACAGTTCGGCACCGCGGTGGTACGGCAGTTCGAACAGATGGATATCTTCACCACCAACTCTTCCGCCGGCATCTCCAATTCCCGCGATAAGCTTCGCAGCCTGCAGATTCTCAGTCGACACCAAATCGGGATCCCCGAAACAACCTTCGTTCGGGACAAACGGGACGTGCTGCCGGCCATCGAACGCGTCGGCGGCTCCCCGGTCATCATCAAACTGCTGGAAGGCACCCAGGGCATCGGCGTGTTGTTGGCTGAATCGGTCAAGGCCGCCGAAGCGATCGTGGAGTTGCTGCAAAGCCAAAGGCAAAACGTGCTGATCCAGAAGTTTGTCGCCGAAAGCAAGGGCAAAGACATTCGTGCGTTCGTCGTCGGAGACCAGGTCGTCGGCGCCATGCGTCGCGTCGCCCAAGGGCAAGAGTTTCGTAGCAATGTGCACCGGGGTGGCGTGACCGAACCGGTCGATCTGCCCGATGACTATCGCGAGGCTGCCATCCGAACCACCCAAATCATGGGACTGAGAGTCGCCGGCGTCGACATGCTCGAAGGTAAAGATGGCCCCCAGATCATGGAAGTCAATTCGTCCCCAGGACTAGAAGGAATCGAGCACTGCACGCAATTGGACATCGCCGGGTCCATCATCGACTACATCGCCGCCCAAGTCGATTTCCCCGAAATTGATTTGCGGCAACGACTGACCGTCAGCCGCGGCTACGGTGTGGCCGAAATCCATATCCCCGAAGGGTCCGAGTTCGTCAACAAAACCGTCCAGTCATCGGGACTGCGCGAAAAAGACATCAACGCACTGACGCTCTACCGGGGTTCAACCGTCATCCCCAACCCACGCTCCGATCGCGAATTGATGGCCGGCGATCGCCTGCTGTGCTTCGGCAAACTGGAACTGATGCGAGGTTTGATCCCCAAGAAGACGCGGCGAATCCGCAAGCCGAAAGTCCTCCACCTGCCCGACCTGCCCGTCGCCCACGAAGCCATGACCAGCGATCCCGAAGCGACGGGGTCCTGAGCGGGGGGGGTGCGGCGTCTATCGGTTTTGTCACGCGAAGCGTTTGTATGACTGACGCACCATCAAGTACCCAGGTAGGGGCAACGCCCCAATCGTTTACCTAGCCCGGCCCAACGGGCTGGGTACCAGCACCAAACGAAAATTGCAGGGCCAACGGCCCGACCGTTTGATTTGACCGAGGAGAAGGCGGATCAAACGGCCGGACCTTCGGCCCTCTCGACCCCATTGCACATTCAACCCGGCCCGTTGGGCTGGGCTAGGCAAGCTGCAGGGCCGTTGGCCCGTTAAGAAACAACGCGCCCAACGGATGCGGGCAATGCCCCGTTCATTGACCTAAACCAGTCCGACAGGCCGGGCATCCCCGATAAGGGCAACGCCCCGATGGTTTGCCCAGTACCGCCCAAGGGATGTCGATCTAAGTGGCGGAGCCGATCGCAGCGGCACACCCCCCCCAACGTAAAATACCACAGGACCAGTGCGCAATAATACATACCCTCCGCGGCGGCGGCGCCTACACTGTAGGGACCTCACGGTCCTCTCTCCTCGCGCCTCCCAATCCAGTCACTGCGAATTCCCCAAGCAGGTTGACCCACAGCCCATGAAAACCCTGACGTCCTTCTTCAGCCTTCTGATCACCGGCGTGATGCTGTTGCCGGGCCAGTCGTCCCACGGCGACGACATCCAGGTGCTGTTTCTCGGTGACAACGGACACCATCAACCCGGCATCCGTTTCCGCGAACTCGAACCGGTCTTGCGGACCCGCGGCATCGCGATGACGTACACCGACCAAATGTCGGATTTGACGTCGTCCAAGTTGGATCAATACGACGTGTTGGCGGTCTATGCCAACATTGACGAAATCGCTCCCGACCAGGCCGACGCCATCTTGGATTACGTCCGCGGCGGCGGCGGGTTTGTACCGCTGCACTGCGCGACGTACTGCTTTCGCAACGCCCCCGAAATCGTCGCCTTGATGGGCGCCCAATTCCAACGTCACGGCACCGGCGTCTTTCGATCCGAAGTCGCCGCGCCGAACCACGAACTGATGAAGGGATACGGCGGGTTCCAGAGCTGGGATGAGACCTACGTGCATCATTTGCACAACGACACCAACCGCACCGTCTTGGAGTATCGCATCGACGACGAAGGTCGCGAACCGTGGACTTGGATTCGGACCGAGGGACAAGGCCGCGTTTTCTATACCGCTTGGGGACACGACTCGCGGACTTGGACGAACCCCGGATTCCAGAATTTGGTCGAACGCGGGATCCGCTGGGCGGCGAAACAGGATCCATCGGCAGCCGGCACCTACCTGGCCGATCAAGCCTTTCCCGTCCCCGCGATGACCAAGATCCCCGACGACGCGGCGGAATTTGAATACGTCGACGTCGGTGGCCAGATCCCCAACTACACGCCATCGAAGCAATGGGGCGTTCAGGGCAAACCGCTGAATTTGATGCAAAAACCGCTCGCTCCCGAAGCGTCGATGCAACACCTGGTGGTCCCCGAAGGCTTTCACGTCGAACTGTTCGTCTCCGAGCCGACACTCGGCGGCAAACCGATCTGCATGGCGTGGGATGAGCGTGGACGGTTGTGGGTCGCCGAAACCATGGACTATCCCAACGAACTGCAACCGCCCGGGATGGGGCGCGATCGCATCCGCATCTGCGAAGACAGCGACGGCGACGGCCGGGCCGACACGTTCACGGTGTTCGCCGAAAACCTCAGCATTCCGACCAGCATCGCGTTTTCGCGCGGTGGCGTGATCGTCCAGAACGCGGTCGAGACGCTTTACTTGAAAGACACCGACGGAGACGACCGGGCGGACGAGCGTCGCGTGTTGGTTTCCGGATGGGATCTCGGCGACACCCACGGCGGTGTCAGCAACTTCCAATATGGTCTGGACAACTGGATCTGGGCGATGCAGGGGTACAACAATTCCCAGCCCGTCGCGGGTGGTCAGACCGAGCGGTTTCGGATGGGATTCTTTCGCATGCGTCCCGACGGAAGCGAAATCGAGTTCATCCGTTCGACCAACAACAACACGTGGGGACTGGGGATCAGCGAAGAGGGGTTGATTTTCGGTTCGACGGCCAACGGCTGCCCGAGTGTGTTCATGCCGATCCCCAACCGGTACTACGAACGCGTCCGCGGCTGGACGCCGTCGCTGACACTGCAGTCGATCGCCGACACCAATGATTTTCAACCGATCACTGACAAGGTGCGGCAGGTCGATCATCACGGCGGATACACCGCCGGCGCCGGTCACGCCCTGTATACCGCCCGCGAATACCCCCGCGAGTACTGGAACCGTGTCGCCTTCGTCAACGGTCCGACCGGACACCTGGTCGGCTCGTTCGTGTTGCGTAGCGAGGGCAGCGATTTCCAATCGACCAGCCCTTTCAATCTGCTGGCCAGCGACGACGAATGGACCGCTCCGATCATGGCCGAAGTCGGCCCCGATGGCCATGTCTGGGTGATCGACTGGTACAACTACATCGTGCAGCACAACCCGACGCCGGAAGGTTTCAAAACCGGCAAAGGCCGTGCGTATGAAACTGAACTGAGAGACAAAAAGCACGGTCGTATTTACCGCGTCGTTCCGGATGGTTCTGCGGGAGCCCCCGTACCCGATCTGTCTAAAGCCGATGCGGCCGGACTCGTTGCCGCGCTGACCCACCCGACCATGCTGGTTCGCAAACACGCCCAGCGGTTGTTGGTCGAACGCGGCCAGCGCGATGTCGCTGACGGCTTGATCGAACTGGTGAGCGACCGTCAGGTGGATGAGATTGGCTTGAACGTCGGCGCGATCCATGCGCTTTGGACGATGCACGGTCTGGACTTGCTCAACGGTGGCCATGCGGCCGCCAACCGAGCGGTTGTTTCCGCGCTCAGGCACCCGTCGGCCGGAGTGCGGCGTAACGCCGTCGCCGTGCTGCCCTCGTCGATCGACTCGACCCAAGCGATCCTGGACGCCAATTTGCTCGCCGATCGAGACGCCCATGTGCGTGTCGCCGCGTTGTTGGCGTTGTCTGACTTGCCGACCAAATCGAATGCCGCAACAGCGCTGACGGCGGTGCTCACCCATCCGGTCTCGATGGCCGACCGCTGGACACGCGATGCGTTGACCAGCGCCGCGGCCAACAGCAGCGGTCCGTTTCTGAAATCGTTGGCGTCCGTCGCCGAGCTGTCCGATCAAGCCATCGAGCTGATCACGATCGTCAGCGAACACCACGCCCGCGGCGGTGACAACGAGGATGCGGCCGAATTGCTCGCCGCACTCAACGCCGCCGATCCCGCCGTCGTCGAGGCCGTATTGCAAGGATTCAGTCAAGGCTGGAAACCCGGACAAACGGTCGCGCTCGACGACACCGTCGAAGCCGACTTGGAGAAATTGGTCGATCGCGTTTCGCCGGGATCCAAGGGCTTGCTGGTGCGACTGGCAACCCGCTGGGGCAGCAAACGATTTTCACGCTACGGCAAAGAGATCGCCGACGGATTGCTGAACGTCGTTCGTGATTCGAAGGCTGACGAAGCAGACCGAGTCGCTGCCGCGTCCCAGTTGGTCGAATTCATGCAGGATGACGGAGACGTCGTGATGGACTTGCTCGACGAAGTGACTCCGCAAACACCGCCCTCGGTTTCACTGGGAATCATCGCGGCCTTGGAAAAGAGCCGTTGGGAGGAGGTCGGTGTCGAGCTGGTCGACCGTCTCGCCACCATGACGCCGGCGCTCAAAAAGGCGACGTTCTCGCAATTGCTCAAGCGACCCACGTCGACCGCCGCGCTGCTGGACGCCGCCGAGTCGGGTGATGTGTCATTGGATGAATTGGCACTCGATCAAAAACAATCGCTCGCGGCGCACCCGGACCGTCAATTGCGACGCCGCGCCCAGAAACTGTTTGAACAAGGCGGCTCGCTGCCCAACGCCGATCGACAACAGGTCCTCGACAAATACCTCGTGACGACCGAGCGTAGTGGCGACGCGGACAAGGGACTGGCGGTCTTCAAAGAACATTGCTCCAAGTGCCATGTCCACGGTGATATCGGCGTCGCGATCGGTCCCAATCTGACCGGGATGGCGGTCCACCCCAAGAAGGAATTGCTCACGCACATCCTCGACCCCAGCCGAAACGTCGAAGGGAACTTCAGGGCGTACAGCTTGCTGAGCGTCGATGGAATCGTGCTGACGGGGATGCTGGCGTCCGAATCGCGGACGGCCGTCGAGCTGATCGACACCGAAGGCAAGAAGAAGAGCGTGTTGCGGGAAGACATCGAACAATTGCGGATGTCGACCAAATCGATCATGCCCGAAGGATTCGAGAAATCGATCTCCCCCGAATCGATGACCGACTTGTTGGAATTCCTCACGCAACGGGGCCAGTTCGTTCCGCTACCCCTGGATAAATTCGCCACCGCGGTCAGCACCAAGGGGCTGTTCAGCATGTCCGACAACGGCCCGGACCGAATGGTCTTTTCCGATTGGAAACCGAAGACGTTCAAGGACGTTCCTTTCCTGTTGACCGATCCGCTCGGCAAAACCAAGCCGAACATCATCTTGCTGCACGGCCCCAACGGCCCCCTGCCGCCCAAGATGCCCAAGTCGGTTTCGATACCGTGCAACAGCCCCGCCAAAGCCATCCACTTGCTGAGCGGTGTCGGCGGTTGGAGTTTCCCCTACGATCGCCGCAAGACGGTGTCGATGATCGTGCGATTGCGGTATGCGGGCGGTGAAACCGAAGACCATGAACTGGTCAACGGTGTCCACTTTGCCGATTACATTCGACGCGTCGACGTCCCCGAGAGCGAGTTTGCATTTGCCCTCGGCGGACAACAGATCCGTTATCTGGCCGTCACGCCGAAGCGACACGACGTGATCGACACGATCGAACTGGTCAAAGGCCCCGACAACTCCGCGCCCATCGTGATGGCCGTGACCGTCGAGTCGCCGGACGCCAAGCATTAAAAGTGGGATAGGCTTCCAGTCCTGTCGTTCCAGGATCAACGATACCTGACAGCATACTCTCATGCTCCCACTTGAAGTCACCCTCCCAGGCAGGGAGGGTCGAGCGAAGCGAGGGGAGGGTCACCCCGAAACCGTCGACAGATTCCAAGCCACAACAGATTCCGATTGGTTTGCGACGCCAACTCGGCGAGAGTAAGATCGTCGGTATTCCGATCAACAGCACGAAACAAGTGGAACTCTGGATGTCGTTTCAAACGGAAACACCCGGCAAATTGGGCTATGCACATTACGTGGGTTTTCCCGATGATGGCCGCCGTCACGAAATCATCGATGGAGACCACTACGTGTATCCTGCTCCGAGCACGTATCATCAAACCGTCTCCAAGCGACTGCAGTATCAGCTTTACACCCAATTCGAACTGGCAGGTAAGGGGCTCGTTTTTGATGCTCCCGTTGATGTTCAATTGACGGCACACGACATCGTCCAGCCGGATCTGGTCGTCATTCTTAACGCCAAAACCCAGATGATCACTCCGACCAAGATCAAGGGCATACCGGATCTGATCGTCGAGATTGTTTCGCCATCGAGCTCGGACAACGATCGAAAGCTAAAGAAGCAACTCTACGAGCGAGTCGGGGTGACGGAATACTGGATCGCCGACCCGTTTGAGCACCTGATTGAACAGTGGGTCCTGCAATCAGGCGGTTATCAAATGCAGCCGGCTGCGGATCCGCTCTGCCCGACGATCGATCCCGAGGTGCGGGTCCCGATGAACGAGATCTGGTGACGCGATCCGTCATGGACGAGCATCCCCCATCCCAGCGGGAAGCGTCAGCGAGCGGCACATCCCAGCGGGAAGCGTCAGCGAGCGGCGCGTGACGGGACCAAACACAACCGCCCGCCACTAGCTGACGGTCTGTTGATTGAGTGAGCCGTGACGCGTAGGCGGCCGGGCATTCTGGTGCCCGCCCGAGGCCTTACGGCCGGCGGCTCACCATTGACTCAGCAGATCCCGAATCAATCAACAGCCCGCTGAGGCCCCGCGCCGGCACCTGGACCGCCCACTCATCCCCGCGATTTCGTATATCCTGTTGGATCCTTTCACTCGCACCTCGCGATCCAGGTGCAGCCATCCAACCTCCCGCCCTCCAAGAACGAACCATGCTCCGTGTCACCGCGATCCGCTTTGCGCTGATTTGCTTTGCCTTGTTCCTGCCGCGTTGTCTCTCTGCGGCGGACGCCAAACCGAACTTTGTGATCATCTTCGCCGACGACCAGGGCTACGGCGACCTGGGCTGTTTCGGCTCGACCAAAATCAAAACGCCGAACATCGATCGGATGGCCGCCGAAGGCCGACGGTTCACCAATTTCATGGTCGCCTCCCCGGTCTGCACTCCGTCTCGGGCCGCCCTGCTGACCGGATGTTATCCCAAACGCGTCGGAATGCACCAGCACGTCCTGTTCCCCGCGTCGACCAAGGGGCTGAATCCGACCGAGCACACCATCGCCGATCATCTGAAAGCCCAGGGCTACGCGACGGCCTGCTTCGGCAAATGGCACTTGGGGCATCATCCCGAAACGCTGCCACAACAAAACGGGTTCGACACCTACTTGGGGATCCCCTACTCCAACGACATGAACCATCCCGACAACAAGGGCAAGCCCAGGGTGCCGTCAGACGAATTGTGGAAGAACCAGGAAAGCGCGATCACGTTGTGGAACACGCCGCTGATGGAAAACGAAAAGATCGTCGAGTTGCCGGTCGATCAACGCACCGTCACCCGACGTTACACCGACCGAGCGGTCGAATTCATCGAAGCGAACAAAGACGCCCCGTTCTTCCTGTACCTGCCGCATTCGATGCCGCACATCCCGTTGTACGTCCCCGCGGACGCGTATGACCCCGATCCGCAAAACGCCTACACCTGCGTGATCGAGCACATCGACGCCGAAGTCGGACGGGTGATGGACACGATTCGCGAACTCGATTTGGCCGACAACACCTACGTGATCTACACGTCCGACAACGGTCCCTGGTTACAATTCAAAAACCACGGCGGCTCGGCCGGACCGTTGCGGGCCGGCAAAGGTACGACGTTCGAGGGCGGCCAACGGGTGCCCTGCGTGATGTGGGGTCCCGGCCGCATCCCCGCCGGAACCGAATGCGACGAGCTTGTCGGCACCATTGACTTGCTGCCCACGATCGCCGCGATCACCGAATCGCCACTTGCCAAAGACCGCAAGATCGACGGCATGGACGTCTCGGGACTGTTGACCGGAACCTGGGACCAAACGCCGCGAGAGGAGTACCTGTACTACACGTCGCAAGGCGCGATCGAAGGCCTGCGGAAAGGCAAATGGAAACTGCTGGTCAAGCAGAATCGTCCGCCACGCAATCGACCGAACGCCCAAGTGCCGCCGCCGGAGATTTTGTTGTTCGACTTGTCACAAGACATCGGCGAACAAACCAACCTGTCGGAGGAAAAACCAGAACTGGTCGCTTCGATGCGTTCCCGCATGGAAGAACTGGACGCCGAAATCACCGGCAACGCGAGAGAACCGTGGCGCAAGTAGGTCACGCTGTGCGTGACAGCATTCCACTTGTTCCCGGGCAACTGTTCGCTCCCACGCTTCATCACGGCCGCTGGTACTTTTGGCGATACTTCTCCGCCAGCGTCTTGTGTTTGCTGCCCAGGTCGACTTCCGCACCGGCGATGTAGGCCGCGGTGACGTTGGACTCGGTCTGCAAGACATCGCCGTCGACGACGATCAACGTGGCGTCTTTGCCGACCGTGATCGATCCGACGCGATCGCCCACACCCATGATCTCCGCCGGTGACAAGGTGATCGCGCGGAGTGCTTGATCGGCCGGCAGCCCGTATGCCACCGCGACGGCGGCATGGTACGGCAAATTTCTGGCTGCCGCTCCGCCGCCGGGACTTCCCGCTCCCGCACCACCGATCGCAAAACGGATCCCCGCGTCCATCAACCGGCGTGGCAGCGTGTAGGGATGGTCATAGGGATCATGGCGTCGCAGTGGCAATCGATACGTCGCGTGGACAATCACCGGCACATCGTATTTCGTCAACATCGCCGCACACAGCGGTGCGTCATAGCCGCCATAGATGATCGGTCGGATCCCACGTGCAACGCAAAACGAAACGGCCGCCTCGATTTCACGTCGCGAATCGGCGTCGATGATCATCGGCGTCGTGCCTTCCAGCACCGGCACCAACGCTTCGAGTCGCAAATCCGTCGGTGTCGCATCCGGGCGTGCCTGTCTGGCGATGGCATAGCGAGCCGCGGTCTCCAACCGATCCGAAAGTCGTTTCAATCGTTCATCGCGTTCCTTGGCCCGATCCGCTTCGTTGCTTTTGCGTGAATCGTAGCCGCGCCAGTCGACCACCAGCCCGGTATCGCCCTTGAGCAGCATGTCCTTGTACGTCCATCCGTCCAACTGAATCACGCCCGACTGACCGCGGATGTCCCCGCGTTTGGGCGCGATCGACGCGAGCAGCACGCCTCCGGCCCTGGCGACCGGGATCCATTCGCTGTCGGCATTGACCGCGACCCAGGGTCGGAGGTTTCCGTTTTCGTTTCCGACCTCGTCGGTATCGATCGTGGAACGCACCGCGTTGACTTCGGCCAGCCCGATGTTGGACAGCGATTCCATCAGCCCGGGATAGACGTGTTTGCCGGCGACATCGACCGTCTGGCATCCCTTCGGCAACGCCACCTTGTTCCCCACCGCGGTGACCTTGCCTTGGTCAAAGACGACGGTGCCGTTTTCGATTCGGCGGCCATCGACGGGATGAATCGTCCCGCCGACCAGGGCGATCGGTTCGGTTTGCGGTGTACCGGGAATTTGGTCATGGGCGGCGGCGGTGCTGGCGAAGCAAAGGATCATCGCAGCGACCGTCGCCAGACGGTGGATCGGTGAGTGGCGATTCACCGTTCGACCTCCATTTGCTTCGCTCGCCCTTCCGAGCACTAAGTTGAGCGATCCGTTCATCAACGAAGTTGTAGTCTCCCTCCCTCTGGGAGGGTCGCGGAGGAGTGTGCGACGACGCGGGGAGGGTTGCTGCGACGCCAAAGTAGGTCGCAACGATGGAGCATCAATGTCGGAAACCCTCCCCTCGCTGCGCTCGACCCTCCCGCACACGGGAGGGTGACTTCCTGGCAACGCAACGCTGTTGTGGCTCCCGCCACGCACCGATGGCGGCCTGGAGGCGGGAGCCTCCATGACAGTGGGCTCCAAGGCGGAGACCAACGCCATGAACGATCTGTTTCCTGCGTTTGACGAGGTTTTAGCGGCAGGGCGCAAGCCCTCCGGTCCCGCATCTTTGCCAACACACCGGAGGGCTCGCGCCCTGCCGCTAACAAATCGTTCACGGCGCAAGACGGAGGCTGGGAACAAGGAAAAAGTGTCTCGGGAGGCGTCGCCGCGCGATGAGTTGCGATGATTCATTGTTGCACTCCTCCATGGTTGTGTCCGGCGTGTTGGTCTTGTTCGTCGTCGTGGTCGTGCCCGTGACAAAACTCGTCATATCGCAACCATCGATCTTCTTCTTCGGCCTCTTCGCCTCCGCCATTGGACCGTCCAAAATCTTTGTCGAGTATGTTCCCGATCAGCAACGAGCGCCACCTCGCATCACGCTGGCGACGCTGGCGATCCTGTTCCAACGAAAACATCATCCGGCCGTCGACCCACGTCTGCTCGCAGCGCGACAGCGTCGACAGCGGCGGCCCGCTCCAGACGACCAGGTCGGCGTCTTTGCCGATTTCGATGGAACCCACATGGTCATCGATCCGCAACTGTTTGGCCGGATTGAGCGTCACAAATTTCAGTGCCTCTTGCGGCGGCACACCGCCGTATTTGACCGCTTTGGCGGCTTCGGTGTTCAAATGCCGCGCCAGTTCGCGATCGTCGCTGTTGAAGGAAACGACGATACCGACGTCATGCATGATCGCGCCATTGTAAGGGATCGCGTCGTAGACTTCGAACTTATACGCCCACCAGTCCGAGAACGCCGACGCCATCGCACCGTGCTGTTTCATACGGTCGGCGACCTTGTAGCCTTCCAAAATGTGTTGCAACGTTCCGATCGTGACGTCGAACGTGTCCAGCAAATCCAACAACGCCACGATCTCGTCCTGGCGATAACTATGGCAATGAATCCAACGTTCGCCGCGGAGGATTTCTGCCACCGCTTCGAGTTCGTAGTCCACCCGCGGTGGCAACCCGTCGCGTCGGCCGCTGCGCCAACGTCGATGTTGTTCGTCGTATTCTTGGGCGGCCAGAAATCGGTCCCGGAACAACTGTTCGACACCCATGCGGCTGGACGGATAGCGAGTCGGAGACTCGGAACGATTGCTGCGTTTGACGTTTTCCCCGAGCGCGAATTTGATGCCCGCCGGGGCCTCAGCGAACTTCATCGCCTGCATGCCGTCGCCCCAACGTAACTTGATCACTTGGTTTTGCCCGCCGATCGGATTGGCCGATCCGTGCAAGATGTTCGACGTCGTCAATCCTCCGGCGAGTTGACGGTAGATGTTGATGTCGCTGTTGTCGATGAAGTCGCCGACGCGAACTTCTGCCGTCACCGCCTGCCCCGATTCGTTGACACCGCCGTCGGTGGCCATGTGCGAGTGGCAATCGATCAACCCCGGCGAAAGGTGTTTGCCCCGGGCATCGACAATCACGCACCCTTTGGGCGGTTTCAGCGAAACCCCGATGTCAGTGATCTCGCCCTCGATGACTAACACGTCCGTGTTGTCAAGCACGCCGCGGTCACCGCAGGTCCATACGGTGGCGCCGCGAAACAGAACGGCGGCTGCAACAGGCACGGGCTCGGTCACCCCGAGTCCGCCGAGCGGATGCGTGATGGCGATTTCATCCAGGATCGAATCGTCCCCTTGATCCGCCTCGGATTTCGACTCATCGGAATCATCGCTCGCCTCGTCCTCCTGATCGCCTTTCTGATCATCTTCGTCCGACTCCGCGGCATCGGGCTCTGGCAACTCGGCACGCTGCCAGTCCAGCGTTTGCGACGCGCCATCGGGCAGCGTCAGGGTCGAAAACACGGTCAACGCATCCGATTGGGCGACACTGACGATGGTGATCCGTGTCGGTCCGTCGGGCAATCGATCGTCGGCACCACCCAGGTCAACCCAAGCGGTCAAGCGATCGACCGCGCGTGTGACCTTGTTCAGCTTTGCCGAGGCCTCATCTTCTTTCTCTTCGTTTTTCTTTCCGTCTTCCTTCTCGCTGTTCTTTGCGTCTTTTTTCTTTGCGTCAGAATCGCTCTTTTTCTTTGATGCGTTGTCAGCCGATTGCGTTTGGGGCGGATTCTCGCTGACCACTTTGCCGGACCATTTATTCTTTTCCCGCTTCAATTCCAAACGTATCGGGAACCGTTTTCCATCGACCCTGAGGTTCGTTTTCCAGTTGCCGACCAGAGCATCGGGATCCGGGTCGGACGCAGCGTCGTGTTCGAATCGTTTTCCCGCCACCCAAGTCTCCAAGACCTTGCCGTCTTTGTCGAACAAGTCCCCCTCGGTCACGACCAGGTTAGCGAGCGATCCGACGCGTACTTGACCGACCAGATCGTCGACGCCGAACAATCGCGCGGGTGTGGTCGTGACTGCGGCCAAGGCGGCATCGCGCGACAAACCGCGATCAACCGCCGCACGGATGTTCGTGAGGAACGACTTGGGGTCGTCCAACCCGTCGGAAGTCAAACAAAACGTCGCACCGGCCGCGGCGAGCAAGGTGGGATTTTCAGGGGCAAAATGCCAGTGCATCAATTCCAACGACGTCACATCATCGGCGGCCGCTTCGGAGCTGACATCCGGTGCGTCGGGAAAGTCGACGGGAACCAACAGCGGTCGGCCGGCATCGACAATCGCGTTCAAGTCGCGGTACTCCCGCCCCGATCCGCGGATCACCAGATCGAGCGAAAACTCGTCGGCAAGTTGATCGGCTCGCAGAGCCATCCGTTCGTTGGGCGCATCGATGATGAACAGACCGCCGTTTCGGTCGCCGGCCAGACGGGCCAGGTCGTCGTTGCGGGTCGGTCGCGGCAATTCGGGTTTGGCGTTGTACGCTTGCCAGAGCCGCGTGTACCACTCCGCGTCGGCCAACGTTTGACGCAGCAGCGCGATCGCGCCCATCGGTGAATTCGGATAGCTGTCGCGGCGTTTGTCGCGCGGCACGGTCAGTTGCAGGTGCTGCGCGACGTCACCATCAAACAGACTGACGCGACTGGTTCCATCGAGCAACACCAAACAACTCGACCCCTTCACGATCGCGCCCCGGGGTGCGATCAACCGCATCGTGACGCCTTGCGTTCTCGATGCCGCGACATTCGAGACCGACTGGATCGCCGCTGCGGCAGCGCGGCGCGGCAGGACGTTCCCGTTCCAGTGGCCGGTGCCGCCGGTCGGCGGCTCCGGCGTGTCCACTTCCCCATAGCCATCAATCAATCCGGCGTAGATCGTTTTGCCGGTGCAGTCGATGACGAGCGCGGCGGCTGGAGGCGTGATGTCGGTGCCCACGGCGACGATCGACGTGCCCTGAATCGAGACCGACGCCGATTCCAAAACCTGACCGGGCTGAACGACAACGCGGGCGCCCTTCAAAAACACACGATCCGGTGGATTTTCACGGAGCCCCACGACGGGGCGGGCGTCGCCGGGATCTTGCGCGACCGCAGCCGAAATCGCGATCAAGAACAGAAAACAGGTGGACAGGAAAACGCGTTGACGCAGCATCATGGTTCACACAGGCGGCGGGTCGGGTTGGCAGGCAGCCGCCCATTGTAGCTCGATTGTTGTCCGATGCTGAGATGACAGACTCTACAGGCTATCTGTTTTTTGGCCCCCCGCTCACTGTTCGAGCGTGAAGCCGATTTTGACGGTGACTTGCCAATGACCGATTTTTCCTTCGATGATGTCACCGCGGGTTTCGGTGACTTCAAACCAACGCATCTCACGCACGGTCTTGCCCGCCTGAGCGATCGCATTCGCCACGGCGTCTTCGATGGATGTTTTGGACGTCCCGGTGATCTCGATCTTTTTGTAGACATGACCTGGCATGGATGTGTCTCCTTCGTTAGGGGTTAGCTGACCATGTCCTAAACGACACCGTCATGCGTTCTATTAGAGCATTCGAGCGGTCAGGACTGCAATCGGCATACACGAATGAACGTTCCGGACGAAAGCGGCTCGATCCCGCTAAGTTAACGCGGTTTTGCCCAGAACTGGGACCCGTAGGCTGGCGTCAAACNNTCGCGCCAGCGCGAGCGGCCGCCCCTTCGAGCTTAACTCAGCGGTATTGGGCTTTCGCCTGCACACCCATGCTTATGCCCGTGCCATTCGGGTCAGGCCCCTTTTGCAGTCCGCCTTTGTGCCAGTCAACGCAGATGTTCTGAAATCCGTCGATCGAGTTTTGCCTGGGCGTCGGCAAACGACGCCAGCCCCGCCAAGGTCATCAGGCTGTCAATTGCGATGTCGCCACGGAGGATGCGATCCTGCCAGCGTTGGTGGTTGGGAATCTTTCCGTCGTCGGCAATCGTGCTCAGCTCCTCGTCCGCCATCACCGGGAACAGGTCCTCCAGATCGTAATCAGCGGCCATCAATCTCAACTCATTGCCATCCTTCGGGGGTGAGAGAATCGCCTTCTGCACGAAGGACCGCTCGATCTTTCGCACCGCCCATAACTTTTCCAATTGCACCGTTTCGGAATCAACCTTGTCATCGAGATGGACATCGTATGTGTCATGAAGTTGAGATTGCCAAGGATCCTGCAGTGTCTGTTCCGCCTGACGCGCGACTTTCAGAGGCATCGTGATCACATCGACACCGGCTAGACGCGGCAGCTGCGAAGCCTCGCGAAGGCTGGCGGCGATCTGTTGCGTGTCGGTCCGTGGCAAGCCGCGGGTGAACGTCGCGACTTCGCCTTGGCTGGCCAGCGTCGTTTTCTCCCCGACCAGATTTCCGTCGCCCAACTGATTTTCAGCGACGTATGAATTCAATCGCCCCAGAAACACATTCACGAACGACGGCCGCGAGAGTGCCGTGGCGACGTAGTTCTGCCGGGCGCTGAACCCGAGCGTGCAATTGACGCGAATGTCTTCATCACGGAGTTGCTTGATCGCGATCAGGCCTGCGGGGGTGAGCGGCACCTTGACGATAAAATATTCGGGACAGATCTGATGACAGCGTCGCGCATAAGCCAAAGTCGCTTCGGTGTCGTTGGCGACATCGGTGTGAAGTTCGACACTGACGTCGCAACGAAACCGCTCGACCAACCGCAACGCGTGTCGGACATTCAGGATGAATGCGATCTCGCGCAGCAACGCTTGTTCGGACAGGTTGCCAACCACGTCTTGAGCCGACGGAATGAGGTCGTCATAGATTCCATTTTGAATCTCGCGGTTCAACAACGTGTTGTTGGTCGTGAGCCCACTGAACTGTTCGTTCCAAAGCGAATCGATCGACTCGATATCACCGCTATCGATCCAAAGCGACGTTTCGGCACCGTTGATTCGCTGCCAGAACGAACTCGGCTGAACCGCGCGCGGTGGCGAATCCAGGTCGATGCCATCGTGGACAAAGTTAGCGATACGCTCGACCTGCGGAGAATCGGGGGAGATGATTTCGATTGATTTGGCCGTGTCTAGGTTTGACATGCTCATTGGCTCCTATGGTTAAATCGTTTCAGATGGAGAGTTTTGGATCGGCGAGGTTGCAAACAAAGCGTCTCGTCACGGTTTGGCGACGTGCCGGACCCACCCGTCTTTGACGAACCGGACCAGCCACCAAATAAATAGACTGGCAACAACGGCAGTGCTGACCCAGCTCAACGGTGCCACCAATTGCTCGTAATGATCAGCCAACCACCACCCCAAGGCGGCGAGCAACGCCGTCCAAAGCACCGTTCCCAGTGCGGTGTACAGACAGAACTTCCCGATCGGCATGGCGGCAAATCCCGCGGGCACGCTGATCAGTGTCCGCAATCCCGGGATCATTCGACCACTAAACACTGCCCAATGCCCCCAGCGTTCGAACCATTTGTCCATCTGTTCGATATCGGAACGGGAAAGGGTCAACCACCAACCGTGTCGTTGCGCCCACGCGGTCAATCGTTCCTGTCCCAACCATCTCGCAAAGAGGTACCACAGCAGGGCGCCGAGGAAAGAACCGACGCTACCCGCCGTGACCACGCCCACGAAGGACAGGTCACCTTGACTGACGGCGTAGCCAGCCCATGGCATCACGACCTCCGACGGGATGGGTGGAAAAATGTTCTCCGCCAGCATCATCAGTCCGACGCCGATAAGCCCGAACTGATCAAGCATGTCGTGAATCCAGTCGCTCATACCCGTTTTTCCTCGAAAGAGACCCAAACTGTAGGCGTTGCAAATGAAATGCCGATCCGGAATCGCGTTCTGGCGTGAGAGCGTCGCTGGAAAGCCCCAAACCGCCAAATGAACGCTAGCGGGGAGGGCCGGACGCTGGCGCGAACCGGCTGATCCCAAACGATGATCAGCCGTTTGGCGCGAGCCTACGGGCCACTCCCCGACGCATCGACGCTTCACCTAGCGGTATGGCCCGAAAGCCTGGGCACTGGAATCGCGTCAGAGTGACTGCGGGAAAGCCGCGGAGCGTGGCAGGGGGGCATGGTCGATTTCGGAGCACCCGTTGGCCGGTGACGCACCCCATTGACCGTCTCGACACCTGTTCGACAAACGGATCTTCCGCTACCGACGCTCGGTTTGGTATGGGCTCGGTTGCAGTCGCTTCGCCACCAACCGCCTCGCCTTGGAAGAAATGATGTCTCTCAGCCGGATTGCTAGCCTTGCGTACGTTGTCGCCCTCGGAGTTTGCACGGCGGCGGGTGCGGATCCGCCGGTCACGGACTCGGGACCGTTCGCCGACGGCAAGGTGATTCACGCGGTCGGCAGCGGGACGGTTGCTTCGCGGGCGCTGCAGAAAACGTCCTTCACCGCTGCCAAGGGTCAAATCAAGTTTGAAGTTCAAATCCTGTCGGTTGATTCAGAAACACGCGACAAGATTTACGCTGAACTGGGTGACGAGAACGTACAGACGCAGATCACACAGGTGACCGACCCGTCCGCCGAGGTAATGGCCGATGGTGAGCTCGACCTCGGCAGCCGACACACCGTGACGACCAGCAGCATTGTCTCCACGGCCGTGATCAGTCCCGATCAAGTCGAGCGACTTTATGGGCTGGCGAAAGAGAGCGATCACAGCAAGGTGCTCGCGCGTCCGAACATCATCGCCGGCGATGGACAAGCCGCCTCGCTGCAACAGCAAGTGCAACGGCCGTTTCTGTCGGACCTGCAGGAGGTCGAGCACGATGGACAGGTCGCGGTGCAAACCGGCATCCACGTACTCAGCGAAGGCACCGACGTGACGGTCCTGGGCGAGGTCGACGGCGAAGCGTTGAAGGTGCGGACCAAGATCCAACATTCACGAGTGGCCGATGTAAGGCAGCACCACATCTACGGTGTCGGCGAAGGGCAAAAGACAATCCAGGTGCCCAGCCATGAAGTGCGACAGGCGACCGCGACGGCAAGATTGTTGCCCAAGCAAACGCTGCTGCTCGATCCGTACTTTCAGTCCACCGATCGACCCGACGCTGTCGCGGGGACACCGATCCTGTCGAACCTTCCCTACCTACAAAAGACATTCAAGCAGGCCGAACCGAAAGCGGTTACGATGAACACAATCGTGTTGCTCAAAGCGAAACGGCTGTAACGGAATTCGCGACGGAACCAATCGACAACCAGCGCCGCAATTCCTCGACATGGAAAGACAATCGGCGGAAACCACCACATGTCGCGCACCGCGAAACTCTTAATCGTGTTGGTGAGTTTGCTCGTTGCGTTTCCTTTTGCGTATCCGCTGTGCCGTTCGTACTTCCGCGGTGATGTCGCAACAATGCGACCGGATGCCGTTGCGACGAATCGCGTGACTCCGGCTGGTCCCGCCAGGGAGAATCCTCCAGTCGCCGACTCGCCATTGGCCATGCCCCTGCCAGATCTACCGAAACCCGATCTGGTTGTACCGTCGACCGAGGTTTCTCAACCGGGTGGGCAACAGAACTGGCGACTGAATTTGCAAGCGCCGGGGGCAGAGCAGAAACCGTTTCGATTGCTTGTGGCTGCCGGTGGCCGGTCGTCCGCACATCCGAACAAGCCGATTCTCGCCAGCCCTCGCGGACGGAACGTTCAGTTGTGGGACTTGGAAACCGCCACGCTGATGGAAACACGGCGTATCGATCCATCGGCCGACGACACGTTTTTCACCAGCGCAACCTATTCTCCCGGTGGTCAGCTTCTCGCATTCGGTTCTCCCTACGGTCCGATGAAGTTGTTGCGGATTGCCGACGACTCTCTGGTACCGATTCCCACCGATCGCAGCATCAACGCGGATCGGATCGCATTCCACCCCGACGGCCAGCGATTCGTGGCGGTCGGCGAGCGCACACCGGAAGGACGTAACATCCCGAATGCCCATTGGATCGATCTACGTAGCGAGCAGTGGCATCCATTGGTCCCTGATGGGGTCACGGTGGTCGATGCAAACGTCAGTGACGACGGAGCATTCATCGCCATCGCGGAGACGCAAGCAATTTCGATTTACGAAACCTCGTCACTGCAACAGCGGGTGCGATTTCCGCTTGCCGAGCAACCGACGCTCGTCGCCCCCAGCCCGGACGGAGATTGGATCATCGGATTGACCGACGGAACCGTGCGAACCTGGTCCGCCCGAACCGGTCAGTTTGTGGAAAAAGGGAATCTTCATACCGGTCCTCGACGCGTGATCGCCTTGGACCGATTCGACGACAGCAATCGATTCAGTGTCTTGACGGGCGAGGAAGAAATACTGATCTGGGACCGTGACACAGGGTCGACTCGTGTCATCGGGCACCACGAGACCGCACATTGGATCAGCGGCCTTGGTGGGCAGAAGGGCGTCATCACGGTCGGATTCAACAACGGAACACGCCTTTGGCACCTCCCCAGCCAGGACGCGATTGCTTCGCGGCCCGGTCCCGAGTCTTCTGCCGATTCGGTTTTGGCTTGGTCACTGGTCACCGCTTCGTCAGACGGTTCAAGGATCGCGGCCGTCGGTAAATACGTTCACGTCTGGAATGTCAGCAACGGGAAATGCATCACAGCATTCGAGCCTAAAACGCGTTCGATTCATGACATTCACTTGTCGCCCGATGGATCGTTGATCGCGTTGGTCGGTCAGGGATTGACGACGGAGGTCTGGTCGGTGAACGACGGCCGTCCGCTTGCCGGCTATGCCGATCCCGCGGGGGAATCTCGATGGCCCACCAACATTGATCGTCGATCCCGATGTGTTCGTTTTTCGGAGGATGGCCGACAACTTTTGGTGGCCGAACAGGATGCACTTCGAATCTACGATGTTCGTTCGCGAGAGCGTGTGGTCGAATTGGCCGAACTCGCACGACGAACCGGCAACGTCCGGATCTCGATGATCCAAGCCATCGACATCGACGAGCGAAGCGGACGCATCGCGCTGGCACAAACCGACCGCATCGTGATCTGGGACCCTGAAGACGAACGTGCGCTGAAAACAGTGGAAACCCAAGGTTCGCTCGATTCGGAACACCCGGGTGTATTCTTCTCCGCGGACGGGATGCGAATGATCGTCGGCCATTTGTTCCGCGTGGTGGTCTACGACATCGACTCTGGACGCGTCATTGACGAATTGAGATCACACTCGGTGCACGGCAGACTGGGTGATGATTGGTTGGTCAGCGATCGTGGTGGCCAGCTGTCGCGGTGGTCACCGGCGACCGAATTCGTCCCCGCCTATGAGCGAAGGCAGCGTGGCGAGAACCTGAAGCCCCTGATGAAAGTGCGGGGCCAGTTGAAGGACATTGCGTTGACAGGGGATCGACAAATGGTGCTGATCGACCAGGACGAAAAGCCCCTGCTGTATCGCAGGTGAAACAAGTCGTCACAGGCGGCGTTCACTGCGCTGGGCCGCGGGCTACTTCGACTTCCAGACCGGGTCGTGATGGGACTCGCTGGCCGATTCGAACCAGCGGGTGAGTGTCATCTTTTGGCGGGTATAAAAGTGAACGCCTTCGGTGCCTTGAATGTGCAGGTCGCCGAAGAACGATTGGTTCCAACCGGTAAACGGCAACCACGCCATCGGCGCGGGCACGCCGACATTGATTCCGATCATGCCGGCGTTGAAGTGACGTTTAAATTCGCGTGCCGCATATCCGTCACTGGTGAAGATCGAGGCGCCGTTTCCGAACGGACAGGACTTACCGATCGCCAGCGCCTCTTGCAACGAATCGGCGCGGACGACCGACAACACCGGCCCAAAGATTTCTTCTTTCCACAGCGGCATGTCCGTGGTGACTTGATCGACGACGCTGGGACCGAGCAGAAAGGCGTCACCGGCATCCACTTGGCGTCCGTCTAAAACGACCTTGGCCCCCGCTCGCTCGGCCGTTTCCAAATAACCTGCCACACGATCGCGATGGTCGGCGCTGATCACCGGTCCCATCTCGGCTGCGTCGTTGTTGTCGGTCGGTGCGACTTTCAGATTGCCGGCAAAACCGACCAATTGATCGAGCAACGGTTCCGCGGCTGATCCGACTGCGATCGCGACCGAACCGGCCATGCATCGTTGACCGGCACAGCCGAATGCCGACGCGGCGAGCGCCTTGGAAGACTGGTCCACATCGGCGTCGGGCATGATGATCAAATGGTTTTTGGCTCCGCCGGCAGCCTGCACCCGCTTCCCCGCCGCGGTTCCGACTTGGTACACGTGCTTGGCGACCGATGTCGAACCGACGAACGACACCGCCGCGACGCCGCGATGTTGCAGCAGCGCGTCGACGACTACTTTGCCGCCGTGGACCAGATTGAGCACCCCGTCGGGAAGTCCCGCCTGGACCAATAACTCCACCAATCGGATTGCACTCAGCGGCACCTTCTCGCTGGGTTTGAGCACGAACGTGTTTCCGCACGTGATCGCGATCGGAAACATCCACAGCGGAACCATGTGGGGAAAATTGTAGGGCGTGATTCCCACACAGACGCCGACGGGATGTCGATTCGTTTCACCATCCACGCTTTCGGCGATTTGCGGAAACGTGTCGCCGGAGAGCATCACGGGAACGCTGCAGGCGAATTCGACCATTTCCAGTCCGCGTTGGACTTCCGCACGGGCCTCTCCGTACGTCTTGCCGTGTTCGCGAGTGACCAGCCGTGCCAATTCCTCAAAGTGACGAGCAATCAACTCGCGATAGGCGAACATCACGCGAGCACGCTCGACGACCGGGGTTTCAGCCCACTCGGGCAGGGCATCGCCGGCCGCGGCCACGGCGGCATCGACGTCGGAAGCCGAGCCGACCGGAGTTCTTGCGATGATTTCACCGGTCGACGGATTGAACACCGGCGTGAAAACGTTTGCAGCTCCGCCATCCATCCATTTCGATCCGATCCGCAGCTTCGCCATCGGTATTCCTGGACTCATCACGCATTCCGTTGAGCTGGCGTTCGGTTGAATTGGGAGTGGAATCGGCTGGCGATCACGTGCCGATCACCTGCCGATTCAAGTCGTATCACGAAAATGCCCCGATGTTGTTAAGCTTAGCGTTGACGTGTTCGAAGTGGGATAGGCTTCCGGACTGTCGTCCCGGGGATGGCAAGTTGGAAGCATTCCCCCACCGCTGCATGGCAAGCTGGAAGCTTACCCCACTTTTTGACAACGAGGAAATTTGACCGATGGCACGAATCGTCCGAGGGGCTTTGATCCAGGCAAAGCTTTGTGAACCCGCGACATCGCCGGTGGACAAGATCAAGGCTTCGATGATCGACTTGCACGTCGATCTGATCGCCCAGGCCGCCGACCAAGGCGCACAGGTCTGCTGTTTACAAGAACTGTTTTACGGCCCGTACTTCTGCGCCGAACAAGACGCCAAGTGGTACGAAATGACCGAGCGGGTTCCCGACGGCCCCACGACGAAGTTGATGATGGAACTGGCCAAGAAGCATCAAATGGTGATGATCGTGCCGGTCTACGAAGAAGACCTGACGGGGGTTTATTACAACGCCGCCGCGGTGATCGATGCCGACGGCTCGTACCTGGGCAAGTTTCGCAAGATGCATATCCCGCACTGCAGCCCCGGGTTTTGGGAGAAGTTTTACTTCCGCCCCGGCAACCTCGGCTATCCGGTCTTCGACACGCGGATCGGAAAAGTCGGCGTCTACATTTGTTACGACCGACACTTCCCCGACGGGGCGCGATGCCTGGGACTCGGCGGGGCGGAGATCGTGTTTAACCCCAGTGCGACGGTCGCCGGCCTGAGCGAATACTTGTGGAAACTCGAGCAGCCCGCCCACGCGGTCGCCAATCAGTACTTCGTCGGTGCGATCAATCGCCCCGGCACCGAAGCACCCTGGAACATCGGCCAGTTTTACGGACAAAGTTATTTCTGTGACCCACGCGGCCAGTTGTTCGCGCAGAGTGAGAAACGCGACGAAACGGACATCGTGATCGGAGAGATGGACTTCGACATGATCCGCGAAGTCCGTAACACCTGGCAATTTTTTCGCGATCGACGCCCAGAGACCTACGGGGCGATCACGGAGTTGTAGCAAAAGTGGGAGAGGCATGGACACCGCTGCGATTGCGTTGTTGATGGGAATCAGTGTCCCCTACTATTTCGCCAACGGCGGCTCCGAAGCAGTCCGAGCGACGTTCATCGATGCAGGAACTCGTCGAGAACGCGGCCTGGAGCCGCAGGAACCTTTCACGGAGCCATCGTGATGCCACCCGTCGATCTGCCCCAAGTCCAATTGCCGCCGTGCCGCCATACGCCAGAACCCTACGACGGCCCGTCGCGTGATGAAGTGCTGGCGATGCGCCACCAATACGTCAACCCGGGCGTGCTGACGTATTATCGGGAACCGCTGATGATCGTCGAAGGGAACATGCAGTACCTGTGGGACGAGACCGGAAAACGCTACTTGGATGCATTCGCGGGGATCGTCACGGTCAGCGTCGGGCACTGTCATCCCCACGTGGCCCAAGCGGTCAAATCACAAGCGGGCCGACTGCAGCACACCACGACGATCTATCTGCACCCGACCATCGCCCAATTTGCCGCCAAGCTGGCGTCCAAAATGCCGTCCGACCCCGCCGGTGTTCCGCTGGACCGAACCTATTTCACCAACTCGGGCAGCGAAGCCAATGAGATCGCGGTGCTGATGTCGCGCGAGTTCACGGGAAATCAAGACGTCGTCGCACTCCGCAACGGCTATCACGGCGGCACCACCACCGCGATGGGCATGACGGCGCACGGGACCTGGAAATTCCCCAGCAACCCGCAACCCAACATCACGCACAGCGTGCCCGGCTACTGCTATCGATGCCCGCTGGGGCTGGAGTATCCCAGTTGCGATGTGAAGTGCGCCCACGACATCAAGAATGTGATCGAGTACCAGACGCCGGGCCAGATCGCTTGCTTCATCGGTGAACCGATCCAAGGTGTCGGCGGAGCGGTCGTGCCACCGCCGGAATTCTTTTCGATCGTGTATGACATCGTGCGTCAGCACGGCGGCCTGTGCATCGCCGATGAAGTTCAAGGGGGATTCGGACGCACCGGAAAACACTACTGGTCGCACCAGAACTGGGGCGTCACGCCCGACATCATCACGATGGCCAAAGGGATCGGCAACGGCGCCCCGCTGGCCGCCGTGACCGCCACCGAGACCGTGGCGTCGACGATGACCCATCGAGTCCACTTCAATACCTTTGGCGGCAATCCCGTTTCGATGGCGTCGGGATTGGCGACGATGGAAGTGATCGACGCCGAGGGAATTCAAGACAACGCAGCCATGATCGGCGACTTTCTCCTCGATGGCCTGATGCAACTGAAAGAGAAACACCCGCTGATCGGAGACGTCCGCGGTATGGGACTGATGCTGGGCGTCGAATTGGTCAAAAATCGAACGTCCAAAGCACCGGCTTCGGCCGAGGCCGCCGAACTGATGGAACAGACGAAACGGCGCGGCTTGATCCTCGGCAAAGGCGGATTATTCGGCAATACCATGCGGATCAAACCGCCGATGTGTCTCACCAAAGATGACGCCCAGTTCCTGCTGGCAACAATCGATGAATGTTTAACAGAGATTGCGAAATAGGCTGTATTTTGTAGGGCATGCTGTGCATGCTCGCTGTCACGCACAGCGTGACCTACGTGACTGCAATGGCAAGCTGGAAGCTTACCCCACACTGAAAGACGACTGAGATGCCGACGCTCGAAACGACTGTCAATGGAATCAAATTCCCCAATCCGTTCGTGATCGGATCGGGACCGCCGGGAACCAATGCGCGGGTGATCTGCCGTTCCTTTGCCGACGGTTGGGGCGCGTCATGCGCGAAAACGGTCAGCTTGGATGCCTCCAAGGTCATCAACGTTGCGCCACGCTACGGACGATTGAAGGACAGTTCCGGCGAACCCTACGGCTGGGAGAACATCGAGCTGATTTCCACGATGTCGTTCGACCAGTGGATCGATGAATACAAACGGGTCAAAGACGCTTATCCCGACAACGTCTTGATCGCATCGATCATGGAAGAGTTCAACAAAGACGCCTGGTTCGAAATCATCGAGCGTTGCGAAGCCGCCGGCGTGGACATGTTCGAGTGCAACTTCTCCTGCCCCCACGGATTGCCCGAACGCAAAATGGGTGCGGCGATGGGCGAAAACCCGGATATCTTGAGCGAGGTGTGTACTTGGGTGCGGGCCGCGACCAAGAAGCCGGTGTGGGCCAAGATGACGCCTAACATCACACGGATCGAAGACCCCTCGCGGGCGTGCCTCGCTGCAGGCCTGGACGGCATCACCGCGATCAATACGATTCGAAGCGTCATTGGCGTCGACCTGGAAACGCTCCGCCCGATGCCCACGGTCGAAGGCTACACGACACCGGGCGGCTATTCCTGCAAGGCGGTCAAGCCGATCGCGCTGCGGATGAACATGGAGATCGCCACGTTGATCCGCGACGAATTCCCCAGACGCACCCTCTCAGGATTGGGAGGGATCGAGACGGGTGAGGACGCCGCAGAGTTTTTCTTGCTGGGCGCCGACACCGTTCAAGTCTGCACCGGCGTAATGAAACACGGCTACAAGCTCGTGGAAACCATGAAGGAACAGTTGCTCGCGTTCATGGACAAGCACGGCTTCGAAACCCTGGATGATTTTAAGGGCAAAGCGCTGCCCTATTTCACGACCCACGCGGACCTGGTCCGGCGTCAGGCGGAGGCGAAAGCGGAGAAGGCGGAAGCCAAAGCGAAGCGGGCTGCCGGGATCACGACCGACGAAAATTGGGACGGAGACGAGTTCGTCAAGCAGTCGGACGATTTGGTCGGCTAGGATGCACAGTGGGATAGGCTTCCAGCCTGTCAGAACCGGGGCACGACAGGCAAGACGCCAATCCCACATGTTTTGCAAAATCGTTTGTTCCCAGGCGGAGCCTGGGAACAAGATTGGTACGTCACGCGGTGCGTGACGAGCGGCAAGCTGGAAGCTTACCCCACTATTGCTCGAAATCAATTTCGATGTTGTTTTCGCTGGCGGCGGTTCGAAGTTTCGCCAACGCCCGCGCTTCGAGTTGTCGAACGCGTTCTTTGGTCACGCCCATTTCTTCACCGACTTCCTTGAGTGTCAGCGGTTCGCTGCCGCGCTCGAGTCCGAAACGTGCAGAGATGATTTTCTGCTCGCGTTCATCTAATCGGTTGAGGATTCGAGACAATTCGCGTTTTCGGGTGCGTTGAGCCGATTCCTCCACGTAGGGATCGACCCGTTCGTCCTGTCGCGCGAGGAACAATTCTTCGGTCGTCGTACGGAACCGATCGCGGTGCTTGAATTCGTTCGGAATCGTGCGGGCGAAGTTTTTCATGATCGCCCACGACGCATACGTGCTGAATTTGTTGCCCCGCGAGTAGTCGAATTTCTCCACCGCGCGGATCAACGACATGTTTCCGTCGCTGACCAAGGAGAAGAAATCGTCGCTGCCGGCCAAGTGGCGTTTGGCGATCGACACGACCAGACGCAGGTTGGCCTGGACGATTCGGTTCTTGACCTTGACCGCTTGTTCGTACAACGCCTCGATTTCGTTCATCACCGTGGACTTCCCGGCAGCCTCGGTTCCGATCGTCTCCCGCAAGCGACTGGCTTTGTGCTTGAGGTAGTTCATCTTTCGGAATAGATGATATTCCTGCTCGCGGGTCAGCAACGGTACGTCGTACAGCGATGCGAGATAGCTGGGCAAATCGCTCGGCACACGGACTTTCCGGGGCGCGCTGGCCGGTTCCGGCTCGACGCCCAGGTACTCCGCTTCGCGCGAGACCGCTTCAAAGTCTTCGTTGTAGATGTAGTCCAATGGCAGCTCCATGATCCGTTGCCGTCGCATTTCGACCAGGATCCGCTGGATGCTGTTACGAGTCCGTTTGAACCGGCGGCACAACTGTGGGACGGATACACCGCCGAGGTACTGATTGAAGATCGACCGTTTGTCGTCGTCGGACAGGATCCCGCGATGATTGGGGAAAATCGCGATCGACTTGTTGTCTGCGTCGAAGTTCTTGAGCGTGTAACGAATCGTTTCGGCGCTTCGTCCCATCTGCTCGGACAACAGGCGAGTCACATCGGCCAGGGCCGCCCCGCCTTCGACCAACTGTCTGGCTCGTTCGATGATTTCACTTTTTTCATCTTCGGTCAGCTGGCTGAAGCGTTCTCCACGCTGGATTTTGGCTTTGTTACGGGCCACAAACTGTTCCACGCTGCTGTTGAGGAACCCGACGCGTTTGCGGCCGCCGAAGAGCAACCGTCGACTGACCAAGCCGGCTTCGCGCCAACGGCTGATCGTCTTGGTCGACACGTTGAATTGGCGACTGAGGTCCTGAACGGTGTGGACCTGTTCGGCAATTTCTTCGACCGACAAATCCGCCAACTCGCTGAGATCTTCGATCAGCAAACGCAGGTCATGGGCCAAATCGGCGGAGGCGATGTTGTGCCGCCCGGGTCGATCGGAGCGATAATTTGTGATGCGGTAGCACAAAAAATCGTAGGCATATTCTCGATCCTCTTCGATTTCGCTCAGCAGTGTTTCTGCAGCGGCGGCCTGCTCAATCAATTTTGTTTTTTGATTGAAGCGAAGCTGATCGCGCAGATTTTTGATTTTTAGGTCGCGGTAATTGTCGTGCATCACTGTGGTCTCCCAGCGCTATTGGCGTAGACTGGCCAAACGTCCATGCGATCCCGGCGGATCGCCCAGTCCAATCGCCTCGGTTGCCCGGGGTCACCTGTCTCCTCCAGGTGATATTGGTCGCTTGGCCTAGGGTTCAATGTCGAGCCGTGGCACGACACGTCTGGTCAAACCGGATGGCCTGACCCCCAGAACAAGTTCCCCGCCGACTCCATGTCGACCGAAATGACAGTCGCAGGACAACAGTCGTTAAAAACGTTGCCGTCCACAAATGCGGATGCCTGTAGGACGAGAGCCTCCGCCGCTCGGTTCACCTCGATTGAATGAGTTTCTAAAAAACCACTCGTTGCTTGGGGAGGAAACCCGACACTTTGAGTCGTTTTTTTTTCCCACTATTCCAACTCGATGAGCTTGGCAGCGGTTGCCTGCGTCCAGGACACCTACTAGGAAATTTGGGGCCAATTCTGAAGCGATCTGTCACAATTTCCTAGA
Source organism: Stieleria sedimenti (assembly GCF_025060895.1). GTDB lineage: Bacteria > Planctomycetota > Planctomycetia > Pirellulales > Pirellulaceae > Stieleria > Stieleria sedimenti. The sequence goes on along the minus strand of NZ_JANZKV010000011.1, from coordinate 16,605 downwards.
ATTTTCATCACAACCCGTTTACTGACAACAACTTAGAAACCCCAAAACCTTTTCGGGGTCTCGCCCATATTTGCGCCGCTGGCTGTTTTGGGTGTAAAAATTTCAGACAGGCTGCACAAAAGGCAGTCTCGCATTGCGACGCGCTGTCCAAGAATCGACTTTGCCGAACACGACGACTACACACCTTTGGGGCCCGGGAACTGCCCCCGGAATCGTCCCGAGCGGTGGAATTCGGCTGAACCGCCTCGCGGCAGACGGTCGATCATTGCGAGACAGGCGATCCCCCGAGCCGCCGCGCTGCGTGCCGCAAGGGTCGATCCGCCGTTTCCGGACTGCCCACCGAAATGGACTTTCAGATGCTCAGCAACGACGCCAACGCCAATCGTCGCTCTTTTCTCGCCAGCTCCCTCGCGATCGCATCGGCGTCGCTCGCCCCCCCCAGCCGGGCGGCGATCGTTTCGACCGGATCGGCAACCATCGCCGCGGCGCCCCAGGAATTGATGCGGGTGCGGATCGAGATGGACGTCAAAGGAAACGTCAGGGTTTCCGACAACGCGATCGCGTCCAAAGAGACGCGTCAAACGTTCCCGATCACGTCCCAGGCGGTTCTGGACTACGAAGAGCGTTATCGGCGTCCGGCCGATGCGGACGCGTCGTCCGAGGTGGTTGCCGCCGAGCGGTATTACCACACCGCATCCAACAAGAGCGTGCTGAACAAGACATCCAGCGAGCAGGATCTGCGAAACTCGATGCGACACGCGATCGTGCGACGCGAATCGCTGCCCGAGTCGATCTATTCGCCGGACAACTTCTTCACCCACGGCGAGCTTTCGCTGCTCAAATCCCCCGTCTCCAGCGTCTCGGTGGACCGTTTCTTGCCGGGCGAAAGCGTGATCGAGGGAGACCGCTATGAGATCGATTCGGACGCCTTGTGCTCGGTTTTGAATCTCACCTCGGTCGACAGCGGCCGGGTGGAAAGCACGGTCGTCGGGGTTGCCGAGGACGCGGTGCGTTTCAAACTCGAAGGCGACATCGAGGGTTCGATCGATGGCGTCGGCACCCGGCTGCGTCTGATCGGCAAAATGACATTCGACCGCGGCGCCAACACCTGCACCTGGCTGGCGCTGGCGATCCACGAGACCCGCGAAATCAGCCGCGCCGAACCCGGATTCGACATCTCGGCCACCATCCGCATGGTGCGTCGCCCGATGGCGCAACCGGTGGCGTTGTCGGCCGAGCGGGCGGTGATCGAGTTTGACCAGCCGCTCCCTCAGGAGCGGATGTACGTCGAGCTGCAAAGCCGGCAGCTGGAGGTCGGGACGATGATGGACCGCAAATGGCGAATGATTAGTGACGCCCCCGGTTCGGCGGTGATGCGAATGATCGACCATGATCTTAGTATCGCCCAATGCAATCTACGCCCGCTGGTCCAGCTGCCCGAAGGCAAACGGTGGACGTTGGAGGCATTTGAGGCGGCCGTCCGCCAGACGCTCGGCGAAAAGTTGACGCGGCTGGTGGAGGGGGATCAGCGCGTCAGTGCGCAAGGATTACAGGTTTTGCGCGTCGTCGTTGACGGAGAAACCCAAGGCGTCCCGATTCGATGGATTATGATGCATTTCTCCGATGACGATGGACGCCGAGTTCAAGCCACGTTCACGCTGTCGGCCGACAAGCTGGAAGCGTTTGCCGGCAATGACGCCCAACTCGCCGATTCCCTGCGATTTCTCGACCCCTCGGAAATCCACGACCGAAAGCCGGCTGACGAAAAATCGATCGCCGGAGAGCCCACAGCCGATCGGGAGATCGCCAGCCGCCCCCCGACCGATGACACCGAAACCCTCAGTTCCAGTGATTTGAAGTAGGCCAACGCCGGCCGCCGAAGATCGATCTGCTAATCCAAACTCTCTGACCGAGTTCCTGACATGAGCCTTGCTGATAATCAATTCACGCCCGTGCGGCTGACTCCGCACCGCGCTACGGTGCTGTTGGGATCGATGCTGGTTTGTCTGGCGGCGGTTCGCTGCCCCCACGCAAACGCCCAAACAGACGGCCAAGCCCAAGACGCCACCAGCGAGCAGGTGACCCAGTTCGCCCCCGGCGTGGTGACCATCGTCCCCGGAGATGCCAGCCCCGAAGAAACCTTTGACGGCCCGCTGACGCTGAAGACGTTTCTCAGCGCCCATCCCGAACTGGAGTGGAAGGCGCCGACGTTCGAAAACGGCGCGCCGCATTTCGATCCCCGCTCGCGCACGTTGGTCGAAATGGCCAAGCAGGTCGTCTTGCGGCGCGAGATCTATTGTCTCGAGTTTGCGTTCAAACCGCTGCGTCAAATGTATGTCGATGTGCCCGTCGGCAACGGCAAACTGCAACGCAAACTGGTTTGGTACATGGTCTATCGGGTGCGGTACCGGGGCGGCGATTTGCGACCGGCGGCCGATGAAGTGGGCGGTTCCAAACTGTATCAACGGCTCGAATCGGTCTCCTACGACTCGCGACGCTTCTTTCCCCTGGTCACGCTGAAAGATCATGTCAGCGGCCAAGAGTACCTGGACCGGATCATCCCCAGCGCCAAGGAAATGATCGCCGCACGAGAACAGATCACCGCACCGCTCTTCAACAGCGTCGAAATCACTCGCCAACGGATTCCGCTTTCCAGCGACGAGAGTGCCCCCGGTGTCTGGGGTATTCTGACCTGGATAGATGTCAATCCGAATGTCGATTACGTCTCGCTGTACGTTTCGGGACTGACCAACGCGTTCCAGCAAGACGGGGAAGGCGATGACGCACCGTACCGTCGCAAGGCGTTGCAATTGAATTTCTTTCGGCCTGGCGACGCGATGAGTCAGACCGAAGACAAGATCCGATTCGGCATGCCTTCGTTCGACAACCCTAACGAGCAAGCGTACATCTTGGACAAGTACAACATGCCCGAACCCCTGAACTATCGTTGGGTCTTTCGATCGGTGAAGTGATCGGCTCGCTCGCGCAAACGTTCCCGCAACCCCTTGAGCAGCTCGGCGTATTGAGCTCGGTTCGCCAGGTTGGTCGTTTCACCGGGGTCGTTGTGCATGTCGTAGAGCTCTTCGCTGTCGTCGTTGTAACGCATCATGTGCCAACGGTCGGTACGAATCGACGTTCCGTTTTGAAACGAGAACGCTTCGGATTTGACGCGGGCGGTTGAGTCGGCGAGCACCGGCATCAAGCTCGTTCCCTCGGCGGCCGCCGCGACCGGCACACCGACCAACTCACAGATCGTCGGGTACAGATCAACCAACTCGGCGAGCGATTCGGTTTGCCCGGATGGCATGCCCGGGGCGTCGATCAGCAACGGAACGCGAATCACTTCTTCGTGCAGGTTGCTTTTCTGCCAGAACCCATGCTCCCCCAGATGGTAACCGTGATCGCTGGTGAAGATCACGGCCGTCTGATCGCGATGGGGTGAATCCTCAAGGGCGTCCAGGATTCGGCCGACCTGATGATCCATGAAGGTCACGCTGGCGTAGTAGGCGGCCCACATGCGTTTCTGGTTGTCGGGATCGTTTCCGATCGAGTTCTTGCGGTTATTGGTCTTGGCGATCCCCAGCTTCGGAATGTCATCGGTGTCGTCCTGCCAGTTGGCCGGCATTTCAATCCGTTCAATGGGATACGGCTCAAAATACTCGCTCGGGGCAACCATCGGGTAATGCGGTCGCACCAACCCGACGGCGAGAAAGAACGGGCGATCTGGAGACTGCTTCAAGAGCTCAATCGCTTTGCTGGCCGATTTGTAATCCGGTTGCTCGGTTCCATCGGCATCGCCCTTGACCGAAACAAACATGCGGTGGGGCATTCGAGTCGATTGCCGATTCTCCAAGTCACGCGTCACGATGTTCAGATTCAAACACGCGTACTCACCCGGCGTGTGAGCCTCCGGTCCGGGCGAATTAAACCGCGCCGACCAACACGCCGGATGGTCCTGGCCGTCGGTCCCGGCGATGATGTCGCCCGGGACACGCATGTGAAAGATCTTGCCGACACGCGTGCTGCTGAATCCGTGGGTTTGCAGGTGTTGTCCCAGGGAAACATTTTCTTGGTCGCGATAGCGGCCGAACATGAAAGAGATTCGCGACGGCAAACACCACGTGCCCTGACAATAAGCGCGTTGGAAGACCATTCCGTTGCGGGCCAGGCGGTCCAGGTTGGGTGTCGCGCAGACCTTGTCGCCATAACACCCCAGCACGCTCGCCTTGAGATCGTCCGCGACGATCATCACGACGTTTTTGATTTCACGTGGCGGCTGGGCGGCAGCGATGCCTGCCGCGATGGTCAGTGTGGCAAGGCAAGCGAAGAGCAATCTTGGGATCATTGTCGTGGTTTTTGCGGGCTGGAGCGATACAGATCGATCATCCCGCGATTGTAACCCAAGACGTGTCAGGCATGCTGTGCATGCCGATCGTCACGCCCGGCGTGAACGACAGCGCACGTTCACCGGGTGGGCAGTTGAATCCCGCCGGTCGGACTGCCGGGCATCGTGACGGGGGCCGGGACCGTGGACTTTAGAATCCTGATCCCGTCGCTTTCACCGGGTGTGATCAGCAATCGTTCCAGCTCGACGATATCCAGCGGCGGCGCAAAGATGTAGCCTTGGGCGAGGTCGCATCCCCACTGTTGCAGCAAATTCAATTGCTGCGCCGACTCGACGCCCTGGCAGACGATGTTTGCCATCAGGTGGTGCGCCAGTTGAACGATGGCCTGGGTGATGATCGCATGCCCATGGTCGATCGTAATCGACGCGGTGAACGTGCGATCGATCTTCACGGTTTCGATCGGATAGTCGTGAAAGCAGGTCAGCGACGAGTTGCCTTTGCCGAAATCGTCGATGTGAATCCCGACACCGCTTTGGTGCAGATCCAACATCGTTTGCAGCGACCGTTCGTTGTGACGGGTATCACCGTTTTCGGACATCTCCAGTTTCAAGGACCACTTGAACCGCGTGCGATCGATGATGGCTTGTAGTCGATCGATGAAAAAGGGATCGGCGAGCTGGCGTCGTGAGATATTGACGCCCAGATAGACTTGCGGTCGCTGCTGATCCTCAAACGACGCCATCATGGCGCTGAATTCACGCATCGATCGTTCCAGCACCCATTCGCCGAAATGGTTGATCAATCCGATCTCTTCGGCCACCGGCACAAATTCGCTCGGGGGCACGTATTCTCCATCGTCACCGCGCCATCGCGACAGAACTTCGACGCCTTGAATCTGGCAGGTCTTCAGATTCACGATCGGTTGATATCGCAGCTCAAATTTTTCTTCCCGCAGCGCGACGCGAAGCTGTGCTTCCAGTTCATGCCGGGCGACGACCGCATCGTGCATGGTTTGGTCGAACACGGCGATCTGGCCTTTGCCGGAGTTTTTGGCCTGATACATCGCGGTATCGGCGTTGCGAAGGGCTTCGTGGCCGTCGGCCAGCGAGTCATCGATGAAGGCGACTCCGACACTGGTCCCGACGGTGACCAGCCGATCACCGAGCGAAAAGGGTTCACAGATCCGCTGGACGATGCGGCGGGCGACCAACAAGGCGTCGTCGCGATGGGCCAACCGTTCCAGCAGCACGACGAACTCATCGCCCCCCAAGCGGATCGTTTCATCGCCGGCCGCATCATTGCCGGTTTCAACCGAATCGCTGCAGCGGGAGGCGGTATCGTGATCTCGCACGCATTCCTGAAGCCGGACGGCGACCTGATTGAGCAGGTCGTCACCCGCCTCGTGCCCGAGGCTGTCGTTGATGATTTTGAAATTATCCAGATCGAGAAACAGCAGCGCGTCATGCGAGCGTCTTCGCGGCCCCTGATTGGCGAGGACTTGTTCCAGTTTTTCGATCAAGAACGGGCGGTTGGGAAGCGCGGTGAGCGCATCCCGGTGCGCCATGTCTCTCAGCTCTGATTCCGCTTTGCGACGCCGATTCACTTCGCTCTTGAGCAATTCAAGCTTCTCTTCCTGGCGGATCGAGAGACGGTATTTCTCACTGAGCGCCAAAGCCAGTTGGCGGGCTTCGTCATGTTCAAACGGTTTGCGCAGCAGCAACAACTTGTCGCTGTAGCCGAGGCTGCGAACGATATCGTCCCAGGTGTGATCGCTGTAGGCGGTGCAGATCACGACTTGCAAATCGGCATCGATTCGCCACAGCCGGCGGATGGTCGCCAATCCGTCCATTCCCCGGGGCATCCGCATGTCGACAAAGGCGACGGAAAACCGCTCTCCCGCGTCGACCGATTTTTGGACTTCATAGACGCCTTCTTCGCCGCTGTAGGCATGCGTCAGCGCGAAGACCGGTGCACTGGATGGCTGACGGTCTTGCGGTTCGGAATCATCCAACAGGAAACGCGCTTCGAAATCATCCAATTCATGCTCACTGCGTTGATCGCACTGAAAGATTCGCGCAAACGTTTCGTGAATCTGTGATTGGTCATCAATGATCAGAACGCGGCGTTCCGTTTCAAAGTCTGTCATCTATTCTCTCCGTGATTTCCCTTCATCGATGGCTGCCGGTAAATCCGGTGGCGGTGCCGACCAGATCGCGGTCTTGGCTGGATTGCCCGGGGTCACTTTCGTCGGATGGTTTGACGACCGGCACCTCAAGGATGAAAGTGGCCCCCCGGTCGGGACCGTCGCTTTCGGCGTGAATGGCGCCGCCGATTCGTTTCATTGCGATCGCGCAGAAATGCAACCCCAGGCCGCTCCCCGACTGGCGGGTCGTAAAATGGGCATCAAAGACGCGCGCCAGTGTCGCTTGGTCCATCCCGCAACCGTTGTCGCGGAATCGAAGCTGGACGGTCGATTTGGTGCGGATCAGATCAATCGTGAGCGTCGGTTGGCGGTGACGAATGTCCTGTGTGGCGTTTCCGGCGTTGGTGATGACGTTGATCAGAATTTGCAGCAACAGCGATCGATCGGTCCAGATGCGAACCTCATCCTCCCGATTGAAGTCGACCGAGACGTTGTCCTTTTCCAACCGAGCCTGACTGCACCGGACCGCCTCGGCGATCACACCGTTGACATCCAGGTGGGCCCATTTGATCGGCTGGTTGGCATGTCGCCGCTGGTCACGAATCACTTGATGAATGTGCTGAACGTTGTCATTGAGCGTTTGCAGCAGAGCAGCCAAATCGTCTTTGTCGTCTTCTAAGGTCGCGCTCAAACGCTGCAGATAATCCGGCGTCGCGCGCTGCAGGGCGACGTCGACGTCATCCTGTCGCAACCGGGAAGCGAGCTTCTCGAGCGGTTCGATCCGCAAGCTTTCCACACGCCGCGTCGCGGTTTCGATCAGGCTGTTGACGTTCGTCAGCACATTCCCGACGTTATGAATCACCGTGTCGGCCACCAAACTCATCCCCGCCGCATGCGATGCGTCGGAGAGACGTCGCTGGGCGTCGCCCAATCGTGTCCGCATCCGATCGAAGGACTGGGCCAACTGCCCGATCTCGTCATGACCGGCAACTCGCAATACCGGCACGCTGGTCGCTTCGGAAATGATCCCGGTGCGTGCAATCTGTTCGGTGTGCTCACGAATTCTTTCGATTCGCCCGATGACGATCCGTTGCAGCAACAGCAGCAGTAGCAACAGCGATGCACACGCCCCGCACAGTGAAAGATAGCGGGCGAAGGCGGTGGTCCGATTGCTGCGACTGGTGACCTCGCGTGGCAAATGAACGGTCAGTTCAGCCAACGGGCTGCCGGACGGACTCAACAGCGGCCATCGGACACATAGCAGAGAACTGTCGGTCGGTTCCACCTCGATGGACTGATTCAACGCTGTGTCGTGCAGCAGGGGCCGAACGGAGAACAGGACGCTGGTCCGTTGCTGAAGATCTGTCATCACCGCATCACCGAACCGGCGGCCGACGACGTAGTAGGACGCCGATGCCTGCCAATCCGTATCACCGCGGGTGTTGCGAGGTGACGATCCGTTGGTGTGATGGTGCAGTGGAACGGCGGCGAACAAGTACAACTGGCCGTCACTGCCGCGAGTCATCCCGCGAACCGTATCCGCATCGTCCGAGCCGCTCGGTTCGTCTCGCTGAGCCGCGACCCGCTCCACGATCCCCGGGAACAAAAGGTCGGCCACGTCGGGCCGTGTCGAGAGCGTCTCGTTCGCCGAGTCGGGCGCGGTTGTCGCCAGCCACGTCCAACGCCCGTCGGGACGGGTGATCGCAGCCCACTCGACACGTTTGCCCTGCCCGAGCATCCCCAGCGGCAACGCGGTGGCAAGCTGTTCGGCAGGATCGCCTCCGTTCTGTGTCCGGAGGTGGAGTTCGATTCGGATCGCGTCTTGGGCCGCCGTTTCGGAAAGGAATTCGACTTCGGTGTTGATCGCTGAGAGGACTCGATTGGTGTCCTTGAGTGCGGCGACGCGTTCCAGGTTGGCAAATTCCGGCGCGATGACTTTTTGTCGGACAATTTCATCGATGCTGACCACCACGCCCAACATCAGCGCGAGTGCCAAGACCAATTTGCTGCGGAGTGATTGGGAATGCTCGCTCTCAAATTGACTTGCAGAAAGCGTCGGGATCGAATCGTCGCGATCGCCTGACGTGCCGTCTCGGCCGGGTGAATCCCGCGCCGAGCGTTTGTCTTTTTTCGTCGCCGCGGTCTCGTCCGAACGCGTCTCGACTTCCCGACGCCCTGCACCGGTACGCGCGACATCGGCAGGTCCCGGGGCTGCCTCGCGGGTGGCTTCACGGATTGTCTCACCGGCCCCATCCGATGCGACACCCGTTGAGGGCTCGTCGGCTGTGGGTGGATCGTGTGACAAAGGTGATCGCGTCGACATGCGGTGGATTCCTGGGGACCGAAGACTCAGGCAACCCTAGGTTTCGCAATTTGAAACTGGCCCCGCACGATTCGACGAACCAGACCGGAGGGGAATGGTGGGGACCGATCCTGTCGACTGGACCGATCATGACGCTCGCCCGCCGAGCCCCTTGCCTTCATTCGGCTCCGGTGACACCAGACAAGGCGGGGGCTGTGAGGCCCTCATCGCGATTCGATGTCGAGCGATTCGAAGTAGCCTCGTGCGGCGTGATGGAGATCCAATCCCTGCCATTCGGCGGCGCGCTCCCTGGGGATCAGGTCGACGAACAGACGCGGCGATTGGTAGAGCAATTCCAGCGTGGTTTGCACCAGGGCCGAGGGAGCATCCCGGCGGGTGACCAAGAAGGCGGTGGTGCCGACCGTCGCCAGCCCCCCCTCGGGGATGTCGGCGGTCGGGTAATCCGTTTGGCCGATCGTGATCGTCCGCAAGGTCGGGTGTTGCATGGAAATCGTGATGCCCTGCGGGATCGCAAACAACCGCCAGTCGCGCCGCAGCAATTGGGAAACCAGCTCACTGCCACGCCCGACACAGATCAGTGCGACATCGGGTGCGTCGGGCGATTGCAACTGTTCCCATGCGATGACTTCACGCGGCGTGACGTCGGCGGGAAGTTCCAGCGAGTCGAGAATCATGTCCGCGGCGCGACGCGATCCGCTGCCGATCGGACCGACCGCGATTCGCTGTCCGGCCAGAAACTGCAAGCCGAAGGAATCTTGGTGTTCCAACAGTTCGGGGGCGCGGACAAGCAGATGGGCCGCTTCATAAAATAATGGTGCGATGACACACAGATCGTCACCGCTGATCGCCGAGGCCTGCATCGGTGCCAATTGGACCTCTCGGGTGATCAATCGTTGGCGGTTGTCCAGCGACCCACCGCTGGCGACAACACGTGTCGCCACTCCGGCGGATCGTTCCAACCGATCGGCGAGCGCCTGCGAGACGCGATTGTAGGTGCCTTGATCCAGCCCGCCGGCGAGCGTCACCGATTGCGGCATCGCTTCGATATGGTGACTCCAGAGCATCGCCCCGATGACAAACAGGAATGGCGACAGGGCCAACAGCAACAGCATCGCGGCTTGGAAACGACGGTGGCCTGGTGAGGTCCGCACGATTTTGCGACCGATCAAGGCGCCGACCAAGGGGACGCCCGCCACCCAGTGCCACATTTTCAGCAACCGCCCACGGGGCCGTGCCAGAATCGGCCGGCCCTCCATGAACGCATCCAGATCTTCGGCGAGGTCTCCGGCTGATTGATAACGCTTGCGAGGTTCCTTTTCGAGACACTTGGCGACAATCGTCTCCAAGTCCGTCGGCACGTTGCTGCGAAACGAACGCATCGCCGGCGGCGGCTCGTGCACGACCTGCATCAACGTCTCCATGACCGTGTCGCCGACCAGCGGTGGCCGCCCGGTGACACAGGCAAACAGAATCGCGCCGAGTGAATACACGTCACTTTGCCGCGTGGCACGATCACTGTGCCCCCCCGCCTGCTCGGGGGCCATGTAATTGGGCGTGCCCACGGCGGCCCCGCTGCCGGTCACGCTGCTGTCGGTGCTCAGATTCTTGGCCAAGCCGAAGTCGGTGATGTGCACCCGATCCTTTTGATCGATCAAAATATTGGCGGGCTTCATGTCGCGATGCAGCAAGTCGTTCTGATGGGCATGTTCCAATGCCCGCGCGACGTCACGTACGTATCGGGCGGCATCTTCGATCGGCAGCTCGCCGTCGTTGATCTTGCGTTGCAGATCGGTCCCTTCGATCAACGCCATCGAAAAGAAGTGATGACCGGCTTCATGACCGAATTGATAGACGGGCACGATTCCCGGATGGTGCAGCCGGGCGGCGGCCTGGGCTTCGGTATAAAACCGCCGCACATCGTTCTCACAGGCCAGCATTCCGCCGCGAATCATTTTGACCGCCACGGTTCGATTGAGCATGCGTTGGGTCGCCCGATACACCACGCCCATCCCACCGCGACCGATCACCTCCAACAGTTCATAGTCGCCGAGCGTGTAAGGCAGCGTCGGTCCCGGATCGCCTTTGGGACGATGTGCCTCGGGAAGTGTCGCGGCAGGGTCGTCGCCGGAATCGTCGGGGCCGGCGAGCATCACATCGACAGTGTCCGCGGCGGCCGCCGCTTGAGCGACTTCGCCCGATTCCGGGACGCTTGCCCCGGTGAAACGATGAATCGCGTCGGCTGCGTCCATCAAACTTTTCAGTTCCTCGGCCATCTCGGGAAACTGTGCCAAGAACTCTTCCCGCGATCCGACGGATCCTTCATCGCACGAACGCAGATAGGCTGCGAACGCTTCGTCGATCGGATCGTCGGCTTCGGACGGAACGGGCATGGAATAGTCGGACGAAGGATCTGGGGAAGGAGTGGCGTCTTCACATCGACCACCATCAGGGGCCGCAATCACCGTGGCGGGGGGCGCGCCCCCAAAGCCACGCACTTTGAAACCAATCGGGGTGTTTTTTGTTAGCGGTAGGGCGCGAGCCCTCCGGTCTTTCACGGTGTTTTCAAGCTTAAACCGGACGGCTGGCGGGTTGTCGATTGAGTCGGGATCTGCTGAGTCAATGGTGAGCCGCTGGCCGTAAGGCCTCGGGCAGCGTCGGAATGCCCGGCCGCTTTCGGACCTACATGTACGGATTGTTCCTCGGATCAATGATCGTTCGCAACTTTTGCAGACCTCTTTTTAACAAGCCGGCGACGGCGGTGTCGGATTTCCCCATCCGCTCGACAATGATTGCCAGCGGCAAACCTTCCATGTAACGCATTCGGATCGCTTCGGCCTGTGTTTCGGGCAATTGATGCAACGCTTCCAGTAGAGCGATGGCGGTTTCCTCCTTGATCACCACACCGGATGGGCTGGTGGTGCTGCCGGGCAACTGCGCGATCCAGGGTGCACCGCCGGAATCGTTTCCCGCTTTCGCATCGGCATTGACTTCGCGTCGAATACTCCGCTTTTGCGTCATCACGTGACGCGTCACGGCCGTGGCGACGTTGTTTTTCAGCATTCCGCGCAACCAGGCGGCGAACTCTCCCGGCGAATCGCCGCGAAATGAATGCAAGTCGCGTTTTGCTTCCAAAAAAGTGATTTGAACGATGTCCCCCGGATCGACACGGCGGCGAAGCTGTTCGGACAAATTGCGATGCGCGAGCATCAACAAGTATCCGCGATACTGTTCCAGCAAATGCCCCAACGCCGAATTGTCGCCGGCTTTGGATGCGACCACTAATTCGGTCGTCGACATGTCTCCATCAGTTGCGGTCATCAATCAAATTCTGGACAATGTTGGTGCTCGGCGGATGCGAGACAGTTTATCTGAAGAATGGTGGTCCCAAAGCCAACGGAGCCTGTTCGTCGCCGATTTTTCGCCTCTTCACCGTCCTTCCCTCCCCAACTTCGGCAGACTTCAACGATGTCCATGCGTCACACCGATCCAAGGCCTTTGAGACAACGGGCTCGGAAGCTGTCCCGTCTTTTGGTCGTCTTCGCAACCGCCCTCGTCGTCGGCTGCGGCGGCGAGCCGAGCGACAACCCGCCGCCCGAACCGGCCTCGGTCGGCGCCGGCGAATCGGCTGCCAGCGAGAACGCCGGCGAATCAACCACCCCTGCGGCACCGGCGATGTCCACGTCTCAGACGCCGGCGGTGCCGGCTGCCGGCTCCGGGATACAGCTTCCCGATCAAGCCGTCGAAATCGGCAATCCAACCGACGCCCCCTCGACCCCAGGACAGCCCGAATCCGGCGGACCGACCCAACCGGGGGCCGGCGGCATTGAAATGCCCGATCTCGACCCCGCCCCCCCGTCGGCCGAATCGGCTGACAATGCCGGGCAAAGTGACAGCGGCGTGGACCTGCAATTGGCAGCCTGGCCGGCGATCGAATCCCACGCAAAAGCGACCGGAAAAATCACCGTCGTCGACCTCTGGTCCACCGTTTGCGAACCCTGCGTCAAGGAATTCCCCGGCCTCGTCCGGCTCAGCAAATCCATGTCCGACGACGTGGTCTGCATCGGCGTGTCGGTGGACTACGACGGGCGAAAATCGCGTCCGCCGGAATACTATTCGGAAAAGGTCGCCGCGTTCCTTGCTGCGATGGGCGCCGACTTTGAAAACTACCTGTGCAAGACGCCGAGCGATGACGTGTTTGCAACCGTCGGGATTCCTTCGATTCCCGCCGTGCTGGTTTTTGACGCCGATGGAAAATTGGTCAAACAGTTTGTCGATGCCGGCGACACCGTGGGTTTCTCCTATGAAACCGACATCATCCCGTTTGTCGAAAAACTGGCCGGGTGATCCGGCGATCACCGTGCCCCCGACACGCGGTTGACAATGCCCAACGTGAGCACGATACACGCCGCTTGGGTCTCCAGCAGCACGACGGCCAGGGTGGGATCGGCAGACCGGTCCATTCCCGCTTGCACGGCTCCCCATTGCACCAAGGATGCCAGTAGCAGCACCGATCCGGCAACCGCGACCAGACGTGCGGCAACCACATGCCTCTTCGGCGACGCCAAGGCGAACACGCACAGCAGTGCGGTGACGCCAACAATGAACCCGATCCCCACCATCATGATGCCTTCCTGGACGTTCAACGATTCGGTCGACCACCAACCCCGCCGCTGACCAAAATCGACCACTGCGAACCCGATCGCTGCCATGGTCGTCAGCACGATCAAAGATCGGATGGGAAACTGAAACGGAGTGCTTCCCGACTCCAAGGCATTCGCCGACAAAGTTGAGGAATGACTTCTTTTACGCTCGATCACCTCCATCCCCACCGAACACACGATCGTCTGCGCGGTGATTGCGATCGCCCACCACGCGGCGCCGGGTTCACCGAGTCCCCAGTAGAAGACCGTCGAAATCCCGTACCAACACGCCAGAGCGGCACTGCACGCGATCGCGATTCGGGCGAGTTTGCCTGACCCAAACATCGTCGCCAGGATCACCGCCAACGAACACTGACCGAGCATCACGCCGATCGCGATCACCCGGTGAACGTCATCAGACGACCGCGATGCGAACCCAAACGACCAGTAGATCAAGACGTGGATCGCCAGGACGCCGCCGAGAACGATTCGACGAAGCGGACGTCTGCGCTGCGAGGGTTCGCTCATCGGCGTTGCGTGTCGTCCATCTTCCGAATCAACTCCGCTTCCTGTTTCTCCACGGCGGCTTCCCATTTGGGCAGTTGATCCAATTGGGCTTTCGCTTGGCGGGTGGCGAGCGCATCGGGATAGCGCCGGACGATGGCCTCGAGCTGTTGTCGTTTCAGCTTGAGTCCCGCATACGCGTTCTCGCTGCCGACTTGCAACAGCATCCGCCGGGCGTTCAATTCACAACTGATGCGTTCCTTGCGCAACCGGTCGAGCAGCGGATCATCACCGAACCCCAACTCCAACTGCTCGTTGATGGCATCCTTCAGGTCACGATCACGCCGCATCGATGCGTCCCGTGCCGCGACCAATTGTTTCATCGTCAAATCACGCAGCACCGTATCGGTGAGGGATCTGAGGGTCGGATCCGACTGCCCCGACCTCGCCTCGCGTAGCTTCCCAATCGCCGCCGCCACGTCACCCCGTTGGAGCATCACGTTGGACTCTCCGATGATCTGATCACGAATCTGATCACACACCATCTGGCACACCGCAACGACCTTGGACCGCGGATGGATTCGCTTGACCAATTGCAATCGCCCAAATGCTTTTTCGGGGACCTTTTCGGGTGAATCTCGGTTCAGCGTTCCCAGATGATCGGCAACCTGGTCCAACACGCTGGTCGCCGCAACCGAACCCCGCCAACGCACGATGGCATCACAGGTGGATTCGACCACGGACGCATCAGAATCGTGCAATCGTCGCGAGAGTTCCGCGGCGACCTTGTCCTGCAAAGACGCAATCGCGAGACGGCGGGGGTCGGTATGGACCAATGCTTCGAGTAATCCGAACAATTCATCCAAGGGAGGAACGCTGACGATCGACTCCAGTTGGCCGATGTCGCCATAGGTGTTCTCGAATTCATCGACCAACATCTCGGCGTAGGTTTGTTTGGCGCTGCCGGACACCTGATGCGACCCGAATTGGTGGCTCAACTGGCGCAGACGCCCCGCCCTCGCCTTGTCCTTCGGCTGACCGACCATCGTCTTGGCGTCGGCGATCAATTGCGTCTGCGTCCTGCCGGACGCGTTGACAAACCGGTACTCACCGCCGGTCAGCTCGGCCAGACGCTTCATGTTCTTGCAACTGCGCGGATCTTCAAAGGCGATCGCGTGAATCGGGATCGAACCGCCGGAGGCTTGGACGATCGAAAAGGCGTCTCCGCCGGCGTTCAATAAACTGCCCCGCTTATTGGTCTTCGTGTCGCTGAATTCTCCGTCGGACAGCATGAACACCGCACTCGGCTTCATCCTCAGCGCGGTCCGCAGCGAGGAATTGGGATTGGTCCCACCGCCGGCACCGATCGTCGCCAACCAAGCTTCCAGCCTGTCTTTGTTCTCCGCAGTCGCCTCCATCATCGCCATCGATCGAGACCCCTGAAACATCGGCGTGCTGGAACTGCTAAACAGCACCACAAAGAATTTTTGGTCCTCCCGCAGTTCACGAACCGAACGCTTCAATTCTTCGATCGCGCGTCGATAGCGGACCCCGTTCATGCTTCCCGATCGATCGACGATGTAGACAAACTCTTGTCCGACCGCTTCGATGCCGAAAAACGAACCGCGCGATCCGCCACTGACAGTGCCGACGGATTGGCCGGGCTTGGATTTCAAACCGGAGAGTTTGATGACCGGACGAGCCACGTCCAACGAAACATCAACCGGCTCAAGCATCTCCGCTTCCGGCTCCAGCTCGCTCAGCAACGAGGAGTCGTCGGCCGCCGTTTCCTCGACCAGCATCATCGGAATCGGAATTTCCGGTCGATCGTCGTTGAGCGTCATCACCAAGACTTGCGTCCTGTCGCCCCCAAAATCCGCCGGGACGATCAGAAAGGCAACGAGCAGCACGATCGCCGCGTGAACGATGATCGAGCCGAACCAGCCGGCCGATCTTTGGCGGCTCCCGGTCTCCGCCATTCGCCGCGCGGTTTGAATCTGATCCAACGTCGGAAACATTCGTACGCTGTCGGCGTCGCCGTCGTTGGTGTACGAAATCCGGCCAGAAACCGGCGGCGAACCACGGAAGATCACCGAATCGGCCGCGGCGCGTCGTTCGCCAGGAATCGGGGGCGGAAAATCGATCGGCAAGGATTCACGGTCATCCGAGCCGAGATCAAGTCCGTCGGTCAGCCATCGTTTCCGAGCTGAAGCCATTTCGGGTGCCTCGATCCGGTCCTTTGAACAATCAGCAACGTGAGAGACTTCAATCCAGCAATCAGCCCACCGCGCCAAACCAACAGCGCCGTGATCCGTCCTTCGGCAGACGAGTGATAAGATGAATAAGAGATGACTTCACGCCGCCTACGAACGTTAGCGTGGCGAATCCAAGGGGCGTTGTCAAATCTTGACCGCCAAACCCGACGCAACCGTCGTCAGCCCTCGATCTTTGTACACTCCTCTGGCGAAACGAACACTTTTCCGCTCTCGCCGAACCTTGGCTCGTTCTGAGAAAAATAAAAAGTGTGCAAAAATGCTCCTGATCTGCTGACAGATTCGCTCACCTGATGTGTGTAGGACGTCTGATGGCGCTCCGCTTTGGACCAATACCGCTAAGTCAATGTCCATGAGAGAGGCCCGGACGCTGGCG
>NZ_JANZKV010000109.1:3577-9919 GCF_025060895.1 Stieleria sedimenti | reverse complement strand
AGATGAGGGCCCGTAGGCTCGCGCCAAACGGCTGATATTCGTTTGACATCAGCCGGTTCGCGCCAGCGTCCGGGCCCCCTCATTCATGTTAACTTAGCGGTCTTGGCCTAAAGGCCAGACACCAACGGTTGCTGAATCCCGTTTTACTAATGCCCGTGCCATTCGTACGTGCCCCCCTTTTCCGCGGCACTTTACGTTTAAAGTTGACGTACCACTAGGACCGCGCGAATCGCTTCGGCCGCAACAGCGCGGCCAAAAACACGATCGCGCAAGCCCGAGCCGGCCAGTCCCCGATCGTCATCACCAGGCTGGTCCGGCTGTCCAGACGCGGCTTGGCAATCACCCATCCGTTGCCGCCTTGTGGCAGCTCGTCGACGACACGGCCGTTGCTATCGATCCAGGCCGTCGGCCCGTTGTTGGCGGCCGACAAGATCGGCCGGCGACAGGCGACGGCGACGAATTGGGCGCACCGTTTGTGATGCTCGATGACGCTGGAATCATCAAACCAAGCGTCATTGGTGACGGTGACGATCGCGTCCGGCAATCCGCCTTCTTCAGCCTTGAGTTCACGCAGGTGATTGATCGCGACGCGTTCGACCGCGGTCTCGATACAGATATTGGGGCACAGCGTCGTCGGACCGATGTCAAAGCGTTTGGCGTGCTCGCCGGGCGTCAGACCCAGGTTCTTCGGCACCCAGTCGCGAACGATCGGCACGTGTTTGACCAGCGGAATGTACTCGCCGAACATGACCAGATGCATCTTTCCGTACCAGTCGACGACCTGACCTTCAGCACCGACGTGGACGATCCCGCTGTACATCTTCGTCGTCGGCCCATCGTCGATCACCCCGCAACCTCCGATGATGTCAGGCTTGGTCGCCTGGGGACCATTGCTGGCCGCCAACATCGCTTGCAACGATCCCGCGCGATATTGGAATCGCTTGCGGTGCTCGGCGGTCATCGCCCGTTCTTCTTCGCGGCTGAGTCCCAATTCCCGAGCCATCGCGCCATCGCCCTGCCCGGCCATCCAGGGGATCGTGCCGGTGAACATCGATTCGGGCCAAACGACCGCATCGATCGTTTCATCGGTCGACTGGAAGGCGCGAATCGACTCTTGCGCGTAGGCGTCAAACAACTCCAACTCGCGCGAACGGTCTTGATCGTATTCCACCGGTTCGTTGCGTCCGACGAGCGCGATCGTCGTCGTGGAGGGTTGCGTCGGTTGCCGTAGACGAGAGCGTCCATAGAGATACGTTGCCGAGAGCAGCACCAGGGCGGCGATGCAGCACGACACGACGCTGCCGGTTGAGGGAGTGAAAGGGTGGGCCGCGTCGGACGATCCCGTCGTCGAGCACCAACGCCGTCGCCATGCCGACACCACAGCCACGTTCACGACCACGATCACCAACGAGACCGCGTAGCTGCCACCCAAGTCGGCGATTTGAATCAGAGAGGGGACGTCGGCCAAGGTGTGGCCGAGCATGACCGCTGAAATTCCCGTCAGCATGTAGTTGCGAATGCATTCCATGCCCACCCACGCGAGCGGCGCGGCGAAAACCAGCGCCAGCCCCAGCCGCATCAAACGCCGCAGCGCCACCACCAATGCGACCGGGTAGATCGCCAGGTAGGCGGCCAGTGCGATCCAACAGGGATAGATCAACGGGTTGGCAAACCGCAGCCCTTGTAAGGTCAGGGCCCAGTAGCCGACCGCGACCAGGTACAAGACCGCATACTGTTTCGACGAAATCGTCGCCTGCGTTGCCGCAAGCAGCAGGGGAGTGGCGGCGATCGCTGCGAGCGGCCACCAGCCGAAGGGAGGCTGGCTCAACCAAGGCACGACCAGCGACGCCAGCGCGATCAACCACCAGGTTCGTCCGATGGGCGGCTTCGCCGACGACGTTTTCGTGGGCGACTCGGTTTCAGAAGGGGGGGCCGATTGGTTCATGCCCCAGATCCTAGGCAAATGCGTCGGTCAGCGGAATTCAGATCTCTTGATCGGCGAACGTCAGAGGTCAAAAAAGTGTTAGATTAGTGGATGCGATCCTTCGTCCTCGCACCCTTCTCTTTTCCTCGCCGCTCCCATTGAACATGAAGCCACCCGAATACCTCGGCCCCTACCGGATCGGAGAGACCCTCGGCACGGGCGGGATGGGGTCGGTGTTCAAGGCCAAACACGCCAAATCCGGCCAGGACGTTGCGGTCAAGTTGATCGCCTCGCAGATGTCCGACGAAATGCGTTTTCGGCGTCGATTTGACACCGAAGTCAAAACGCTCAAGCTGCTCAGCCACCCGAACATCGTCAAACTGATCGGGTTCGGCGAAGAGCAAGGCATGCTGTTCTATTCGATGGAGTATGTCGAAGGCGAAACGCTTCAGGAGATGATCCGTCAACAGAAAAAACTGCCTTGGATGACGGCGCTGGATATCTCGATTCAGGTCTGCGCCGCGCTCAAACACGCCCACGACTTCGGCGTGACGCACCGGGATTTGAAACCGGCCAATCTGGTGGTGCAGCGTGACGGGACCGTCAAGCTGCTGGACTTCGGGATCAGCAAGATTTTCGGCGAGAACCAGACCGCTGTCGGTTCGATCATGGGCACGGCCGACTACATGGCTCCCGAACAAGCTGACGGATCCGCCGTCACGTCGCGGACGGACCTGTTCGCCCTCGGCTGCGTGATGTACGCGATGTTATGCGGAAAGCCGCCGTTTCGCGGCAAGAACATCACCGAAGTCATTTCGGCGTTGCAGCACAAGGATCCGGTGCCGCTGGAGTTGATCGATCCCGATTTGCCGGACGATGTCGTCCAAATCGTCAGCGAACTGCTGGAAAAGCAGCCTGAGAAACGACCGCCAACCGCCTTGGCGGTGATGAACCGATTGAAAGCCATGCGCGCCGGCTTGCATCGGATGCAGACGCTGTCCGACCGCACGGGCGAAAAGCCGGAAACACCTTCCAGCGCTCAAACCAAGCTTCAATCCGCCGACGAGGCAGACCCTGACGAAGCCGGCTCGGGGCAACCGACTTCGGATCGCTCGGGACCGGAATTCGACACCACCGGGCCGGAGAAACCCAACGGCGGCAAGAAGACCCGCGTGCAGTCCGGCAAGACGCGTCCAGAAGACACCGTGCCCTTCTGGGACATCAGCGACGGCAACCAGACCTCGGTCGCAAGCGTGGACCCCTCGGCGCGGACGGTCCACACCGAAGGCCACAGTGGCAAACGCGGGACCGTGCTCAGTACCGCCGCCAGCGCGCCGTCGGACGCCCATCGGTCGGCGGATGATTCGACGGTCGATCCCGATGCCCCCAGCAACCGCGACACGTCGGTCGGCTTGAGCGGCAAGACTCACTTTCAAACCGTCTCCGACGGCGAGGTCCGCGAAGGATTCTTCGTCACCCCCAAGACCAAGGCGGAGCACCCTGCGCTGCGGATCGTTTCGATCGTCGCGCTCTCGCTGATCCTTCTCGCCGGCGTCGTCTTCCTGATCGTGTCCACGCGTGGGCCGACGGCGGAAGAATTACTCGCCAAAATCGAAACCCCAGACAACTCCGTTCAATCGTTTCAGATCCAAGACGAGATGGAACGATTCCTCAAACTGTTTCCGGATCACCCCAGAGCGGACCAGATCCGTCAGCGGGAAAAGATCTATCGTGTGGATGCGGCCGTGCGACGATTGAAGCTGAAAGCCAAGCTGCGAACCAGCGAAGGACCGCTGTACGAAAAAACGTTTCTCGAAGCGATGGAGTTGCGGCAAAGCAATCCGCTTGCGGCGCGAGATAAACTGCGTCAGTGGATCGCGGTCTTCGGTGATACCGATGACGATGACGGCGAGCCCGCGCGGCTGGCCCAACTCGCCGAATTCGAAATCGCCCGACTCTCCGCGGCTCAGTCGGAAATGCAAGGAGCCCCGGGAGATCCGAAGTTGGCGGAACTGATGCGACGGATCGACCGCGCCGAACAATTGCCGGCCGAACAACGCAGGACTCTCCTGGAAGGCATCGTAACGCTCTATGAAGGTCAGCCCTGGGCGAGCGATGCACGCCAGCGAGCGATGAACCTGCTGCATGGCCCTCCGCAGGACGACCCGACGCAGTGAGCGTGGGCATGCGCCTCGCCGTTTGCAATCGTGCCCCCCCAGCGGGAAGCGTCAGCGAGCGGCGTGTTCAAATCGTTCAATCGCGGCGCCGCTCGCTGACGCTTCCCGCTGAAATCCATCCACTTCAATCCGCCTCGACGTTCTTCCCGTCCGCCGACAACTTCCCCGCGCGACCGGCGGCCCAGTTTTGTAAACCTTCCAAACGTTGCTTGCCACGGGCGAAATAGGTTTCGTCAAGCGATGCGAGGTGTTGCGTCGCACGCTCCCGATAGGACGCGTCGGCGGATGCGGTCACCGGGATCTGAAACCATTGCATCACCGCATCGGAGACGGCCAACGCGATCTCTTGATGTCCGGCGATCGTCGGATGAACGTGGTCGACGAACCGCTGCGGGTCTTCGATTCCATCGGGAATCGGTCTCCACTGAGAATCCGTTCGATCGAACAACTGATCACATCGAATCGGACGGAGCCGATGCCCCTCGGCCAACTGCACGATCGTTTGCAAAACCGGTGTCGTCGCCCGCAGCGGGCAGACATCATGGTCGCGCGCGGCGTAAAGATGCTCCCTGGCTTGCTTGGCACGACCATGCTTCCAATGCAGCACTCCGGCCAAGTAATGGATTCCGGCATGTTCGGGATCGATTTCCAGGCACGCTTTGCAGGCCGCCAGGCGTTGGTCCACCGCAAGGCTGCTGTCCTCCGCGATCGCCTGATGCCGGTGAAAGTCATCCAATGCCGCTTGATCCAGATCCGCCATTTGAACCTTCAGCGGGGGCGTATTCACAACGTCACTCGTCGGCACACAAACCAGCAACGGGACGTCGGCGGCGTCGCACATGCCGATCATGCGTTCGAGGGTGACGCGAAAATGGTTCACGACGCCCCGTCGCCATTGTTCATCGCGGACATAGCGAGCCATTCCATCGACGAAGTCCAACCGTGTCTTCAATTCGGCCGGCAAGTCCTGGCGATGGTCGGTTGGCGGACGCAATCGCCGGCGGATCGATCGGACCAGGTAAGAGCCCTGGGCGAGGCGTTGCAGCGGGTTGCTCTCCCACTCGATCGTGCTGTAGCTGCGTTCTTCCAGATACTCGTTGTGCCCGGTGTACAGTACGATCACGTCGGGCTGATAGCGGAGGACTTCTTCCAACAGGATCGCGATTCGATAGCTGGCGTAGGACACGCCGCCACAGTTGACGACTTCGTAGTCATGCGACGGGTCCTGGGCGTCCAGTCGCAACTGCATCCATTTAGCGAATGCCGTTTCGGTTTCGTAGGGACGGCCCTGGACGGTGGACCCGCCGAGCACGAAGATGCGTCGAGTGTTCTCCCGCTTGTCGGCGGCAAACGAGGCCGGCCGAAAAAAGTTGAGCCTCGATGGCGGGATCTCCCGACGTTTTGAATCCGAGGACAGGACGAACAGCGGCGACTGGCCGGAAGAATCAAAAATCGGATCGCTCGCCAGGTCCTGTGGATCAACGCGGTGCGTCACTCGCAGGTAGAGTTCCGCGGCGATGAAGGGTAACAGGGCGATCGCCAGACAGACCAATCGAAACAGCCACACGCGTCGTGTCGGCAACTTCGGCAACGGCGGGTCGGGGGAGCGGCGAGACACTGAACGACCAAACAAACGAAGTCCGGGGGAGCAAACGGAGGTGAGGGTGACTACGGATCGAATTTACTTGACCGGCTACCGGGGGACGGGAAAAACGACGGTGGGAAAATTGATTTCTGCCGAACTGGCGACCGAGTGTGTCGATTTGGATCACGTCATCGAGCAGGCGGCCGGAAAAACGATTCGCGAGATCTTTGCCGAAGGAGGCGAAGACCTGTTTCGCGATTGGGAATCACGCTGCCTTCGTCAGGTGGCAGCCGATCGATCACAGGGACGCGTCATTTCGCTCGGCGGGGGAGCGATCCTGCGTGAGCAGAATCGTGACGTCATCCGGCAAACCGGGGTCTGCATCTGGTTGACTGCCAGTCCCGACGTGATCGCGCAGCGTCTTGCGGCCGACCAGACGACCGGGCGACGGCGGCCGGCACTGACGGAATTGTCGCCGGTGGAAGAGATTCGTGAATTGCTTGCACGCCGCGAACCGCTGTATCGTCAGGCGGCCGATTTGATCCTTGCCAGCGACGCCAAGCCGCCCGAGCAATTAGCCCGCGACGCGGTGCGATGGTTGGGCCGACAGGGAGGACCGATTTCCAGGTAGCGGGACGTCCGGTGGCAGCTTGAGA
>NZ_JANZKV010000109.1:0-3540 GCF_025060895.1 Stieleria sedimenti | reverse complement strand
CGGCGCGAGCCGTCCGGTGCCGCAAAACCTCCGCCAGACGGTGGATTCCCGGCGGCGGACTGCGTTTGGCCGGCGCAGCGAGACGAAAGTGCGTTTCGACGCATTAGCCGGTAAACCGGTCTTTTGCCCAGATCGCCAAAATCGGTACGCTTACCTAAAACCATTCGTGGTGGCGGCTTGCACTCGATCGCCCGCCGTCATGCGACCAGAATTCTAGACGTTGAATTGAAAGGATACTCCCGTGTTGATCGCCGCTTCTACTGAATGCTTTCCCGGTCTCGAATTGCTTGCCGCGATCGAACTTGCTTCCGACTTGGATTTCACCGCCATCGAGATTGCGTTGCACGAATCGGGGAACGTCAAACCGAGTGAATTGCTGGAGGACATGGATCGCTCCATCCAACTGCTCCGCCACACGCACCGGCTCGATATTTCGGGCTACAGCGTGCAATTGGCGTCCACCGGCGCGGATCATTACCAGCAGTTCGCCAAACTGTGTTGGATGGCCAAGACGACCAAGGTGGTCACGATCACCATTCCGTCAGCCGAACAGGGCACCCCCTTCAACGAGGAGGTCGAACACCTGCAGAAACTGGTCGAAATCGGTGAGGCCGAAGGGGTTCGCGTCAGCGTGAAAAGCCAGCTCGGTTGCTTAAGCGAGGATCCGGACACGTTGATGGTGCTGTGCAACAACGTCGATGGATTGGGCATCACCTTGGACCCGAGCGTTTACATCACCGGTTCGGCCAAGGGCAAAAGCCTGGACCACATTTTGAAGTTCGTTTGCAACGTGCACCTTCGCGACACGCGTCCCGACGCCTTTCAGGTCAGCGTCGGCCAGGGGGAAGTCGACTACGGAAAACTGATCACCCAGCTTGAACGCGAGAAATACGATCGCGCGTTGACGGTCAACATGACGCCCATGGAAGGTTTGGATCATCGGGTCGAATTGCGAAAGCTGCGTCGACTGCTCGAAACCCTCGTCTAAGGGCCCCTCAACTCTTCAACTTCGGGTGCCGTGGAAAAGGGGATTGTTGTGTCCGCCAGGGATCGTGCCGCCGAGCAGCTTTTTGCTGCGGAATCCATCAAGACGTTTGGCAGCGTGGTCGCTCAAGTGCTCGCCCAGCGGAGCGGCAATGCGGGCAAATTCCCGAGCGGCCAATTCCTGTACCGTTCGATCGGTTCCCCCCGGACGCGTGGCGGTTCGAAGCTGGCGCCGCGTTTGTCTTACGGTCGCCACCGTGGACCCGCCCGATCGGATTCACGACAGGCGGCCGTCGTGATTGTGGTCTATCCCCATCGGCAAACCGGGCGGCTGTGCCTGACGCTCACCCGTCGCCCCAAAGCCTTGTCGCACCACGGCGGACAAGTTTGTTTGCCGGGCGGGCAAATCGAGTCCGGCGAATCCTCCTTGCAGGCGGCGCTGCGGGAATACCAGGAGGAACTCGGGCTGCCGGTGGAGGTGATCGACGTGGTGGGGTGTTTGTCGCCGATCTACGTGTTTGCCAGCGACAACCTGGTGGATACCCAAATCGTCACCGCCCAAAGTCCCATCGCCCAAAGCCCGACTGCCGATTGGCGCCCCGACCCGGTCGAGGTGGACGAAGTGATCGAGATGCCGTTGGAGTGCCTGCTGCACCTGGGGGAACCAGGCGCTCCCCACTCGGCCCCCCATTGCACACTCATCGATCAAAAAAAACAGCGGATCGGTAAGAGTCAGGGCAGCGGCGAGGTATTCCAGTACAGATTCGGACACCGAGCGATCGAGTTTGAGGATTGCCTGGGACGTCGACGAGACGTCTGGGGCGCGACCGCGATGCTGCTCGGCGAATTTGCCGAAATCGTCGCGTGTGCCGTCGAGCACTGGGTGCGTGGGGTCGACAAACGAGACAGTCGATGAGCTGCCGCAGCGTTGCGACCGAACCACGGTTCGTGCGGGGGCACGCGTTGATTTTTTAAGCTTGCGCGGTGACGCCCGGTGATTCCAACACGGACTGCCCAAGTGGGGCAGTCGGGCCACGAAGGCCAGTGTTAAAATGGGATTGGAAAGAAACGGCGGTGACCGGTTGAGCCCGGCGAGCTGAAATTCTCGCTTTGGCTAACTTGGCCGACCACCCCCGGCTTCCTACAATTCGCACTCGAGTATCGGCGGATCACCGTCGGCCTCTCCTTTTCCCTGTTGCTTTCCCGAGGACCAAGACCATGGCTTCAGACGCCGTGAAAGAATTTACTGACGACAACTTTGATGCCGAAGTCCTTCAAGCCGATGGCGCGGTGCTCGTTGATTTCTGGGCACCCTGGTGCGGTCCGTGCCGTGCAATCGCTCCGATGATCGACCAGCTGGCCGAAGAAAACAGCAAGGCAAAGATCGGCAAATTGAACATCGATGATGCCCCCGGTGTCGCTCAAAAGTTCGGCATCACGGGGATCCCGACGCTGTTGCTGTTCAAGAACGGCGAGGTCGAGCACAGTTTCCGAGGCGGCAACACGACCAAAGCCGCACTTCAGGAAGCGATCGACGCGTCGGTCTAAGACGAAATGCTTCAGTACCTCCGCCTGCTCGAAGACATCCTTGAATCCGGCTCTGATCGGGGCGACCGCACCGGCGTCGGCACGCGAAGCCTGTTCGGCCGCCAGTTGCGATTCGATTTGTCCGACGGATTCCCGTTGTTGACCACCAAGAAAGTGCACCTTCGCTCGATCATTTACGAGCTGCTGTGGTTTCTTCGTGGTGACACCAACATCGCGTGGCTGAACGAGAACGGCGTGAAGATCTGGGACGAGTGGGCCGACGAGAACGGCGACTTGGGACCGGTCTATGGCCACCAATGGCGGTCTTGGCCGACCCCAGACGGGCAAACGATCGACCAGATCGCCTGGGTCGAAAACGAGATTCGCACCAACCCGCTTTCGCGTCGGCTGATCGTCTCGGCCTGGAACGTCAGCGAGGTGGGCGCGATGGCCTTGCCCCCCTGCCACACGCTGTTTCAGTTTTACGTTTCCGATGGCCGGCTCTCGTGCCAGCTTTATCAACGCAGTGCCGACGTCTTCCTGGGCGTCCCCTTCAACATCGCCAGCTACGCCTTGCTGACGATGATGATGGCCAGCGTGACCGGACTGAAACCCGGCGCGTTCGTGCACACCTTCGGCGACGTGCACCTGTACCAGAACCATTTCGACCAGGCCCGGGAACAGCTCTCCAGGGAACCCAAGCCGTTACCGGAACTGGTGATCGCTCGCGTGCCGGAATCGATCGACGGGTTTGTGTACGAAGACTTCGAGATCGTCAATTACGAGCCCCACCCGCACATCAAGGCCCCCGTTGCGGTCTGAACGCAGTGCAGCAGCAGAAAGTGGTGCGTCAAATATTGAACTCACGCTGCGCGACCCCAATGGCACGGGCAAGAGTGTTGGTGTGCAGGCTGAAGCCCAATACCGCTAAGTTAACATGAATGAGGGGGCCCGGACGCTGGCGCGAACCGGCTGATGTCAAACGAATATCAGCCGTTTGGCGCGAGCCTACGGGCCCTCATCTGAAGA
>NZ_JANZKV010000108.1 GCF_025060895.1 Stieleria sedimenti | reverse complement strand
CGATTAAGTTCAACGTCCGCGATAACCGAGTCGCGGGAGTTGATTGTCCATTGTGAAATCGCTCGGCTACCGCGACTTCGGTTCATCGCATTGTTCGCCAAAGGATGATCGCAAACTGGGCGGTGCGAGTCCGATTGCCCTTCGTGTAGACGCTAATCAAAATACCATTCAACAACGCGACCGGGGTCGGCCCATAGAATTTTCAGGGCAATCATGCACACGGCTAAATAAAGCAATGCGAGCATGCATTGTGTAGCAGCTTTCCAGCCACGATTCCGGTTGTGGGGCAAGAAAAACGACGCAGCGAATCCCAGTGGGCTGAGGACGGGCATTGCCATGATAAGGATTGCAGGAACGTGATGTACGATCCGCGTAATACCGTCGATTGATGAAGGGTCATCCAGATTTGGTCGCGGCATGTGCCCAAGACCCGACCATGCACACAACCATGTTCCGTAAAACGCGCAGAGCACAAAGAGCGGATACAAATATGCCAAGCGCCAGAGCAGCCGCGCACGGTGGACAACGGTCAACGGCTCATGATTGTTGTCAGGCAGCGTGACGGTCGAATGATAAGGGTTTGTGTTGTGGGGCATTAGTCGTGATGGCGAACGTTAGAAATCACGCGGGACGGGCGAACGACTTGCAAGCAGACCAAGAACCGCGACTCCCGTCCTCGCGTGCATTTCATTGTTCTGCCCGTCCGGTCTCCGCAGTTGATTGTAATTCGAGTGAGGAAAGCTGGTCGTCCAAGAGTGGCTGGAGTATGGCAGCATATTCGGGCATCCGTTCAATCGCGTCGCGCAATCCACGCACGACCCCAACGGAATCTGCAACATCAGTCGGCGTTTCATCGAAGAACGTCCATCCCCATGTGCAGCTGCCAACACGCGCCGAGACCACGCGGTCGTCCACAGCAACCACCGTTCGATGGTCATAGCCGCGTTTGGGTGCGAATCCATAGATTGTGCAACGTCCGTAGTTCTCTGTCCATGTCGGCGAATCAATACAGAGCATTCGTTGCGTCGTCGATCCGAGGCCCAACTGCCCATCGGCAAACGCAACAACAATAGGATCTGAAACGGATCGCATTAGTCGAAAATTGCGAAAATCATCAAAAGAGCAAATCCCGTTCATACGTAAGCGCCCGGGGGAACCATTGTTGACGGCTGGCGTAGGCTGGTGGGTTTTCACTCACCCTGCCTGGAGGTTCCCATGGCCCGAATGCCCGACCCCGCTGTCCGACAACGCTGGCAGCGCTTGATCCGAAGCTACGACGATACAGATTGCTCGATTGCGGAATTCTGCGAGCTCCACGAAGTCTCGACCGCTTCGTTCTATGCCTGGCGGCGGCGACTCAAGTCAGGCGATCACGCCGACGGATTTCTTAAAGTCGAAATCGCTCAAGTGAGGCCCGTCCCCAATTACGCCACCACGGTCCATTTCGGATGTGGCACCCGGATCGAAGTCGATTCGCGCGACACTGAAACGTTGCTGCACATCGTCGATCGCCTTCGCCGGGACGACCAAGGAGCAAACGCATGATCGCACTGCCAACCAACAACGACATTTTCCTCTACAGCAAACCGACCGACATGAGGAAGGGATTTTCAGGTCTCTCCGGGATCGTTCGCAGTGAGCTGCAAAGAAAGCCAAACGACGGAAGCCTGTTCCTGTTTATCAATCGACGCAAAGACAAGATCAAGGCACTCTACTGGGACACCGATGGAATGGTCGTTTGGTACAAAAGTTTGCAGCAAGGCAGCTTTGAGATGATCAGCCGAAACGGTCAAGTCAGTGTCAAAATTGACGCCGCCGAGTTGGCAATGTTGCTTGGAGGTGTGTCGATCGAAAACGCAAAGCGACGCAAGCGACTCAAGGCCGCTTGAGCCAATCGCCGCGAACGAACTTTTTGCCAGAGCAAGTTTTCTTCAACCGAGAAAACTTGCTCTTTTTTGTTGTCTTTTGCCAATTTGCTATTGCGCGATTTCGAAGCCTTCGTACCCTTTGACGCATGGACAAGTGGAAGAAACTTCAACGCGAAAAGAAAACACTGGCTGAACAAGTCAGCGAGCTGAGGGCGCGTTGCGAAACGCTCACCAAGGCCAACGAGTCATTGGTCCAAAACGCAAAAGAACTTGTCGCCGCCAACGAAGACTTGAAACAAGAAAAGGCGGATCTGCAAAGCAAACTGAAGAAGAGCCGCGCGGAACTGGATGCTTTGATTCGCCGTCTGTTCGGGCGGACGAGCGAGCGATTCGAAGACCCTGATCAATTGAAGTTCGAGTTTGCCAACCAAGCCCAAGTCGATGACGCACGCGACGGCATCGAACAAGCGGTCTTAGAAAACAACCGCACCGGCGGAGGGAAGAAACCGCCGAAGCGTCGCAATCCAAAAGAACGGTTCCCCGATGGCTTGGAGCGTAAAGAGGTTGTCGTTGACCTGAGCGAAGAGCAGAAAGAAGGCTTGGTTCGAATAGGCGAGGACATCGTCGAGTCAGCCCATTACACGCGAGCGAAAGTCTATGTCATTCGAACGATCTATCCGAAGTACGCTCGTCCCGGCGAACCTGAGTCCGGCGTCTTTCAGGCCGAACGTCCGGCGACGCTCCTACAAGGCAATCGCTACGACATCTCGTTTGCCGCGGCGATCATCGCGAACCGACTCAGTTATCACCTGCCAATCTATCGCCAAGAAGACATGTTCTCCGAGTGCGGGCTTTACCTTTCCCGCAGTACGCTGCTGAACATTCAAGAGGCGGCCGAGCGCGTGCTTCGCCCTTTCGCCGAGTGGCTTGCCGACTTGGTGCGTACCGATACTGTGATCGGAAGTGACG
>NZ_JANZKV010000107.1:41002-66288 GCF_025060895.1 Stieleria sedimenti | reverse complement strand
GCGCACGAAAAAACCCGCTTCGGCTGGCGACAGTCCGAAGCGGGTCTTCGTGATTCTTTGGTGGTGAAATGGAAGCAAGCTTCCCTGTTGAGTTCGTTCGCGAGATCACTCCCACGGATTCAGGAGCCTCGTCACCGAGACTCCCATATTTCTAAGAATCCTTAGAAAGGAGGTGATCCAGCCGCAGGTTCCCCTACGGCTACCTTGTTACGACTTAGTCCCAATCGTCGAGCTGACCTTCGGCGCCTGCGTCAGTAAACTGTTCGCTCAGCGACTTCGGGCCCTCCCAACTTTCGTGGCTTGACGGGCGGTGTGTACAAGGCTCAGGAACACATTCACCGTAGTATGCTGACCTACGATTACTAGCGATTCCGGCTTCATGCAGGCGAGTTGCAGCCTGCAATCCGAACTGAGGCACGGTTTTTGGGATTTGCTCCACCTCGCGGCTTAGCGTCCATTTGTCCGTACCATTGTAGGACGTGTGCAGCCCTAGACATAAAGGCCATGAGGACTTGACGTCATCCCCACCTTCCTCCGGTTTGACACCGGCAGTCTCTCTAGAGTCCCCGCCATAACGCGCTGGCAACTAGAGATAAGGGTTTCGCTCGTTAAGGGACTTAACCCGACATCTCACGACACGAGCTGACGACAGCCATGCAGCACCTGTGCAAGAGCTCCCCGAAGGGCACTCTCTACTTTCATAGAGACTCTCAAGCATGTCAAATCTAGGATAAGGTTCTTCGCGTATCCTCGAATTAAGCCACATCCTCCACCGCTTGTGTGAGCCCCCGTCAATTCCTTTGAGTTTCAGCCTTGCGACCATACTCCCCAGGCGGAACACTTAACGCTTTCGCTACGGCCGAGAGGATGTGGAAGTCCCCTCAACCCAGTGTTCATCGTTTACGGCTAGGACTACCGGGGTATCTAATCCCGTTCGCTACCCTAGCTTTCGTGCCTCAGCGTCAGAAAAGACCCAGTGTTGCGCCTTCGCCACCGGTGTTCCCTATGATATCAACGCATTTCACCGCTCCACCATAAGTTCCCAACACCCCTGTCTTCCTCAAGCTTGAGGGTTTGCGACGCAATTCCACGGTTGAGCCGTGGGCTTTCACATCACACCTACCAAGCCGCCTACGCACGCTTTAAGCCCAGTGATACCGAATAACGTTTGGACGGTTCGTCTTACCGCGGCTGCTGGCACGAACTTAGCCCGTCCTTCCTCTGAAGATCGGTCAAGAAGCATTCTTCATACTTCTTTCCTTCCAACTGACAGCGGTTTACAACCCGAGGGCCTTCATCCCGCACGCGGCGTCGCTCGGTCAGACTTTCGTCCATTGCCGAAGATTCTCGACTGCAGCCACCCGTAGGTGTCTGGGCAGTGTCTCAGTCCCAGTGAGCCGGGCCATGCTCTCACACCCGGTAACCATCGCTGCCTTGGTGAGCCATTACCTCACCAACAAGCTAATAGTATGCGGTCCAATCCAAGGGCGGAATCTCACCTTTGATCCGAAGATGTCATCCAGTATTACCGCCAGTTTCCCGACGCTATCCTGGACCCCTGGGCATGTAACCACACGTTACTCTCCCTTTCGCCGCTGTCCGAGTTTAATGCAAGCAAAAAACTCTTCTCGCACGACTTGCATGCCTAATCCACGCCGCCAACGTTCATTCTGAGCCAGGATCAAACCCTTCAATTTTGTATCGATTCACGAGCGACCGAAGTCACTCGGGAAAATCAAAGTTAAACCGAAAGTTCAATGCTGCTCCGGGCCGTTCGGTTAACGACCCAGCGATTCGCCATTTTGCTGCCGGGAAAAACACCCCGAAGGGCATCCAGCTTCCCAGCAAAGCGATCTCGCAAATGCTGAACTCAACAGAAGTTTCACCACCAAATTGTCAATGATCAGTTGGCTCGGGGGAGAAGCGACTTGCGTCGCTCGCCCTCACCAAGGAGGCGGAAAGATAGGGGCGGGTTCGCTGATTGGCAAGAGGCATCGGTGAAATTTTCGAAAATTAACTCTGAAGTGCGTTTTTTGGCAGGCTAATTGCCCTGGCTACCGCGCCGCCCGTCGTCCTGCTGCGTTCGGCGGGCATTCCGTTTGAGCCGATTTTCGCCCCAACGCCTGTTCAAACACTTCTCCAGACGCGGTTCGACTGAGGGAACTCCGCCACAGCGGCGACGTCCACGCGCACTGACTTGTTTAATCCGAAAGGTCCGATGATTGGAAGAGTCGCGATCGCGGCAGTCCGATACCGAAGAAGCGGCATGCTCCGTTGGTCCCCCCCACCGCCCACTCTTTTTTCGAAGGTCGATTCTCGATGTCATTTACGCCTCCTTCTGCCGGCAACGGCGCGGATGCAGATCGCCAACTTGATGCCCTGATCTCTCGAATCCAATCCCTCACCGGCGGCGAATCGGCCGCGCCGGGGGCCAAGCAACAACCACGGCCCGCTCAAGCCGCGCCCGGGCCGGGCCCATTGGCGACGAACCAAGCGGCAACGGGGCAGATCGATCCCGGCGGCTCGGGGCCCGCCGCAACCCGCCCGCCGGGCCCTCCGACGGGACTCTCTGACGGACCGCAGCCGGCTCAGCGGCCGACCGTGCCGCAGCGACCGGCTGCCCAGAACCCGACGCCAGGCGTCGGGGAAACGCCTGTGACACCACATGGCACCCCTGGAGCCCAACGTCCAGGGGCTCCGCAGGGCGGAGCACCGGGCGGCGCCAAGCCGCCCCCACGCACGCGCCCGCAACCTGCCAACCCGTCCGCCAAAGAAGCGGCCGGCGGGCCGAAACAGTCGCTCGGCGGAGGTGTCGACATTCCTCCGGGCCCCCTCGGATTCGAGCCCTCGCGCGACGAAGCCTGGCGACCGGTCGAGCCGGAATCGATGGAAAAAGCTGGGATCAATGAATCGATCCTGGAAGCGATCATGTATCGCTTTCTGCTGACCGCCGGTGAATGCGAAGGCCGCAAGATCGCCGACCAGGTCAAGGTGCCGTTCCGTCTGGTCGAACCGATTTTGACCCGCATGAAGATGGAACAGAATATCGCCTACAAAAACGCGACGGCGACCAACGACTACGTCTACATCCTGACCGAAACCGGCCGACAGATCGCCCGCAACCATGCCTCCGATTGCACCTATTTCGGAGCCTGTCCGGTTCGGCTGGAGGACTACATCAAAAGCGTTCGCTACCAAACGATCGAGGGCCAATATCCGAAAAAGGCGGATTTGGTTCGCGCGTTTAGCGACCTGTTGATCAACCCCAAGATGCTCAATCGCCTGGGACCGGCGATCGCCAGCGGGCGGGGGATGTTCTTGTTCGGTTTCCCTGGCAACGGAAAGACGTCGATCGCCGAGCGGGTGACCGGGGCCTTTGGCAAGTACATCTGGATTCCCCGCAGCGTGGACATCGACGGCGACGTGCTACGGGTCTTTGACCCGATGAACCACGTGTTGGCGATGCCCGAAGAAAACACCGGGTTGCTGGACATCGGCGGCTTCGACAAACGCTGGGTAAGGATCGAACGCCCCACGATCATCGCCGGTGGTGAATTGACGATGGAAATGCTCGAGGTACTGTGCAACTCCGACACCAACATCAGCGAATCGCCCCTGCAACTAAAAAGCAACTGCGGCACGCTGGTCATCGATGACTTCGGCCGACAGAAAATGCGCGTCGACGAATTGCTCAACCGGTGGATCATTCCGTTGGAAAAACGCTATGACTTTCTCAACATGGCAAGCGGAAAAAAGATCCAAGTCCCGTTCGACCAACTGGTGATTTTCAGCACCAACCTGGAGCCCAAGGATCTGGTCGACGACGCGTTCTTGCGACGGATTCCCTACAAGATCGAAGTCGAAAATCCGCCGGAACAGGATTTTCGGAAGCTTTTCGAAATCATGTGCCGGATCACCAAGGTGCCGTACAACGCCGACGCGATCGACTACCTGATCAAGACCCACTATTTGCCAGTCGGCCGTCCGTTCCGAAACTGCCAGCCCCGTGACTTGTTGTTGCAAGTTCGCAACTTTTGCCTCTACAACGACTTGGAAGTCGAGTTGAAGAATGAGTACTTCGACTTCGCTTGCGACAACTACTTCTCGGTGATGTGATCGGTGGCATTTCCCCGATGCCATCTACTTTGACACCGGGCCTTTTGCGCCTGCGATCATTGTCGCGGCGCGGTCACGATGCCTGAATTGGATTGCTGGCGCAGCCCATCGGCTCTGGCGATGACCTCTTCCGTAGCCGGTAGCGTTTTGGGGACCAACGTCACGTCGATGATGCGTTCGTCACGAATCTCGCCAGGCCACAGCGTTTCGGCGACGAAATCGATGCCCGGCCACTGGTACCAGGGCGGGTTGAATCGACGGCGGATCGTTTCGGTGCGATACCCGTCGGCTTCGATGCGAAACTCACGCGTCCCGTAATAAACAAATGGGGTCGCAGCCGGTGACGCCCCGATGACTTGATTGTCGACCGACACCATCGCGCCGGGAGGATTGGTGCGGACCGTCATCCGCCGGCGGACACAGCCTGTCGACGCCGAGCAGAAGCACGACACGGCGAAGACAAGAAACAAACGGCGATCAAGACGGCTGGCGGGCATCGGCATGCGAAACAGGACCCCAACGGCGGACGGAACAATAGACCCAAAAACGTAGTAGCACGTTGGGGGCTCGCTATTCCAGGCCAATCTCGCCAGCCGCCGGGGTCTGTCCCCGGCGGGGTCGGGCGGGGTCGGGGTCTGTCCCCGGCGGGATTGGAATCTGTCCCCGGCGGGATTG
This sequence comes from Stieleria sedimenti, assembly GCF_025060895.1. Lineage (GTDB taxonomy): Bacteria > Planctomycetota > Planctomycetia > Pirellulales > Pirellulaceae > Stieleria > Stieleria sedimenti. Next base: position 61,497 of record NZ_JANZKV010000107.1, on the reverse strand, counting down.
GAATCTGTCCCCGGCGGGATTGGAATCTGTCCCCGGCGGGATTGGGGTCTGTCCCCGGCGGGATGGGGTCTGTCCCCGGCGGGATGGGACCTATGGGACGTAGGGGACCCATGTGTCATATCTGTCCCATTGGTCCTATTTTCCCGCGTGTGCCGTGTCCCCGCGTGTGCCGTGTCCCCGCGTGGGCCGTGTCCCCGCGTGTGCCGTGTCCCCGCGTGTGCCGTGTCCCCGCGTCGGCCGTGTCCCCGCGTGTGCCGTGTCCCCGCGTGTGCCGTGTCCCCGCGTGGGCCGTGTCCCCGCGTCGGCCGTGTCCCCGCGTCGGCCGTGTCCCCGCGTGGGCGCGGATCACTTGGGCAATGTCACGTTGTTGAACTGGGCGTCTTGCATGACCGTCTGGAACTCAAACGTCTTTAGGTTCAACAGCATCCGCGGCGAATGCGTTTGGAAGCCTTTGCGGCCGTCGGGCCAGGTTTGTCGCACGAAAGCGCTTTGGCCTTGGGTCCCCTGAACGTTCAGCCAGGATTTTTTTGACTCATACGACACCCGCGCCGCGGTGCCTTCGATCAAGCCGCGTTTTTCGGTATTCGTCCGCACAACGACGCCACCATCGGCGATCATTTCCCATGGTGTCGGCATTCCGGGAATGCTTCGCAAGTCGGCGGGGGTTCCTGGCGATACGCCAAACTTTAATTGTCGGCAATCCATCGTCATCTCACCGACGGCCAACCGTTCCATTTGCGCCACATCGACGACTTCGTCCCAGGATGACACCTTGCGGACGCCGGTACGCACCCCGCCGGAAAACTCCAACGTCTCGTGCTTCAGGTCGCCATGCATCGCTTCGCGGAACGTCAGGTGAACGCCTTGCAGCACCAAGCCGCCGAGATGATCTGATTGGGCAGCCTCCGGAGCCAGGATCGAACTGTCCTGATCCATCAGCATCCAACCGCGATACCATCCCGGCCCCGTGCCCATCAATCGGCCGCCGTCGCCGGGCGAAAAGTCCAACCGGGCTGCGGTGATGACATGGACGGATTGGGTGGCCAAATCGGATGAACGCTGTTCCGCCCGAACGACGACCGCGTGCTGTTCGGTCTGAACGAGACTGACGCTGGCAAGCTCCGCCGTCGCCATGGAAGCTCGATCCATGAACTGAACCGGATTGGCCAACGTGATCTGCATTTCGCCGCCGTTCATGCGGGCCAGCCAAGGATCGGAGCCACTGACGAATTCAGAGTCGATTTGAACGCCACCGGTGAGCAACGCAGCTTGACCATCAAATTGCATGTTGCCGCCCCAACGGCAAATCGGCGGTGACGTCCAGTCGATGGAAGAAGCCGAAAGCGGGTCATTGCCCGCAGACGAATCCACTGCGGGCGAATCCACTGCGGGCGACGTGACAAGTTGCGGTTCGGCGGGTTTCGACGATGCATCAGGCGCGAGCAGCTCCGCGGGAACCTTCATCTCGCCGGCACCGGTCACTTGAACGACGTTTTCACTGGGCCAAACCTTGATCATCGGGCCGACAAAGTACCCGTCTCCCATTCGCAACCGGGCCGGTGCGTCGGGTCCACTGCCGAGTTGCAAATAGTCTTGCCCGGAGGCTTGGGTAACGGCGCTGCGCTGCATCCGCATCGTTTGGCCGGACATCTGGATCGGCAGCGTGGTCGTGCCGGCGTTGACTTGGTGTTCGACCAACACGTCCCCGACAATGCTGACGTCTTTCGGTTGAACCCCGGCCGGCGTGATCAGCAGTTCTGCGCTGACGTGATCACCGGACAGCTTGGGTCGAGGGCGAGCGACGGGGGAACGCAATTGGCTCGACAGGTCAGGCTGGCGGGAAGGGTCGGGCTGATTGACGAAGCTGGCCAGTCCACCCGGCGAAGTCGCCGCCGGTCGTGCGCCCTCTTGGCCAGGTGCCGGCAGAATCGCACCACTCGTCTTGGCAGCTGTTGTTCGTTTCCCAAAATCAGCCGACGGCTGAAAAAACAGACTCAACCGATTCATGTTGGCGAGCAATTCGTTGGAATCGATCGTGACCGATTCCAAGGCATGAAAGCTTTCCGGAAGCAAGGTCATGGTGCGTTTGAATTGCTGCGCGGGCTGAACGATCGACTCGGACGATTCAGGGTGGCCGATGGATGAGGAGCCGCCGAAGGAGTCGACGGGTTGTTCGACGTAGTGTGGCTTCAAGATGCCTTCGACCGCTCCGGCACGGGCGATGCCGCCATCGGACAATCGGGCTTGGATGTCGCCATCGATCTGAAACCGCAACTTGCTCTGCTCTCGTTTCTCCTTGACCGCCGTCACGGTGGCCTGCCCCGTCGGCTGCAGCTTGAAGCTTTCCGTCCAGCTGACGTCGCGGAGCATGATCCCGGCATCGTTGATGGAAACATGTCCTTGACCACGGACATCGACGACACCGATCGTTTCCGGCGTTTCGGGGTTGTATTGGTAGGCGAAACGGTCGAGCGTGGCTTGCAGGTTTCCGCGACGGATCACGACCGGGTGAGCGTTCTCGGGTTCAGGGGCGGCATCGGCAATCAATAGCCCTCCGACGGCGTCGAATTCAATTTCGTCTGCGGCAAGTTGAAAGTCATAGGACGTCAGCCGGATCCGCGCGGGACGACCGGTGGCATGCACGCGGTCAATCCAATCGAGCGGCCCGCGTCGAACGACGGAGCGGTTGGACGGATCACGCAAAATCAGATCCACCGTGTCGCAGCTGAACGTGTCGATGGGTTGTCCTCGCACGGTCCGAACCATGGTGATCGAATCGCGTAACGACAGCCGATCGAGAGCAAAGTCGTAGATCAGCCCGTTTTTGCATTTGATCGAGATCTCTCCCTGATCGTCCGCCGCTTCCTTGGTTCCGATCCGTCGCGGTCGATTCGGGTCTTGCGCGGGGTCATTCAGCGGAATACGCAGTTCTTCCAGATAGACCAAGTCCATGCGATCCAACAGCGTCGAGGGGACTTCGGCCTTGGTCGCGGAGGTTGCCGAGGCGGCGAGGTAGATGGTCAAGTCGCTGCCCACCAATTCGGCGCCGGCGACCTGCATGGCGATCCGCTCGGTCGTCCAGACCTTTCGGTTATCGATTCGAACATTGCGGGTTTGCACGGCCAAGGTGTCGCTGCGTTTGGTCGTGCCCCTCCGCTCGATTTCGACGTCGCCGATCATCCGTCCCATTTTGATCGGCGGCGCGCTGCCTCCCATCATGTCCAATGACTGTGCGAATTGAATCTCCGCCCCCTCTTTCGCGGTCAAGACGATCGGCGTTGCGGCGGCATCGTCGGAAAGACCGCGTCCGACGACGATGGTCAAGGGCTCCAGCTTCCACTGGTCTTCGGAGATCTGGCGCCAGTTCTCGAACAGCAATGCACCGTTGCTGGTCAACAATCGTTTGCAATCACCCAGTTGCCACGCATCTGCGGGAAAAAGGTCTGCGAGATCCTCCTTCAGATCGACGCGTTGGGTCGGCGGTCGGGGCTCCACGCGGGCGACGTCGGGAACCGTCAACAGCCGTTGCGCCGCGGCACGATACACGCCGGCAGCGATCGACAGCACCGTCAAGGCGATCAAGTAATTTCGAACATTACGGCTGATCCACTTCACGCTGTTGCCCCTGTCGCAGACCAAAGATTCTTGGCACGCAAAAGTCGCTCGATCGTCTCGCGCACGGCGCCGTGTCCGCCGCCGCTGGAGAGTACCCAATGCGCGACGTCACGCGCGTCGGCCGCCGCGTCCGCCGGGGCGACGGCAAGACCGACACGCTGCATCACGGGCAGGTCCGGCAGGTCGTCGCCGATGTAGCAAACCGAAGCCAGTTCGCAGCCCCACTCCGGAAGAATCTGCAGCGCCCGCGCCAACTTGTCACCGCTGCCTTGACTGACGTGGGTGATGCCAAGCTCCACGGCACGTCGCTCCACCATGGGGCTGTTTCGGGCGGTGATGATCCCGAACGGAAACCCGGCTTGCATCCAGAGCTTGATGCCCAGCCCGTCGCGAACATGAAATTGTTTGGTCTCCGCGCCGGCCGAATCATAGATGATCCGACCATCGGTCATCACTCCATCGACATCCGACAGGATGCATCGAATCGGCTGGGCAACGGAAAAATCGCTGTCAGATGGATCGGGCATTCGAAACGGCTGGCCTGGGGTTTAACCGCGAAAAGGAATCGTCGACGGCGAGGTTTGGACGCCGGATTGGTCGCTGATTTCGCCCAGCGTGATCAAATCGGTGATGTCGACCATCCCGATCGGCTTGCGATCACAATCCACGACCGGCAGCTCGCTGATCCGAAGCTGACTGAGCAGTGCGATCGCATCACTGAGTAGCGTCTGCGGTGCGACACAGTGGGGGTCGAGTGTCATCTTGGCCTGGATCGGACCGTCCAAGGCTTCTTCGCATCGCGACTCCAGCAATCGCGCCAAATCACTATCGGTGAAAATCCCGGTCAGCTGGCCGGCATCGTTGGTCAACATCACCGCGCCGCTGCGACGACCGGAAATCGAGCACGAAACCATGCATTGACGAATCGAGACCGACTGATTTGCGACACGACAACACGCCAGGGGCCGCATCAGCTGGCCGACGTTGGAAAGTTTTCGGCCGAGGGCGCCGCCGGGATGGAACTTGGCGAAATCACGCGCGGAAAATTCTCGCAACTGACTGGCCAACAGCGCCACCGCGTCTCCGACGGCCATCATCACCGTCGTGCTGCTGGTCGGGGCCAGACCGTGCGGACAGGCCTCGGCGTGTCGTCCGTAGACCACCCTGCATGTCGCCGCCGCGGCCAATGGGTTGTCATCGTCGGCGGTGAACGAAATCAATCCCGATCCCTGTTGCCGCAATTGAGACGCGATCCGCGTGATTTCTTCGCTGCGACCGGAATTGGAAAACGCCCAGACCAAATCGTCGCTTTTGACGCGACCAAAGTCCCCATGGATGGCTTCGGTCGGGTGTAGAAAGTGTGCGGGGGTCCCCGTGCTGGCCAACGTGGCGACCAACTTTTTCCCCACCAATCCCGCCTTGCCCACGCCGGTGACGACGACGTTACCCGTACAAGCCGCGGTCAATTCAGCTGCCGCGACCGACGAAGGCCCGATGGCTTGAGCTGCCTGCGTCAGTGCAGACGCCTCCCGGGAGATGATTTCACGAATCGACCGGAGTCGCTCCAACAGCGTTTGTGGCACCTTCGGCGGCACGCCAAATCCGTCAGAAGTTGACTGTCCCGGAGTGCGATCTGACGGCAATGGCAGTGCAGCAGACACGTGGATCCTTCCCAAATGCGTGGTACAGCCGGTTTTCCCTACCCGGCCCGCCGACGAACGCCCCCTCAACGGCAGCCCCGTCGGCATCCACAAATCCTACCCAAGATCGCCGAACCATTGAAAGGCCAGACTGTTAGCGGTTAGCTGGCCGAATCCCGTGGTCCAATTTTTCTGTCACCCATACTCTTGTCGTCCAGTCCCATTTTTCTGCCCCCTGAATTCCCTGCCCTCTCCCCCTCACTCCTCCGCTAGCAACTGCTCGATCGTCTCCCGCATCTGGGCCTCGCCCTGAATTCCTTTCCAGTTCATTTCCCCTTGCCACCAACGCCGCAAGAACCCTTGTTTGTCGACCAGATAGACGGTCGGCCACATCGTGTTGGACCACTGTTTCCAATTGGCCGACTGGGCGTCCATCAACACCGGATATTGAATTTGTTCCGTCTGCAGCGCCGCGGCCACACGTTCGGCCGATCGCTCGGCGGCGGTTTCCGGCGTCTGGATTCCGATCACCACCAACCCGTCGTCGGCGTAGTCGGTGTGCCAGCGGTTGTAATGCGGCAGATTCCGTCGGCAGTTGATGCATTGAAACGCATAGAAATGAACGGCAACAACCTTTCCTTTTAGATCATCGAGCGTCACCGGGTCGCCCTGCAACCAGCTTGCCCCGTCGTTGGTCAGCTCCGGCGCCGCGGGATACATGCGTTTGACGGCTGCAAAGTTGAACGCTGGCCCTGTCAACGAACTGAGCGTGCGTTTCTGCTGGTTCGTCAACGCATCGACAAGCGTCTTCTTCTCGTCCGCTTTCGCCTTTTCGATTTGCTTCGCGGCGGCGGAGGCGTCCAATGACTGAGCCTGCGACTGTTGCTGAACGCCTGCGACGACCTTGTCCGTTTTCGCAAACACCTCGTAGAGCGATTCTCGGGTTGTCGGCGACAATCCCAACGCGGTGGCGGTTTTATCGCGAACGATCATCCGGGTGCCGAGGGCCTGGTTCTGCAACTGATCCAGACGCTCCAGCTGCTTCGAATCCAGGATCTCGGCTAGGGCATCGCTCAATTGTTCGGTCAATCGATCGATGGTCTCGATCCGTTCTTGGGCTGGGCGGATACGGACGCGAAACCAAGACCCATCGATCGACTCCAGTACGTCAAAAACCTGGCGGGCCTGATCTTCCGAAAGTTTCAACTCTCGATGAACCGCGTCGTCGCGGATCATTTGCAGCAGCACCGGTTGGATTTCCGGCGGCGCGACCTGGGCTGGCAACGCGGATGCACCGAGGGCCGTCGCTGACAGGACCGCCAAAACAACGAGTGATCTGTTAAACATTGCTGAACGTAGTCTGCGGAGAGGACAGGCACAACGAACGGAAGATGTGCAACGGGCGACGGAGTCCGCCACTCATCTTTCGTCACCGATCAGCCACGGGCAGCGAGAGATTGGGCAAAGCACTACGTTGCCATCGACATCTTGGCCTGCTGGATCGATTTTTCCATGTCGTCGAACATCTTTTCGGCGCCTTCTTTGAAAACACGCCCGATCAGCAAATCGGTCAGGGTGCCGCGATGCTCGGGATGTTCTTTCATGAAGTGACCGATGCTGAATTCTTTGGTGTAGAACGCATGGACCAGCTTTCGCACCCACATCGCCCCTTGCTTGAATTCATCGGCCCAGGCGGCCAGCCGTTCGCCGGACAAGTCGTTTTCACGGAATCCTTGCACGACGGCATCACCGGCTCGCACGCCCATATCGAGCGCGAAGTAGACACCGGAGGAATAAACCGGGTCGATGAACCCGAAGGCGTCGCCGATCAGTACCCAACCATCGCCGGCGTGTTGCTTGGTCATGTAAGAAAACTCTTTGGCCGTCCGCAATTCCCCCAGGCGAGTCGCCGGTTCCAATCGCGGCTTCAGTCCCGGGCAGCGTTCCAACTCCTCCGCGTAGACCTGTTCCGGAGTCCCGCGGCCCTTGAGCAAGAAGTCGTTGTCGGCCACACAGCCGATGCTGGTGATGCCACGGGAGAGCGGGATGAACCAGAACCAAGCGTCTTTGGATTCGGTTTGCAAAATAATCGTCGCCCCTTCGTTGTCGCCTTCACCCCGCACGGCGTCACGGTAGTAGCCCCAGATCGCCGCTTTCTTGAGATCGGGATTGACCTCTTTCAACCCCAGCTTGTTGGCGATGAAGGATTGTTGGCCGGTTGCATCAATGACGACCTTGCAATCGATCGGCTTGGATTGGCCGGATCGATCTTTGACGACAACGCCGATCGCCTGACCGGCATCATCAAAACGCACATCGGTCAATCGGGTCTCGTCGTAGCAATCGGCACCCAGCTCGGCCGCTCGATCGAACAACATCTTGTCGAATTCACTGCGTTCGACCTGCCACGTGTCGCTGCACTCGCGTTCGTCGTGCTCGCGAAAGAAAAACGGTGCCGATTCATTGCCACGATGGGAGACGAACTGGACACTCTTTTTGACCTGCCATCCCGCCGAGCGAATCCTTTCGGTCAGCCCCAATCGTTGCAGTGGCCAAAAGGTTTCCGGCATCAGCGACTCGCCGACGTGAAACCGGGGAACACGCTCCCGCTCGATCAACAGCGTTTCCAGCCCGGCTTCGGCGGTAACGGAAGCCGCCGACCCACCGGCCGGCCCTGCACCAATGACAACACAATCGTAGGCAGACTTCATCTTCGTTTATTCGTTCGTCTGGAAGAAATTGGGCGGTTCGACACTCAGTGTGCTCGCTTTGATCGAGCCGATCCCGCCACGGTATTCTCGCCGCAAGTGTGAAACACCTCTGTTGCCACTGGCGAACCGCACCTTTGTTGGATCAGCACCGATCTGCTGCCAGTTTAGCAACTCGAACAGTGGCGGTCGCCTCGTCGAAGGCCGATCAGACGATTCGCCAAAGCTTGGCCACCCCCCAAGATTCCACCCAGCTGGCGAAGGTTGCGACGATGGTTCGCCCGCCAGCAAACGGATCCACCGCTCATCGTGCGATGTTCCAACCAGACGCGATTCCCCACAGGCGGGACCAGGCACCCCACGAACGGCCTCGGGTTCGCTACGATCTGCGTATCCACTCGAACCATCACGCAGGGAATCAGCGGGATCCGGCCATGGTGCAGCAGAAGAAACGTAAAGAAAAACTACTTCAACTCTTCAAAACACTCTCGCCCATCAGTGCATTTTCGAAACAACAGGCGCGGGAGCGGTGTCCCGATCTGACTCCGCAATTCGTCTCTCTGGCACTCAAAGATCTGGTCCGTGAAGGGATTTTGGATCGCTATGAATCGTCCGACCAAGAGACCTATGCCTGGCGCAACGCACAGGTCCGCGTCGATCCGTCGCATTGGATCGAACGCCAAGTCAGCGGCAATCAGGTCACGGCGCAACCGGAACAGGAACGACCGCGAGAACGGTTGCTGTCGTCCGGCGCCGAAACGCTCAGCGATGCCGACCTGTTGGCGATCTTGATCCGGGTGGGGGTGAAAGGCGAATCCGCGATCGAAGCCGGTAAGCGGTTGTCCAAGACGTTTTGCGACAAGCTTTCCGATCTGCGACGCAGCGGCAAAGACGAATTGCGAAACATCAGCCCGGCGATCACGGTGACCAGCTATGCCGCGATCATGGCCGGCATCGAACTGGGACGCCGCGTGGCTCGGCATGAACAACAGCATCGCCGGGCACACGCTCCGATCACCAGCACCAGCGCGGCGGTGGAGTTTTGTGACGACGCGTTCAGCGGGCTGGCGATCAGCGGGGTCCAGGAGGAATTCCATATCGTCACGTTGAGCACCAAACACCTGCCGATCAACACGCATCTGATCACACGCGGCACGCTGGACGCAAGTCTGGTGCATCCCCGAGAAGTCTTTCGGCCGGCCATCCGCGATTCCGCATCGGCCGTCATCCTGGTGCACAATCATCCCTCAGGGGATGCGACACCGAGTCGCGAGGACCACCAAGTGACCGATCGGATGACGGAAGTCGGAAAGCTGTTGGGGATCACGGTGTTGGACCACATCGTCGTCGCCTCGGAGGGGTCGGTCAGCATTCGAGAATTGGCGTGAGCCCCACTCGGAGAACGGCTCGGCAGCGACTATTCTGTCCGCCCTCCAATCACGATTCGTCTCCGCGTTGGATGCGGCATGTGATGCTGCTTGCGGGCGCGATCGTGCGAGCCCCTCCGTTTTTTCATAAAGTTTTAACGACCATGGATCCTCGCCAAGCCATTTCTGATCGGCGTTTCGGACCTACCTTGAGCCTGTTGCTGGCCTCGCTCGTCTCGTTGACCGCCGTCGCTTCGGCCGAACAGCCGACATCTGGCGGTCCGGCAACCTCACAACCGGCCAACTCACTGCCGCCGGCGACGGACCAGGGTGACGTAATGAGAGCGTTGCAGCAGCGAACGGCCGAGACACAATTCCCCGTGTACGGTCATTGGGGCTTGGACGCAACCAAGTACAGCAGTTGGAACGAACACAGCAACCGCTTGGTGCCGATTTACACCTTTGGTCTGACGCTTTCCGACTGGCGTGGTCGTGGCAGCCTGTACGCCGACGCCCAGCGGTTGAAAACATGGGAGCGGTCTTCGGTAACGAGTTCGATCAATCCGACCGCGATGTACTTTGATGAGACCGATGTCTATCAATTGCAGCGAGCCGCTATCGATGCCGGTTACAGCAACATCATCCTGTTGGTGTTTGACGGAATGGACTGGCAAACCTCTCGGGCCGCCGCCATCTACAAGACCGGACGCATCGCTTATCAATCCGGTCGCGGCACCGGGTTGGCGTTTCAAGATGACCGACGCACGCTGACGGACTTCGGATTGATTTCGACCAGTGCGGCCGCCGATGAAGCAACGATCGACGTCGATGCGCAACGGGTTCTGAGCGTCAGCGAGCAGCCGTCTTTCGGTTACGACGTCAGGCTAGGCGGCCGAACGCCGTGGAATGAACGGAAAGGAAGCGGGTACTTGATCGGTGAAGATCTTTCGCGGCCGCACACCATCACCGACTCCGCCGCTTCGGGGACCAGCCTGTGCAGCGGCATCAAGACCTACAACGGTTCGATCAATGTCGCGCCCGACGGATCGCAAGTCGTCCCCCTCGCCCGTGAGTTGCAACGCGACCAGGACTTCATGATCGGCGTGGTCACCAATGTTCCCGTCAGCCACGCGTCTCCCGCGGCAGCCTACGCGAACAACGTTTCCCGCAAAGACTATCAAGACCTCGCCCGTGACCTGATCGGGTTGCCTTCGGCGGCCCATCGCAAAGATCCGCTTCCGGGGGTCGATGTGCTGTTGGGCGCCGGCTGGGGTGAACACAAAGACGAAGACGCGCTGCAAGGAACCAACTTTGCCAAGGGCAACCGGTACTTGCATGAAGAAGACCTGCGGACGGTCGATCTGCGAAACGGCGGACGCTACCGAGTCGTCGAGCGGGCCGCGGGGAAGTCGGGTCGCAAGTCGCTGCGCCGTGCCGCCCAAGCCGCGGCGGACAACCAGGAACGACTGCTCGGATTCTTTGGAACCCGAGGCGGCCATCTGCCGTATGCAACCGCCGACGGTGGCTATAACCCGGCCGCCGATGTCAGGGATGCGGAAATCTACTCCGCAGCCGACATCGACGAGAACCCGACGCTGGCCGAGATGACCGAAGCGGCGTTGCTGGTGTTGGAACAGTCGATCGATGGGTTTTGGTTGATGATCGAAGTCGGCGATGTGGACTGGGCCAACCACGCCAATAACCTGGACAACAGCATCGGCGCCGTGCTGAGCGGTGAAGCGGCGTTTGTCAAAGTAATGGACTGGGTCGACGAGAACAACGCCTGGGACCACACCGCGGTTATCGTCACCGCCGACCACGGACACTATCTGGTCCTGGATCATCCCGAAGCCATCGCCGCGGCGGGACGGGGCGAGACGGCAAAGGAATTGGCCGAAAAATAGGCAGCTGAAAGAGGCATCCGGAATTTCGCCGCTGAACAACTGTTAAACTGTTGCGTTGGTTGAAATCTGAGCGACGCAAACGTGAGCGGTGAATCGAGGTGGATGTAGAATTCCGGTGCCCCAAATGTGCCAAACGCTATAAAACCAGCGACGCGCATTCGGGAAAGAAAACCCGATGCGGCGGTTGTGGCGAAACGATCGAAGTCCCGTTTCCGCCGCTGGAGATCCCGGACGAGGTGACCGACGGCGGCAGCACGGTTTATCGGCATGAAGCGCGATCGCGCGAGTTTGAATTGGCGATCGGCGACAGCGAGAACATTGAACGTGTCGAGGCCCATATCGCCGAACACCTCGGCGAGGTCGACAGCGTCTGGCATGAACTGATTTCTGATCTGGTGCACATCGACGTGCACTGGGTCAAACCGTCGCCGGAGCGTCCCTTCCACACGCTGATCACCACCGGCATGAGCGATCGCCCGATGTCGCCGCCCGAGGGTGCCGAAGAATTGGCGTACGCCGAATTGATGCTCTGCCTGCCGCCGGATTGGAAACTGGACGAACAATCGTTGAGCGACACGGCCAACTATTGGCCGATCCAGTGGCTAAAATTCTTGGCCCGGTTTCCACACGAATACGAGACCTGGTTGTTTGATGGTCACACGATCCCCAACGGAGACCCCGCCGACGCGCTCGACCCGAGCGTCGACTTTATCGGCTGGTTGCTGACGTTCCCATCGACGACCGATGAAGACTTCATTCGACTGAAGATCTCTGACGAAAAGTCCATCTACTTCCTCGCCGCGATCCCACTGCTGCAGAACGAAATGGATTTCAAACTAAAATACGGCACCGAAAGTCTGTTGAAACGTTTTGACAAGGCCGGTTACAACGAAGTCCTGGATGTCAATCGCAAGGACGTCTCGAAAAAACGCTTCTGGTTATTTTGACTCCGCCCCGCAACACCGACACGATGCTGACACGACGACAACTACTGGCGAGCTGCGGCACCGGACTGGGATCCTTGGCGCTCTCGGATCTGCTGGCCCGAGATGCTTCGGCAACCGGATTGCATTTTCCGGCCAAAGCCAAACACGTCATTCACTTGTTCATGAATGGTGGCCCCAGCCAAGTCGATACGTTCGACTACAAACCGCGTCTAAACGATTTCGCCGGCAAGACCGCGCCGACGGGAACGCTGAAAACCGAACGCCCGACCGGCAATGTTCTGGGCACGCCGTTCAAGTTCAAACCGTATGGACAGTCGGGGATTCACGTCAGCGAGCTGTTCGCCAAAACGGCCGAACACATTGACGACATCTGCTTGATTCACTCGATGCGCGCCGATGTCCCCAACCACGAACCGTCACTGATGCTGATGAACACGGGCGAATCGCGTTTGGTTCGCCCCAGCGTCGGATCTTGGCTGACCTATGGTCTGGGCAGCGAAAACAGCAACTTGCCGTCGTTTGTGACCATGTGCCCGGGCGGCTATCCGATCAAGGAGTCGCAGAACTGGCAGAACGCTTTCTTGCCCGGCAAGTACCAGGCGACCTATGTCGACACCAGCCACCGTCAAGTCGACCGGTTGCTGGAGAACATTCGCAGCGAGTTGGTTGCGGGGACCGACCAACGTCAACAACTGGACCTGCTGGCAAACCTGAACCGCCAACATGCCGCGTCTCGGCCCCATGACGAACGGTTGCAGTCGCGGATCGAATCGTTCGAATTGGCCTATCGGATGCAGAGCGAAGCGGCCGACGCGTTCGACGTCACGCGCGAACCCCAGTCAATCCGTGACGAATACGGCGACGGTGATTTTGCGCGGCAGACCCTGATCGCGCGACGGTTGGTCGAGCGCGGCGTTCGTTACGTGCAGCTCTACACCGGCGCGGGACAACCGTGGGACAATCACGACGATCTGGAAAAACAGCACCGCAAACTTGCCCAGCAGGTCGACCAACCGATCGCGGCGTTGTTGGCCGACCTCAAACGCACCGGGCTGCTCGACGAAACGATCGTGATGTGGGGAGGCGAGTTCGGCCGCACCCCCGTGGTCGAGATGCCTCGCAAGGGCACCAACCAAGGCAAAATGAACGGTCGCGATCACAACCACTATGGCTTTACCGTGTGGATGGCCGGTGGCGGCGTGAAAGGCGGACAAACCGTCGGCGCGACCGACGAAATCGGATTCCAGGCGGTCGAGAATCGCGTCCATGTCCACGACCTGCACGCGACCTTGTTGCGGCTGATGGGGCTGGACCACAAACGATTGACCTACCGTTATGCCGGACGCGATTTCCGTCTGACCGATGTCCACGGACGCGTCGTGGATGAGGTGCTGGCGTAGGTCTCCTGTAGGTCACGCTGTGCGTGACGGCGGAAAGTGAAGTCGGCATGCTCAGCATGCCCTACGGCAGTTGGCATGCACAGCATGCCCTACGGCAGCACTTCCACGGTGATCGGGTGCGAGGCCAAACCGCCGTCGACGCCGGCGGTCAGAAAAAAGGACCGCTTGCCGGGGACGGCGGTGGGATCGGCGGTCACAAAAAATTCCCGCTGCGACGCGCCGGCAACGATCAGCAATCCGTTCAGTCCGATGTTGTCGACGTAGACGCCTTGGCTGGCATTGCGACCGGACTGCTCTTTGCCGAACGAAACTTCGTTCTCAAATCCGTCTCGACGCTGAACCAAAACGCGTGCCGAAACCGTTTCGCCCCGCCGCACTTGCAGCGTCCAATTCTCGTGGGCGGCGATCTCGGCATCGGCGGGTTTGATGATCGGGATGACCTGTGCCGGACTGGGATCGAATTTTAATTTCCCCGGCGATCCCGCCTGCCGCTCGACGCGTGTTGCGTTGATCGTCGCCGCTGCGGTCAGCGTCGGTTCGATCTCGCCGTCCCAGCCTTCTTCGTTGGGATCCGCCCAAACCACTGCCGTTGCGAATCGTTGACCGGCTTCGATCGTGAGCGGGAAATTGCTGACCAACCGATCCGGCAGTCCGTCGATTTCGAACGTCACGGCGCCGTCGAATCCATCCAGCCGATCGATCTGGACTTGAAACTCGCGTCCGGTGCCCGGATGCAGCGGTTTGCTGATGGGTTTGGTCGTCGCTCGGAATCCCGGTTGTGCCGGGCGGATGGCCAACCGATAGCCGTACGCCGAACCGCCTTCGCCCCGCGTATCACCGATGCGAACGGTGTACAGTCCATCGGCCGGTGCGGTAAACAACAGCCGACTGTTCTTACCCGCCAACCGTCGCGGGTCGTCGTCGTTTTCGTAAAACACATCAAACACGGGCAATCCGTTGGCCAGTGGTTCGGCACCGGCCGGCAACGGTCGAACGATGTAGGCCGGTTCTCCGAGCGCGTGGGTCGTGCCACTGGTTCCGAAATACGTCCAACGATTTCCTTCGCCTGGATACACGTTGAAACCCGAATCGGGACCGCGTGGATGCATTTGCAAACGCGTCACTTCGCCGGCCGCGTACAGGTACTCGCCGAGCTGCATTTCTTCCCAATTGAACACGCGAAAGTCGCTGATCTGATCGCTGTTTTTACCTCGAAAGGTGAAGTACGAATCACGCACGGCTTGCAACCGGACCCTCAGGACCGGCTCGCCTCCGGCGTCCAGCACGGTGACGATCGGATCGAGACGGCTCTCCGTTTCAGCGTCCGCGTCGATCGCCCAGACTTCGCCCTTGCGTGCCGGCCAGCGATACAGATCCACTTCACCGGCCTGGCCGATTTGTCCCTTGATCGAAACGTTGCGGTCGACGTCCAGGATGGTGAGGGAATCTGGCGCCGCGCCGGCCTGCGTCAGCGTTAGACGCAAGGTTGATTCGTCCAGCGAAGTCGCGTCGCCCAAGTCCATCCAGACGGGCTGCAGTTCATCTTCCGAGCGGCTCGTGTTCAACGATTCGATCGGCGGCAAAGGGCGGGAGACGACTTGTCCGTTCATCATCGAGATCACCACCTGTCGGCTGTCTGTGGTGATAAAAAGATCGGTGCCCGATTCGGGAAGCGACTCCAACGACGCCACCGGCTGCCAATCGGACGTGCGGACGCGTTTGACGCTTCCGGATTCTGAGATCGCGACGAGGGATTGGTCATCCGGGGCGATCGCGAAATTGACGATCGGCGTCTCGTCCATGAAACGCGTGGCCACCAATGGGTTGATACGCGGCGTGCGGGTCGATCGCAATCGCCAGGCGCGGAGTCGATTGTCGGCACTGACCGCCACAATGTGTCGTCCGTCGTGGGTGACCGCGACGGCAAACACTTCGCCCTCGGGTTGGCTGAGCGTGTCCAGTCGGATGCCTTGCTCGACATTCCACACCTTCACCGTTTCATCGGCACAAGCGCTGACCAACACCGTTCCATCGGGAGCGAACGCCAAGTCAAAGATGGCGCCGTTGTGTCCGGTCAAGCGCCGAACCAGATCGCCGGAATTGGCATTCCACAGCACAATCGTTCGGTCGTAGCCCGCCGTCGCCAGCATCGCATCGTCGGGTGAGAAGACGGCGGCGTAAAGCGTGTCCTTGTGTCCGACAAATTCTCGGATCAGGGTACCCGATTCGGTGGCGTAAATCGCCGCGCGACCGTACGCCCCCGTCAACCCGGACGCGACCAGCAAACGGGTCGAATCCGAGGAGAACGCGAGCGAGTTGATTTTGCCCAGCTGGTCATCGGAAATTTCTGTCGTCAGGTTCGAATCTCGGTCGCCGGCAGCGTGCTGAATTTCGATGCGTCCATAAGACGCGCGTGCGGTCGTCCTCCCATCGGGTGCACGGGCGATCGCGGTGATCGGCGCGACCAGGCCCGGAGATGGCTTGATCGAGGGTGTGCGCAGCTCGCGTTTGACCGGCAGTTCGCCCTGTGGTCCGACGGCGCCCTGTTCAATCCATCGCGTCAGGATTTCCAGTTCACGTTCGTCGGGGCCGGCGGCATCATCGGGCGGCATGACGGGATCGACTTCGCCGCGGACCATCATCAGCAATCGACTGCTTGCCGGAACGCCCGGCGTAATGGCGAGACCGGTTTCGCCCCCTTTCATCAGACCGACGAAATCCTCCATCACCAGACCGCCTTGCGGATCGTCGGCGTTGTGGCAGCCGACGCAGTACTTTTCCAGAATCGGAAAGACATCGCGTTGAAAGTCAGCCGGCTCGGCCGCCGGCGCAGGCGGAAGACCGATACACAACACAAAAACGATCGCAGCAACAAGGGTTTGAAGTTTCATTTCGTCGGCTTCATTTCGTCGGCGAAGGGTGGGAGGAGAAGGCGAGCAGCCATCTATTGTAACCGTCCACCGGGACGGCACCGAACACCGCTGCGTTTTTTCCCAACCGCTGGGCAAACCCTGGGACAAACCGTATCGAACGTGTTTAAGACGATCGGCAAGTACCGCGGCTTCGTTCATCGAATGCCGATCGGAGACGTCGATAGAGAGGTCCGGCCGCCCGCTGCGGCGAGCGGTTGATCGAGTTGGCGAACCAGATCCCGCAGCTCGTCCCGGTTAGCAATACTTCTTCAGCGGCGGCAAGTCGTTCGCATGAAATCCGTTCCTCCCGCCAAGCGACCCCGGTCTCGGACGCCAGTTCGCGGATCACTTGCAGTGAAACGCCGCTCAGGATTTGATCGCTCGGCGGACACACCAGGCCCCGCCCTTCGACAATCAGCAGGTTTGCGATGCTCGACTCGGTCACCGTGCCATCGGAATCGACCAAAATGCCGATCGCGTCGGGGTCCGACTGACGAGCCTCTCGATCGGCCAGGTAGTAGTGCAAGCGACAGCGCACCTTGATGTTGCGCGACCAACAGGCGTTTGGCGGTTGCTGGACGGACGTGACGACCAGGGGGCTGCCCGATCGTGTTCGCCGCTCGATCACTGCCGAGTCGATCGGGTACAGGTCGACCACCAGGGTCGGTGAATCGGTCGTTCCGGGTGATGCAAACCACAGCACGCCGAATTCTTTTTGCGTCGTTAACCAAACCCCGTTCCGCTGAATGACTTCGTCGATCAATTGCGACACCGCTTGGCGGGACGGGAGTCCAGTCAGGTCAAGCGCTTCGGTGGTGCGTTGCCAACGATCCAAGTGCCGGTCGAGTTCGAACAACCGCCCGTTGTAGGCGCGGACGCGTTCGACGGCCGTCACGGCTTGGGTGACCGCGGGGTCTCGCGACGACAAACACACGTCATCCGCGTTGACCCACGATCCGTTGTGGTACGCCAAACGCGTATCCCCGGAATCGACCGGACGCGGAGAATCAGAAACTGATCTGTCGGATTCCATTGATCAGCCTCGCCATATCGACTCCGGCGTTGCAACCGCCTTGGTAGTAGTCCAGTTCCGAGTGGCGAAGTTTGACGATCGAGGCACAGTCGCGCGAGCGAACCGGCAACCGCGTGCCGTCGACACGAGTCGCAAAGATGGTCGGCCCGCTGTAACCCAGTGCCGTGTCGCGGCGAATTTTCTCCAGCAACCAATAGCGTTTCAAAACCACATCACGTCGGTTGTAGAGCAACACGAGTTCGTTCATGTTCTTGGTCGCACAACCGTGGTAGCCGTTACCGCCAAGCCATTTTGACTCGATCGCGGGCGCCACCAAGCCGACTCGAACGTTTGCACCGGTTATCGGTGGCTCGGGCAATTGTCGCCCCGAAAGAGTTCCCCCGGCCAACGCATGAAGCGCCCCGGTGGTCACTCGCGCGCCAAAGCTGTAGCCGATCATCGCCATCGGCACCGAAGCCTGGACATGCTGACGCAGAAACGAAGCGAGGTACAACCCCTGTGCGTCACAGCGATCTGCCTTGAGTCGAAAATCCTTGACGCCGATCGCTTCCTTTTCGCTCGGCCAGCTGTAGATCATCCAATCGATCGGGCCGCGAGCCCCACGCATCCGAATGCGGCTTCGAATCGTGGCCGATCGGTTGACGACTTCACAAACCGGCATGCGGTTGCCGTGGACATAGAACACGACGGGGCGTTCGGGCGAAAGGGATGCCAGGTAGTCATCCTGAGTGATCTCGCAGACCGCTCCACCATCGATGCGCCACATCCGAAAGGGGATCTCGACCAGCGAGGCCCGACAGCAATCCGCGGTGAGGTGACGGGTCGACACGAGAAAGACGCGATCGTCATCACAAACGCAACAATCACTGGCGGCGAGAAAGTCGGCCACCGCCGCTTCATCGCTATCACAGTTTGCCACAATCGGGTCGAACGTTTCCGATTCGTTCGGCTCAGCCGTGTTCGGCTCAGAGAGGTCGACCGAGGACTCGACGACATCGACAATCACTTCGTGGTCGGTTGCCGTGGCATGATCGGCCATGCACGCAACCGGCAGTGCTACGCACACGAGCGACACGAAGATTCGGATTGACGGGAACATCCGCATCATATGGCTTGAGGTGGGATCAAAGGCGGGTGGGTGAGAACTAGCGTCGCACTGGACGCAACAAATTGTTGCTGAAAAAAAACGATGTTGCGTTTGCACATCATTGAGAGCGTCCTAGTTTTGTGTGGTTCTCCATCCGAGACCAACGAATACGCTCCCTGTGCATATCGCGGAATCTCCAATGAACAATCGTTTTATTCTAGTCGCAATGACTGTCGCTGTCGTATCGACGACTTCGGGCTGCACCCCGTTCCGAAACTTCTTTTTCGGTCGCGGAGCAAGATGCGGCTTGTGCACTCGATTGTCCACTCCCCTCCGCCGGCAAGCACCCCTGGCGGCGGCCCAGCCGACCTGCAACCAGCCCCTGGCGGCCCAACCTCGTTACGCCCCGCCGGCGGCCGGTTATGGATGCAACCCGGATCCCTGCGCCACCGGCTATGCCCCGGCGGCCCGAACGATGAGCGCCTACCCGGCCGATCCGTACTGCTGCCCCCCCGCCAACGGTGTGGCCCAGGGAGGAATCGTCGACGGCCAAGGCTACATTCAACCGTACAGCGGCGTTTGGCAACCCGCACCGACCGATGCCCAAGGCTACCGGGCAAACTACTTGGGATACCCCGACGTCGGCTACCGAGTCGACGCCGATGGCGACCGAATCATCTATGAAGAACCGCTGCCGCCCGGTGCCAGAGCGGTCAACTGATTGAAAATTCAGCGCACGAGACGCAAGCGGGTGAGACAAGCACGGGGAGACTCACTCGTTTGCGTTTCGTGCATTTCATCGTTCAACGTACCGAGTACGCTATCAGTGCCTAGCTGTAAACCCTTCCCTCCCACCGGCAATGCAATGCGACCAGACGAATCGATTGATCGACGACACTACCTGAAGCAGTCATTGTTTCTGTGCGCCGCCACGATCGGTACTTGCGAGCTTGTCGCGACGCCGCCGGCCAAAGCCCAATCTTTGGTTTACGAAGAACAGCCCGTGACCCACTGGCGGATCGGTCTGGTCTTGACCACACCGGTGACCTGCACGAACGTCTTGGCCACCTTTCCCATTCCCACCGATTGGCCCGAACAAACCGTCACGGTGAGGAATCAGAATATCGCCCCCCAAGTCACGCGATGGGAAATCCGCGAGTTGGGAGGAGGAACAAAACAGGTTGTCTTGCAAATGGCGCGTGTCGCTGCCGGATCAACCGCCGAATTCACCATCGACGTCGACATCCAGCGTTCGCGAATCCTGCCCCCGGATGACACGTCGACGCTCGTGATCCCCAAACGACCGCCACGCGAAGTCAAACTCTACACCGGCAACAGTCCCTTCATCGATGCCTCGCACCGTTCGATCCGCGAAGCGGCCAAAGAAGTCGCGGAGATGGAAGCGGACAATGATTGGCGGCGCGTGGAATTGGTCTATGACTACGTTCGCGACAAAGTGCAGTACGTCGAAGGCGATTTGAAAAACGCGTCCCAGGCACTGCAGGAGGGCAAGGGCGACTGCGAAGAAATGACCAGTCTGTTTGTCGCGATCTGCCGCAACCTGAAAATTCCCGCGCGGGTCGTCTGGATTCCCGATCACTGCTATCCCGAGTTCTATCTGGAAGACGCCGACGGCGACGGACACTGGTATCCCTGTCAGGCTGCCGGAACCCGCCAATTCGGACGCATGGACGAAACACGTCCGGTGCTGCA
Organism: Stieleria sedimenti; assembly: GCF_025060895.1. Classification (GTDB taxonomy): domain Bacteria; phylum Planctomycetota; class Planctomycetia; order Pirellulales; family Pirellulaceae; genus Stieleria; species Stieleria sedimenti. The sequence goes on along the minus strand of NZ_JANZKV010000107.1, from coordinate 41,171 downwards.
AAAAGGCGACCGATTCAAAGTCCCCGAAAAGAAAACCCCGGTACGCTACGTGTCGGAATTTTTTCGCTGTGACCGCAAGGGTCGCGGAACCCCCAATCCGACCTTCATCCGAGAACGCTTGGACGGTTGAGAAGTGAGCATGGCACGGGCATGAGTGTTGGTGTGCAGG
>NZ_JANZKV010000107.1:0-40945 GCF_025060895.1 Stieleria sedimenti | reverse complement strand
ACTTAGCGGTATTGGGCTTCAGCCGCCCACTGTCGCTGCTTCGCAGCGACCGGGAATCGGCTAACGGCGAAACACCAACGGATCGGCATGCACAGCATGCCCTACTTGACGGGAAACACGAACTCGCTGACGGCTTCTCCGTCGACCTTGTGATGGCGGAACGTCAATCGCGGCTCTTTTTCTTGGCCGGTGTATTGCAATTCACCGGACAGAAATCCGCCGGCGACGCGTAGGAACCGGTGTTGCGGCCGTTCGTCGCCCGGTTTCCAACCCAATTCATGTTCCTCGCTCCCCGGTCCACAGCCGAACTCCCAGAGGTCGGCTTCGGAATCGAACGAAGCGTATTGCCAATGTCGATCGCCGCACAACACGATCACATTGTCGATCGTCGCCAGTTTGGCCCGAATCTCGTCGCCTTCATGGGCAAAGATCTCGTTGGCGTGATTGTCTTTCTTGTTCGCCCGATCAGGTCCGACGACCGGCGTCGGGCTGCAAATCACTTTGAATTTCGCCGTCGATTCATCCAGCGTCTTGAACAACCAGGCCTTCTGTTCGTTGCCCAAGATCGTCTTCTCCGGTCCATCCGGCATCGAGTTGGGGCTGCGGTAGTCGCGTCCCTCCAAGAACCAGACTTCCAGATCACGCCCCCAGCGAACGCTGGTGTAGCGTGGATTCAACGTAGGGAATTGTTCTTCGTTGAACAGCTGGACGCCTTGCTCAAAACTGACCGAACCATAGGTTTGCCCGGCCCAACAATCATTCTTCAACGTGTCGTGGTCGTCCTTCAAAAAGTAGCTGGTGGTGTGGCTGTAAAAGTCACGGTTGCTGGGCAAAGCAAAGATCCGCCCCCACTTGAAACGCATCAATTCGATCGTCATCGCCCAGGGATCGGGTTTGTCGTAGTATTCGATGTCACCGGCGTGGACGACGAAATCCGGCTGCATCTTGGTCATCGTCGGATAGATCTTGTGCCCCTTCATCCCGTCGTCGCGGCGGATGAAGTCGTGACAGGTCGTGATGCAAAACTTCACGTCCCTTCGCGCGTTTACTTTCGGTGCGGTTCGGAAGGCGCCCCGGACGACCGCCGCTGGTTCGTCGCGATCGAGTGACTGTGCTTCGATGATTGCGGCGTATTGCGTGTCAGGCTTGAGCCCTTCGAGTTTCCATTGGGCGGTGAAGTCGCTTTCCGGCTTCGTTGTGATCCACTCGGTGGTTTTCAGCGCATCGCGTTGCTTGCCCGGAAAGTAGATCAGCCGGACGCGACCGGACGCCCCGGGACATGCTCCCAGCATTTCGGACAATTCGGCGCCCTCGGGCAGTTGGACGCGGAGTAACTTGTCGGCATCGTTTTCGTCGGCAAGTTTCCTGGCGTTGTTCCTGGAGACCGAAACGAACGCTTTGCCGTCGGCGACGAACTCCGGCCGCGCGGTGGTGCGAGTCCAAATCACGATCGAATCTTGATCCGCCCAACTGTTGCGCATCGCATTGCCGAGAAACGGTCCCGTTGAGATCGGCGTTTCCAGATCCGCAGGAGTGGCGTCGATGGCGGTGAACTGAAACTTTCGATAGACCGCTTTTCCGCCGTGGTCGGTCAGCATGATTCGATCGCCGGGCTTGGGGCTGCCGAAATCCTGCGAACCATAAAACTTGCTCAGCGCGATCGTCTTGTCCCAACTCGGGCCGGTCGTCCTCGCAGCCGCAACGAGTTGGCCATTCAAATAATGTTCCAATCGATGGCCGCTGGCGACGACACGTGATTGGTTCCACTGGCCGGCCGGGTGGAGCACCTTCTCGTTCTCGGGCGCAACCAGATCATAAATCGAAGCCGTGCTGCCCTTGGCAAGACTGGTCGGTTTGTCGTCAATGATCTGATACTCAATTCCCAAATAATTGTTGCTGAACAGCTTCTTGCCGAATCGACGAACCCGGTACTTCAATCCCGTGTTCGTCTTTTCATCGATCTTCCATTCCCACGACAATTCAAAATTCGGCGGCAGCGGTCCGCTGACGAGACTGCCGTTGCCGCCACGTGGTTGGACCAGACGAACCTCCCCTTCGGCGAATTCCCAGCTGTCGGTCACCGGCTTTCCGTCAAGCGTTTCCCAAAACTCCGCGGTGGCAAAATCGCGCGTGTCGCCGGATGTCTGATCGCCAAGTCGCGCATCTTCGGCGAGGGTCGCATGGAGACCAACCGACGACGCCAAAAGGAGGACCAAAAACGGAAAACGCGTGAATCGGATCATGAGTGGATGCGTTCGTTGGGCAGGGGAATGGAAACGCGACTTGTCAGGAGGGCTGGTGTGCTGAGCAGGACGCTCGAACACGCGACCGCGCTCGAAGACACGAAGCTGCGGGTGGGGCTATACTCTAATCCATTCCTGCCTCCGGCGTGTCCCACGCCCCTTCCGATTTCTCTCCCGTTTTGGTGACCCACATGTCCCACAGATTTCCCGTTCTCCTGACACTGATCGCACTGATGGCGATCCCCAACGTCGGCCTGCGTGCCCAGGATGAAGAAACCGAAGCGAAGATGATAAGCGTCGGAGCGGCGGTCAGGGTTTACAAGACGACCGAGGACGCCGAGGGAGCCCCGGTGTCGTTGAACGTGTACGTGTTTTACCCCGCCGATCACAAACCGACCGACCGGCGTTCGGCCATCGTCTTCTTCTTCGGCGGCGGATGGAAAAACGGCACACCCAAACAGTTCCTCGAGCACTGCAAATACCTCGCCTCACGCGGCATGGTCGCGATGACCGCCGACTATCGCGTGCTGAATCGGCAAGGAACCAAGGCGTTGCAATGCGTCGCAGACGGCAAGTCGGCGGTCCGTTGGATCCGCCAGCAGGCCGATCGTTTGGGCGTCGACCCCGATCGTATCGTCGCCGGCGGAGGCTCAGCGGGTGGCCACGTCGCCGCATGCACCGGCGTGATCAAGGGGTTTGACGAATCGGGTGAAAACACATCGGTCAGCAGTCGCCCCAATGCGATGGCCCTGTTCAATCCGGCGGTCGTGTTGGCGAAAGTCGATGATCGGCCGCCGCTGGATCCGGAAAAACTGACAGGACTCGCCGCACGAATGGGAACCGATCCCCGAGACCTCTCGCCGGTTCACCACGTCGATTCGAACGCCCCGCCGACCATTTTGTTTCATGGGAAAGCGGACGAGACGGTGCCCTACTGGACGGCCGAATCCTTTTGTCAGGCGATGAAGAAATCCGGCAATGCATGTGAACTGATCGGATTTGAAGGCCAGGGGCACGGCTTTTTCAACCACGGACGAGGCGACAATTCGAGCTACCGGTCGACGATTCGCGCGCTGGATCGATTCCTGGTGTCACACGGTTTCTTGGAACCACAACGTTCTTCCGAATCATCACAGTTGACCACGATCGATTTGAAGGATGACACCGACCGTCAGGTGATTGTCGATCGAGAGCCCGGCCAATACCTCGGACACCCGACCACGTGTTTGCTGGAAGACGGCAAGACGATGCTGTGCGTTTACCCCAAAGGTCACGGTCGCGGGGGAATCGTTTACAAACGCAGCAACGACGGCGGACGGACCTGGAGCGACCGCCTGCCGACGCCAGAGAACTGGTCGACGTCCAAGGAAGTCCCCACGCTGCACCGTGTGATCGGCCCCGACGGCACCAAACGCATCATCATGTGGTCCGGGCTGTACCCCGCACGATTGGCGGTCTCGGAGAATGACGGGCTGGATTGGAGTCCGCTGAAACCCGTCGGTGATTGGGGCGGGATCGTCGTGATGGGATTTGTCGAGTCGCTCAAGACCGGTCCAGGCCATTATCTGGCGATGTTCCATGACGACGGACGGTTCTTTACCGCAGATGGAAAACGCTCCCAAACTTTCACGCTCTACAAAACGCTCTCAACCGATGGCGGCCTGACTTGGTCAGCCCCCGAAACCGTTTACCGATCCTCCGACGTTCATCTTTGCGAACCCGGTTGCATCCGGTCTCCCGATGGCACGCGGCTGGCGGTGTTGCTGCGAGAAAATGCCCGCCGAAAGAACTCGCACATCATCTTCTCCGATGACGAAGGCAAAACATGGTCGTCGCCTCAGGAATTGCCGCTCGCCCTGACCGGGGATCGCCACACCGGAAAGTACACCGCCGACGGCAGACTGTTCATCAGTTATCGTTGCCAATCGCCGGTTCAATCCCGCAAAGAACGTCCCTTCGAAGGCGATTGGGTGGGCTGGGTCGGAACCTGGGACGATCTCGCGGGCGGCCGTGACGGCCAATACTTCGTGCGACTGGGCGACAACACCAAAGGCGCCGACACCGCCTATCCCGGAGTCGAGGTGTTGCCCGATGACACCATCGTCACGACCACCTACGGACACTGGATCAAGGGCGAACAGCCCTACATCATGAGCGTCCGGCTGAAGCTGAGCGAATTGGACGGAAGGTAGGGCATGCTGTGCATGCCAGGCATCACGCACAGCGTGACCAACTGGTCCGTCGAGACGATCGGCATGCACAGCATGCCCTACGTCTTCGCACCATCATTCTGCCCCGGATCATTCTGCCATTCTCCTCGTAACGTCAATCAACGACGTTGTCGGTTCCGTTGAGTTCATTCAGTGCTCGATTCGTGACGCGAACGCGATGTCGGCGAGTTGCGCGTTGTACTGTTTCGCGTCGGCCTGGCGGAGGATTGCGTATTCACTTCCCAGCTGGTTTGCCCGCTCGGCGATGATCGCTTCGGGGATCAACCCCGAGTCACCCGTTTCGCCGTGATCAGTTCGTAGTTGCGTTTCCAATCTTCGCGCGTGACCGGTGTATCGCAGTAGTAAGGCGGCAACTGCAACGCCGCTGGATCTTGACGCTGGTCGTCGGTCAAGACCTCGGTCACCGCCTGATACTTGCTTTCATTCGCGATGCCGGACTCGTGGCAACCGGTGAAATTAAAAACGGCGAAGAACGGCGTTTCGTCATCGTCCCGGTCACGCCAATCTGCCTTGCCCGAAGAGACGTCCCAGGTGTCGCGGGGCGTCTTGAATTGGTAGTCCTGTTTGGAATTGTTGATACAGAAGTAGCCGGCGTCGCGAAGGGATGTTGGGAACGGACGGATCGAATCCGGCAGTGTCGCCGTGCACCGCATGTGGTGTGTCCCGAGCGTTGTTTGATACATGCCCGTGATGATCCCACTGCGGCACGGCGCGCACACACCGGCGGTCGTGAACGCGTGCGTGTATCGAACGCCCTCGCTGGCTAGTTGATCGATGTTCGGCGTGATCGCATGCGGGTCGCCGTAGCACCCCAGGTGTGGACTGATGTCTTCGCAGGAAAGCCACAAGAGATTCGGACGCGAATCGGAGGCGAGTGAGACGGAAACACAACAAGCGACGAAGCAGGCTTGGAAAAATAATCTGGACATGTCGGGGCGAGGCGGGAAACCGGGAGGGAAAACGCCGCGCCTACGTTTGTGCGCGAAGCGCCCATGATAGCCCCCGCAGCGAACGCCATCGCGGGAACGCGCGACAACACGCTAAAACTCGATCGGTTCGGCTCCGTCTCGCGTCAGCAGTTTCTTGAACGTTTCGGGGTCGATCGAATCGGCGATGAACCTGACTGCGCCGTCGCCCATCAGCACGTGAAAACCTCCCGGACGGTTGCCACCCGTTTTGGCCAGCGGGTCGGCAAGGTCAAATTCCATGTCGACCGGTTTGGTCCACGGCACCGCCGCCTCCGGACTGCTTTCGATCGCCATGATCGTATTGGAGAGGCCATCGCGCACGTCACGGAACGCGGTGGGACCGGCATCATGGAACAACAACCCATCACCGTGGGGCACCTGAAACACCGTATGTCCCGGCGGCACAAACGCACTGGGATCGGCGTAGACGCTCGGCATCTGATCGATCAGGGGCCGGTTGTGGGGACTATCCCAGGGCTCATCGAGATGGAATTGCTCGTAGAGTTGCTGCTGGTCAATGAAAGGCAAAATGGCGACGCGCCAACTGAGCAGGGGCTTGCCGTTTTCGTCTCGGATCGCTCGATCGGGAAGCTTTCGGAACGCGGAGTGATAGTTGTGCATCGCCAAACCGATCTGCTTCAACTCGTTGCTCGCTTGCATCCGACGCGCTGCTTCGCGAGAGGCTTGGACGGCGGGCAACAGCAACCCGACCAGCACGCCGGTGGTGCCCACGTTGCCGGAAAGTCTCACGGTGACGATCTTTCCCTTGCGTTCGGGGCGAAGCATCGCGGAGATTTCGGTGCCCAGACGTTCGATGTACTTTGCCATCGCCTGGTTGACCGCATCTTCGCCTTGGACGTTGTTCATCATTTCGGAAGTCGCCATCATGCGTCCGAAATCGATCGCTTGATTCAGCGTTTCCTCCATTTTGGACGCGGAATCATCATCGCGCCCGATCGCCGAGATCATCAACGATCCCGACATCGGTGCGTAGTCCAAGTTGACGTACAACGCATCGGTCAGCTCTCCGACCTCCGTCAGGCCCCGGAGAGGCGGTGGCAATTGCCCGGCGTTTTGTCGCAGCATGCCGGTCACCAGGGGGCGGATCTGCTGCATGCCGGCGACCAGCGTCACGCCATCTCGACGCGAGATTCGTGAAACGAGGCTTGGCACTTGGCCGGTTCCACCTTCACCGGCAGCCAGCATTTTCGTCAGGTAGCCGCCGCTGCCGACCAGGATCGTGCGTGGTCCGGCTTGATGAAGCCGAACGATCGGTGGACGGCGACTTTCGTAAACCTCGATTCCGTCGACTTCTTTCGCTTCAAATTCGTTCAGAATCATTGGGTTCAGCTGGCCGATGCCCGTGTCCACGTCGAACTCAAACACCGCACCGGCCTGCGGGCCCATCGGGCCGGGCATGCCGACGACGACTTTGACGACGTTGAGATTCAGCGGATCGACGCCGACATATTGCATGCCCGCGGCTTGTGCGACTTCGATCGGGGCCAATTTCCACTCCGGCGAGGTCAGCATTTGACGAGGAGAGAGAAATCCGGCGGCGACCGCGTCATCCGGGATGTACTGATTGGAAAGCTTTTCGGCGGATTGCGCCGGTAAAGCTGACGGCATCAACGAAACCGTCCAACACAGCCAACAGGCTGTGATCGAGCACAAAGTCTTGCGGGATCTCATGGTTGTCTCCGGACCGGGGGAATTGAGCGAACGCAATTCTAACGAATTTCGTGCAAGCCATTCGGCGGAGGAACGATTAATCCGCACGCGTGCTGCTTCCATTCTTAAACTTAGGGTGCCGCGGAAAAGGGGTCAGGTACCCAAAATGCGCAGCACCCTGCGGGCCATTTGGTTTTTGGTACCTGACCCCTTTTCCACTCGTTCAATCACTTCGACGGCGGTTGGCTGGTCAGAGCGACGAGCGCTTCGGTCGCCCTGGCTTTTTGCTCCTCACGCAGAATCAAATAACGGTCCCGTCCGTCTTCGGCCGGCTCAAACGTCGTCAGGCCGTCTTTGTCGACCGTCACCTGGCCGGGCGGCGAAAGGTCAAAGTAGCCTCGATCCGGTCGCACCGCATGAAGCACCGACGTCAGGTCCCAAGTCGGACGATCGTGCGGCGGGGGATTGTAGAGCACATAGGCTTCGGCGACCGGATGATGGTCGACGTAGGCAAAGTCCTTTTCAATGCTCTCGTGCGGGTAGCGAAGATTCAAACCGATCTCAAATCCACTCCAGACGATCGGGACGGGCCAATGTTCGGCCAAGTACTTGGCACTTTCCAAGTCCTTGACGACGTTGTATTCAAGGTGATCGTACAGTTCGCCCTTGTTGTTCGGGATCTTGGTGAACGCACCTGCCATCGCCGACAACAGACGCACCTTCTGCTTGACCAAGTCCACGCCGGACAGCCTGCTGTGCTGGTCCGGTCCGCTGCGCAGCAGGTTCGCCAGATTGGTGGAGAAACCGACTTGGGCGATCACGATACTGTGATCCTCGGCCGCCGCCAGCGTTCGCCGCAGCAGGTCGACCGCGTCGGGGGCGTCTTCGCCCGAGCGGAGGTCGTGCTCGTAGCGCAATCGACCGTCATCGTTCTGTTCGGCCAAAACGTTGAATTTGCCCTTTTCAGGCGTCACCCCACTGTCGCAGACTCCGATGGGAATCTCGCCGCGCCCGTAGAACGTGTTGAGCGCGTCGGTGAAGGCGGCCGCCAGCGGGTTGTCTTTGGTGATCGTGACGGCCAGCAATTCGCACTCGCCACGCGACTGCAACGAGTGGATCACCCCCACGGCCATCACGTCGTCACAATCATTCCCAATGTCGGTGTCAAAGATCAATTGGACGGGTCGCTCGACCTGTTGGGCTGAGACGCTCGACACGGCGACGCTAGACACGGCAAACAGCGAAAGTGAACCGAGTAGGAAGGGAGCCAGGCACGACAAAAGCGGTGGAGTCAATCTCATGGGTGTCATCGTATGGTGGGGAAAAACACAGCAGCACAAACGTTTGTGCCAGATTGTATCCTCGGGCGACTCCGTTTTGCCAGTACGCCTTGGCGGAAGTCGACGACCACTAACGTAGGGCAAGCTGAGCGGCCCCGACGCTGGCGCGAACCGGCNNGGCGCGAGCCTACGGGCCCAGCACGAGAAAGCGAAGCTTGACCCAGTGGTCTTGGGCTCAAATCGACAAACCGCCCCTAGTTTCGTAAGTTGAGCCCACCGCGTCATTCGCGATCCCACTACCAAATCAATCACGATGATCAAACAAAGCTATGCGATTCTCGGGTCGGGCGCCGTCGGAGGACTGTACGGGGCGATGCTCGCCCGGGCCGGGCACGACGTTCATTTTCTGTTGCACTCCGATTACGAACACGTCCGCGAGCACGGATGGAAGATCGAAAGCCACTGGGGCGATTTCGACCTGCCCCAGGTCAACGCGCACGCGTCGATCGAGACCATCCCGGCCTGCGACGTCACGTTGATCGGTTTAAAAACGGTCAACAATCATCTGCTGCCATCGCTGCTGGCCCAGCCGACTTCGCAAGGCGGCGTGGCGCTGGTGTTGCAGAACGGACTCGGCGTCGAACAATCCGTCGCGGAACGACTCGGCGCCCCACGCGTTTTCGGCGGTTGCTGTTTTCTATGCAGCAACAAAGTCGGGCCGGGTCACATCCGCCACATCGACTACGGACGCATCGTCTTCGGCCCCTATCAAAACTCCCCGGAGACGTTGTCCAAGGCCGAACAGATTTGTGCCGAGATGAGCGCGGCGGGAATCGAAGTCCAAACGTCGGATGACTTGAACATGGTGCGTTGGCGAAAGTTGATGTGGAACATCCCGTTCAACGGGCTTTCAGTTGCGCTGGATGCATCGACGGACAAATTGATCGGCAACGAATCATCGGTCGACCTGATTCGGGACATCATCACCGAGGTCCATCGCGCGGCCGGCGCCTGCGGTGCGTCGATCGATTCGACGTGGGTCGAAAAGACGATCGACCACACGCGAACGATGAAGCCCTATGATAGCAGCATGCGGCTGGACTACTTGGCCGGGCGGCCGATGGAATTGCAGCAGATTCTCAAGACGCCGATCGACACTGCAAAGGCCGCCGGGGTCCCGATGCCCAAAGTGGAGATGCTGTACCAGATGCTGTGCTTCATGGCGACATCTCGCCAGCCCCAGGTCGAATCTTGAGCAACCAGAACAACGCGGGATGCCCCACGGCGATTGGAACGATACGTTAGAATCGCAGACTCAGTCATGCACCAACGCAGAGGGAGCAGCGTGTGCCGTCGGTCGCCTTGCTGGACATCAAACGGAGTCAACCCGAATGCAGTTCCGCCTTTCGAGCATTTTGTTGATGGCCCTCTGCATTGCGGCGATGTGCGGTTGGCGGGTGGACCGACGACGCTTGCAGTCCGAGGTCATCGGTGCCAATGAAGATGCCTGCCGATTGGCGGTTGAATTGTACCGTCTGCATTTGAAGCAGAGTTTTCAGCAGCCCTACGGATCGACTGTCCCATCCTGCACCCGAGCGATTCAGTTGAAAACCGGCGATGTGCTCGATCTCGCCGAATCCACGGACCGGAACGAACTGCTTGAACGGTTGACCGAGGGCGAAACCGACTTCCGCGTGAAGGATTCCATGGGCAAGGTTTTAGAGATCGGAGACCTGCTCCACCTGTTCCCGTTGTGCTCGGGCCAACCTCGCGGGGCGTTGGCTGGAAACGAGCTCCGAGGCTCGCCGGACGATTTCGCGGCAGGGATGGCAGAATGATGTGGGGTGGAATGGAGCCGGGTCGACACAATTAAAAAAACGCACGGCCTTCCCCCCGAAAGGCCGTGCGTTGGCAGCTTCCTCGCCAATGCGTGAGCGTGTCGCGTCGACGCGGTTGATCGGATCGTCTTACAGCATTTCGCTACATCACCGGCTCCGGCGAAGTGCGAGACGAAGAATCATTCCGCGGGGACAGTCATCACGAGGACGCGAGGAAGCGTCGTTTCGATAGCACTTGTGCTCGTTCTCCAAAGTTAAAACCGGTTGCGTCTTCGTCGATTCCGAGGTCCAGATCGGTGAAGACGTCGTCGACGACGGTGGCGGTCGCTCCGCTGCCGACGGTGTTCTGACCTGTGAGGAAATCTTCCGGCTGAACCTCTTCGACCTGGTAGGTTCCCGCTCCCAATTGTGTGAATTGGTAATCGCCGTTTGCGTCGGTCAACACGGTGCGTTCGGCAATCGCATCACCGGAGCTGTCGGTTCCGGTCAGTCGAATCAGAACACCCTCGATGCCCACTTCATCGGAATCAAAAACACCGTCGTTGTCCCGATCAAAGTAGACCGAACCGCGGATCGACCGAATCATCGGATCGACGGCCGTGGTCGCTGAGTCGGTGTTATTGGTATCGTCCGATTCATTCGTCGTTGTTGATACAACCACGACGTTTTGCAGGTTTCCAGTTGCCGTGCTATCAACCGTTGCATTGATGGTGAAACTGAACGACGCGCCGGGCGCGAGATCACCGGCGTCGACGGTCACCACGCCGCCTGTGGCCGACAAGGCATTGTTGTCTTGGTCGGTACCGCTGACGAAGGTGACGCCGGCCGGAAGCGTATCGGTCGCAACCGAGCCGAACGCCGTGGACACACCGTTGTTGGTCACCGTGACGGTGTAAACCAGCGAATCTCCGGTTTGGACGATGTCGTCATCGACCGTTTTCTCGACCGTCAAATCGGCTTGCGGTGTCGCGGTGATCGCGGCAGTTGCCGAGTTGTTGGTCGTGTCCGTCTCGCCCGTGTCGGCGGTGACGCTGGCGGTGTTGGTGACCGTCCCGCTGGCATCGACACCGACGGTGAAGACCAACGTCGCGGTCAAGGTCTCGTTTTCGTCCAGCGAGACAGCGGGAAAGGTCACCGTGCTGCCCGACAGCGTTGCCGCTTGCCCGTTGATGGATCCGCTGACAAACGTCAATCCGGTCGGCACGTCATCGGTCAAAACCACGTTGGTGGCGGTGCTCGGTCCGGAGTTGGTCACGTCGATCGTGTACGTCACGTTGCTGCCCGGATCCGGCGTCGTGTCTGCGGCGGACTTGGTCAGCGTCACATCGAACTGTGGTGTCACATCGGTCGTCGCCGTGTCACTGTTGTTGGTGGTGTCCGACTCCGCACCGGCCACGGTGATGCTGCCGGTGTTGACGATCGATCCCGTCGCATCTTCGTTGACCGACACGGTGACGGTGAACGTTCGGGTCTCGCCGATTGGAATCGGATCGTGAACGACGGTCACGGTTTGTTGAGCGGTGTCGAACCCGGACGACGTGGCATCGGGTGCGTCAATGGTCAACCCGGTCACACCGGCCGGCAGCGTGTCGGTGAAGGTGACTTCGCCGGAATCGCTGACGCTGTCGGTATCGTGGGAGATCGTGAACGTGTAGGTCAACGTATCCTGTCCTGGGACCGCGGTCGCCGCATCGACGTCTTTGGTGATCACCAAATCGGTGTCCACGGTGATCGCCACGTCGACGTCGTCACTGTCGTTGGTTGCGTCGGTGTCGATATCGCTAGTCGTGATGTCGGCTTGATTGGTCAATGTGCCCGTGGCCGAACTGGCGATGTCGACGACGAAGGTAAACGTTTCGGTTTGCCCGCTGGTCAACGTGCCGACATCAAACGTCAGGATCTGGCCATTCTCGGTGACCGTGACCCCCGATGTTCCGGCATCGAAGCTATCGAAGGTCAAACGTGAATCCAACGTATCGACGACCTCGACGCCTCGGGCAACGCCTGGACCGTTGTTGGTGACTTCGACGGTGTAGCTCAAGGACTCACCGGCAACGGCGGTCCCGGCCGTGGTCTTGGTGACGGCGACATCCACGTTGCGAACCACAGGAGTGGATTCGGTCGCCGTGTTGTTGGACAGATCGGAATCGGTGTCGGGCGATCCGGCGACGGTGGCCGTGTTGTCGAGGGTATCACCGGCGTCGGCTGCGACGAGCACGACGACGTCGATGACCGCGGTCGCGGACGCGGCCAAATCATCGATGCTGATCGACAGGCTGCCGCTACCGGCCGGGTTTTCGGTCACCGTTCCGCTTCCGGTGGTGAACGTGGCACTGACGAACGACAGGTCGCTGGGCAGATTGTCCGTTGCGGTGATTCCCGTCGCGGTGTCCGGACCGTTGTTGGTCACCGTGATGGTGTACGTGAATTCTTCTCCGGCGACGACCGATCCGGTCGTGTTGTCAGACTTGGTGATGGCCAGGTCGGTGGTGACCAATGCGGCCACGGCGTCATCGGAGTTGTTCGTGTCGTCGGTTTCAACCTGGTCGCCGCTGATCGTCGCGGTGTTGGTCAAATCTGCGGTTTGTTCGGTGTCGATGTCGACGGCGATCCGAATGGTATCGCTTGCACCGGCGGTCAGCGTGCCGATCGCGACGCTCAGATCCTGGCCGTTGATCGTCGGGGTGTAGCTACCAAAGTTCGAATTGGCCTGATTGATCGTCATCCCGGTGGGAATCAAGTCCTCGATCACCACGGTGGTCGCATCGAGCGGGCCGTTGTTTTGGAAGGCGATGTCGAAAAACGCTTCTCCACCGCTTTGCAAGGTCGAGGCGGCGGAGTCAAGCGTCTTGGTGATCGCCAGATCGATCGTCGGAACGACACCGAAATCCACAGACAGATTGGTGCTGGAATCGGTATCGCCGTCATCAGTGGGTTCGGCGCCGGCGACCAAGGTGATTTCGCCGGTGACGATTCCGACGCCCGCGACCAGGGTTCCGTTGTCGTCGCCACTGACGTCGTCATCCGGATCCGCTGCCGGATCGTTTCCGGTACTGGAAATGTGGCCGAACAAAGATTGCCCGGTTCCCAACTCGGACTCGGGAATGACCACGAGGTAGTTGCCGGCGGAGAGTTGGGCGAAGGAATAGTCGCCGTTGCCGTCAGTCGTTGTGGTTGCGACGGCGGTCTGCGTGCTCGGGTCGATGGCGCCACCGCCGCCGGGATCGGCGTACAGTTCGACGGTGACTCCGGACACACCCGTTTCGCCGCCATCAAGTTCGCCGTCGTTCGTGTCCGCTCCACCGCCGAAATCGGAGAAGACGGTACCGCCGAGGGTCAACAACTGCGTGTTCTGCAGATTGGTGGTGACCGGGGCTGGTCCTCGCGATTCGACGACGGAAAAGAAGATGTCGTTGTCGGCGTTGGTGACGACGGCTTGGGCGCGGATTGCGATGATGCTATTGAAGTCGGCCGGCGCGGTGAAACCGGGCTCGCTCGCGATGATTCCCCAACCGGCATCGTCGAACTGGACGAAGACGGACTGCAGCGTCGCGTTCTGCTGGATCGGAATGGTGATCTCCGACCCTTCGGTTGCCGACGTGATGACGGTCACGATCATCGATTCTGCTTGGTTGGCCCCACGACCGACGATTTCAATCCCGGTATTGGTCGGGACGGCTCCACCGGCGGTTCCGCCTGCCAACGATGAGATCGGCGAGAATCCGGGCGGCACGGTCAACCCGAAGCCTCCATCGTTCCCGTCATACTCGACCGTCACTTCGCTCGTCGCCCCGCCGCCGGTGCTCAGACTCATCAGTTGGTTGGCCGTGTCGACTTGGAACGTCGTGTTGCCGGCAGCACCGGTATGAGTCAGCCGGGCGTCTCGGAATCCGCCCAAGGCATTCCCCGCCGAGACGGTTTGATCGACCGTCTGGGTCGCGATGGCTGTCGCGATTTGCGCGCCGCTGGTGAAATCATCGATCGTCACGATGGTTTCGCCATCGGCGTCATCGGCGGTGATTTCGACCAGTTGAGCCGACGGCTCGTCGACGTCACCCGGCGCCGCACCTTGGACCACGAAGTAGGTGTCCACCGAAAGGTCGTCGAATCGATACTGCCCCGGCACAGGGTCTGCACTGGTGTCGGTCGTCACGGTGTCGACCAACACGTCCGTTCCCGCATCGAAGGTGTTGTTCGCGTTGGTGTCGCGATAAAGCTCCACCGTCACGCCTTCCAAACGCGGATCATCGCCGGTCAAACCGTCACCGGTCAGGTCCGTAAACGCGACACCGGAGATTGCACCAATATCAGCGGCCAGCAATTGGCGTTTGACCAATGACTCGTGCCGCAGCACGCGACGGTTGTTGCTTCTTGTTTCGGTATCTGAACGATGCTTGCGACGCACCAGTCGCTGAATCATTCGCTGCCAGACCATGGGGACGTTCCTGTAATCGGGTGATCCGAACGCCGATCGCCACGATACGAGAATCGTGGATGATCCATTGCCTGAATGCGATCGGCGTTCAATTGTTCGGGGGGAGACCAGTCTCAATCGCTGCTATCGGCCCGAGGCGGAGAAGAATTCACCCAGCTGCAGGTTTTAACGATTACCACCGGTACTCCAGGCCATAGGTCAAGCCGTGAGCCCAGTAGTCGGTCGTATCGAAGGCGAACAGGGGACGGGGATCGCTGGCACCGGTGATCGCCGGCGGCAACTGATTGGTGTCAATCATCGTCGGGATGTGTTGCCCCGGACGGACGACGTTGGACCAGTAGATTCCGGTGTATCCGAACGTCGCCTTGAAGTGATCGGTCAGCTGGTACCCCAGCGTCAGATTCAACTCCGGCAGCACGGAGAACTCATCTTGTTGGTGCGTGCCACTGTTGGACGCCAGTGCCAACAGACCCGCGTCGAACGTGTCCGTCGTCTGATTGGTCGTGTCGTTGCGATCGACGATCACCGTCTGGCCCGCGATGCGAACCGTTTGACGCGTGTTGCCGACCGCCAACCGGACGAGGCTTTCACATGTCCAATAACCGCGTGTGATCCGGTAGTTCCAAGCGAGGTCGATGCCGTTGAATTGGTTCTCGGTATCAAACTGATCCATGATATCGAAGTCACCAATGTTGAAGGTTCCGTTGTTGGTCAGGTCTTCGGTGATGCCCACCCCTTCATCGAGCTGCATGAATCGATATCCCACTCGAAATTCCGATCGCGAGCAGTAGTGTCCGGCACATCCGCAGAACAACCATTGGCGGCAACCTTCATCGCAGCACATCATTCGTCGCAGATAAAAGCTGCCACCGGCAAGTTCGCTGTAAGCGGTCACGCCGACCGTCCCGGTCAACTGGATGTCGGCACCGTTGTTCAACGCGACCAGCTCGGCGTCCTCTCGCCCGGTCAGCGTGTTGAAGAACGGTCGAGCCAAGACCGGGTCGCCCGTGCTGGTGGCCGAGAAAGATTCGGTTTCGCGATCGAGTTCCAAATAGTCCGCACCGACACCCCACGTGTGGCATCGATCCAACCAGAATCCGAACTTCAGTCTCCAACCGGTACGTGAATCTTCGAACAGGTCCCGACCGGGGCCGCCAAACAGCGTCGTCGTGGTGCCTCGTGTCAACACTCCGGCGTCAGCCTGATCGGTTCCCGAGGGTGATTGCGTGACCAGTGCGGGCAACTCCATCCCGTCGGACCAAATCCCGAGGCCTTCGAATGAAATCCAACCGTCTTGGGGAAGACTGAGCGTGATAGCCGGTCGCCAAGCACGTCCACTGGGAAGCTCGCCGCACATGCTGCATCCGCAATTCGGCCCACAGCTGCCCATCGAATCGCAACCAATCCCGTCACAGCCGACCGAACCGCAACCGCAGCTCGCTCCCATCGCGTCGCATGAGCCGTCGACAATCGCGGATTCGTAAATGATTTCGCCTTCCATCGGCGGAGGCGTTGGGATTTGATGTCCCGCTTGCCGGACGCCCGACGGATGCACCGTAGCGGCGTCCGACGAAGCCGGTTTGCCGGTCGAGGTTCGCTGGGTCGGTCGCACCGCCTGGGCGTGGCGACTGTTCTTGGGTTGCACCGCAGGCTGACTCGCCGGACGCCGGACTTGCTTTTTCACGCCCGCAGAAGATCGGGTGGGAGACCAGCTGGCACGGGCCGCCTGCACATGCTCGGACGCATCGACGTCATCGCGATGCTGGCCCGAGGAGGTCTGTGCGATGGCACTCGGTGCGCCGAGCGGGCTAAGCGAAAATGCTGCCAACAAGGCGACAGCGAGCGGGCGGGAGAATTGAAAGTTAGGCACGGTCGTCACCACTTGAGACTCTGGGGGGGTAAAACCCGGCTGCGGCCGAATCCGCGACGCTCGCGGAAGACTGACGTCATGGCAAAGGGAGGCCAAACGCAGCATGGGTTTTCGGAGTGCCGCCGCGTTTCACGCAGCGGGCACGACCTGTCAGTTGCGATATCGACGAGCCCCCGAAGTCTCCTACAGGCAAAATCCGAAAAATCGGAAAAATCATCAAACACGGCGCAACCGTCACAATTTGCCAAACACGGCTATCTGGCCGGGTCCCATCGGTCCCATCGGTCCCATCGGTCCCATCGGTCCCATCGGTCCCATCGGTCCCATCGGTCCCATCGGTCCCATCGAGGTGTAATAGGACGAAGAGGACGAATGCGACCAATGAGACAACCTGAAACTTGAAACTTGAAAGTTGAAACTTGAAACTTGAAACTTGAAACTTGAAACCTGAAACAACAGGAACACTTGACCTGACCGCCCTCAGATTGGTACTCGACACACAGCGAACCGGTGCACCGGCCGTTCGCTGTCGTTTCTTCAACCAATCATCTGACTTTTTCAAAGATCCTTGTGACAGCGCGACCGGCCGACTTCGTTCCTGTCTTGCGACACTCCGGGCTTCCCAAAGACGCCTGGGATGCTAGCAACCGCGCTGCGCTCTGCCCCGTCGCGTTGCTTGCGATCTGCTGCCTGATCGGCTCGACAGCAGGCTGCCGCGGCCGTGCCCACGAAGACGTGTATCGCGCCAAAATGGCCAACGAGATTCGTGTGCTGGAAGACCAGCTTTATGACGCCGACTACCAGAACCGCGTGCTCCGCGACGAATTGGAGCGGTCTCGCAACGAAGACCTCGACCCGGAAGGGCGCTCCGACCGCGTTCCCCAAGAACGCATCCTGAACCAAAGTCCGCCGCACGCCTCGGACGATCAGCGCCCGACGACACCGGATGACTACGAGATCTTGGACTTGAATTCGCCGAGTATGGCCGAACCGGCTCCACCGTCCACGCCTGACCAGACCGAACCGTCGGCAAGCGAATCGCCGACGCCGGAACCGACGCCGGAGCCTGCTGCCGGGTCGGGCCTGCCGCTGCCCCCGGCGATCGAAAAAGTACCGGACCGAGACGCCCCCAAGACGCCTGATTCGCCCCTGCCGTTGGTCGACCCGCCCAAAGAAGGCCCGCCCAAAGAAGGCCTGGGCATGCCGACCGAGACGCCCCCAACTCCGAAGCCGACCGAATCGGAAGGCCCGATCCTGGAGCTTCCCCCTCCGGCCGAGCTCATTCCGCCCGGAGAGGGCGAATTGATGGACGAACAAATCATTCCCGGCCCGCCACTGCCACCCGACGACGACCCCGAATCGCCGCCGGGAAAGGTAAAGAATCCTGACGACGCCAAAACGATGGGGTTCGAACCTCCCACGACCGAACCGCTCTCGATCCCGGACCGACTGGAGTTGCACGACGGCCTGTCCGGCGGGCATCAATTTGACCAAGACGCCGACATCGACGGGCTGTTCCTGATCGTGACGGTCGTCGACGAGAAAGGCCGATCACTGTCACTGGCAAACTTCGACGTCGACGCGGATCTGACCGTCGTGGTGCTGGAACCCAACGACGACACAGACGAAGCACGGATCGGACGCTGGGATTTCACCCCCGAGCAGGTCCGCGACATGGTACGACAGGCCCCCATCGATGGGATCCACATCCCCATCGCCTGGCAGGACCGGGTGCCCGAGGGTAACGATGTGATGGTTCACATCCGGCTGGCGGCTGCCGAAGAAGAAATGCGGTGTCAGGGACGCGTTCGGCTGGAACAATCCGTCGCCTCGGCAAATTGGTTGCCCCGAGGTTGACGAGCTGTCGTAGTGGAAAACGCGCGTTGTCGCTATGCTAGCGGCATGAACGCAAATCAAATGGAAACCCTCGATCCTGCTGAAGCCAGTTTCGACGACCTGGACCTGTCCCCGGTGATGCGCCGCGCGCTCGCAAAAGCCGGCTTCGAAAAACCTTCCCCGATTCAATCGGAACTGATCCCCTTGGCCCTTCAGGGGCTCGACGTGATCGGCCAAGCCCGCACCGGGACCGGTAAAACCGCCGCGTTTTCGATCCCGATTCTTGAGCAGCTCGATTCACTCGAAGACTGCCGCGACCCGCAAGCCATCGTCGTCGTCCCCACGCGAGAGCTGGCCGATCAGGTCGGCCGCGAGGCGCAGCGATTGGCAGCCGGCGTCCACACCGAAATCGCAGTGCTGGCCGGCGGCAAAAACATCCGCACCCAACTGCGACAACTGGAAAACGGCGTGCAGATCGTCGTCGGCACTCCCGGGCGACTGCACGACCACCTGCAGCGACGGTCCCTACGCACCAAAGACGTCTGGTGCGTCGTGCTCGACGAAGCCGACCGGATGCTGGACATCGGATTTCGGCCCCAGATCGAACGCATCTTACGCAAGTGCCCACGGGATCGCCAAACCCTGCTGCTCTCGGCAACGTTGCCTCCGACGGTCCAACGACTGGCCGAATCCTACATGGTCGACCCGATCGTGATCGACTGCTGCAAAAATGAGATGTCGGTCGAAACGATCGAGCAGCACTACTTCACGGTTTCGCAAGAACGCAAGCAGGACCTGTTGGTCGAGTTGTTGAAGCGGGAGAAGCCGAAGCAGGCGATTATCTTCTGTCGCACCAAGCGCGGCACCGATCGTTTGTATCGCGCGATCAGCAAAGAACATCACTCCTGTGCCGCCATGCACGGTGACATGGCTCAGCGTGAACGCGATCGGGTTCTGCAACGCTTGCGAGATCGTGACCTGGAGATCCTGGTCGCCACCGATGTCGTCGGACGCGGCATCGACATCAGCACGATTTCACACATCATCAACTACGACGTCCCCGAAGACAGCGACGACTACGTCCACCGTGTCGGGCGGACAGGACGCATGGGCCGCGACGGCGTGGCGTTCACATTCATCGTTCCCGGCCAAGGCGATTTTCTGACCAGCATCGAACAGCGGATCAACAAACTGCTGATCCGCGACTCGATCCCCGGATTCGAAGCCCCCGAGAAACCGGCCGAACCGGAGAAGAAAGAAGCCGACCCGATGCGGAAACGGCTCAATCCGATGCACAAGAAAGTCAAGCGACGCCGCTAGCGGTGCGTCAACCGTGACGTTCACTCGGCGAACAGACTGGCGACGAGCAATTGATCGGCGCCGGCATCGAGCAAACACTGCGCATCGTCGGCACTGCGAACCCCGCCGCCGGTGACATAACGCGGCTGTGGCAATTGACGCCGAATCCGCTTGCACAACTCCAGTGTACGCTCGATCGACGTGCCCCCGACAGAGGCCAGATCCAGTCCGACCACCGTGGCGATCGCGGCCCGGCGACAGGCTTCCAACCAAGCCGTTTCCGAAGTCGACGCGGACAACCAGCGTCCGCCTTGGTAGTCAAAGCTGACGGCAACTTGGTCCCGCGGCACGCGCGACAGAGTGTCGTCCAACAACGACACGTCGTCTGCGCATTCGGTCGCCAGGATCACGACAACACGTGGGTGATTTCGAACCAGTGACTCGACCCAGTTCCAACGCTGCGAGGTGACCGCGGCACGCAACCCCAGGTCCAAGAAAACGGCCCCGCGGCGATCCGAATCATCGGCCGCTTCAGCGCGATCGACGATCGCTTCGATCAGCGACTGCTGCCAACGGCCACACCGGATGCCATCCAGATCGGCGACGTAGAGAGAACCGATGCCGACGCCGTGGTAACCGTCGATCAAACGACACACATCTCCGTCGATTCGAAGGGACGACATGTCGGCGGCTTGAAACGTCGACACGGGCCGATACAGATCCCGCTGCCCGCCGACACCGTGGACCGCGAGCCCCGCTTGCAGATCAACAACGCCGACAAATCGCGAAACAAGTGCGTTATCCAATTCAACCCCAACGTGGCGTACGCTTCCAGCTTGCGAACCGTGGCGTACGCTTCCAGCTTGCGATCCGTGGCGTACGCTTCCAGCTTGCGAACCGTGGCGTAAGCTTCCAGCTTGCGATCCGCGGCGTAAGCTTCCCCTACGCTGGCAACATCACGCGTCGGGCAATGAGAACAGCGATTCAACTTTCACGATCGCATAATCGTCGGGAAAGGTGTGAATCGCCTGAACCAACATCGAGCGTTGGCGTGTCTCAATGTTGACATAGCTGAGTGCGCCGAGCGACATCCTGCCGCTGGCGTCGAAGGTGTGCAACAGGCCTTCGGTGGGCTGCTTGGAAAGTTGCTGCTGCACCATGAAGAACATATCGGGCGCGACAGGTTCCAACTGAAAATGGGTTCGATAGCCGACTCCGGAATGGAAATCGGCCTTGTCGGTCCGACTGCCCTTGAGTGAATGGCTGATCAGGCAGCGTTTGGTCGGCAGGGGTTGGTGGGCGCTGGTCGCGACTTCACACACGGTCACCGGCGTTTTGCCGGTCGTGTTCCAGGTGATCACGTGTCCGCAATTGGTGATATTGACTTGCGCGTGATACGCACTTCGCTCAATTCGGCGGGTGCGATGCACTCGGTAAAGCTCGGGGTGGAGCGACCGGCTGAAAACGTGAAAGGCGAGTTCGGCGACTTTGGGGCGAACCGAGAGCACTGGCGGAATTCCGGGATCGACGAATGATAAGGGGGCAGAGACCGACAGCAAATCCGGGACAACGCCCCCACTTTGCTACGGTCCGATTCTGCCGACAATGGACAACAGATTACGATAACGCGCGACCCGAGGTCGCAAACCGCCGAGCGTTTCGTCTCTTTTCCGATTCGAAGTGACGAGTCAGGCTCTCGGCAAATCGCCTGATGGACGTCATTATAGATGCTCTCGCGAACAAGACAGAAGAGCGTTTATCGCTCCAAAATGAAAGATTTGCATTTTGTCCAATCGTGTTCAGATTCCCATTGACAGACAGCCCCGTTGTTACCTGGTTTCCGCATGGTCATCGTCATCGATAACTACGATTCATTCACCTACAATCTCGTGCAACGACTGGGCGAGATCGACCCGACGACGAAGCTGCGTGTCTTTCGCAATGACGAAATCTCGGTTGACGAAATGGAATCGCTGTCCCCGGATCGGATCTTGGTTTCGCCAGGCCCCTGCACGCCAAACGAAGCCGGCGTCAGCGTCGAGTGCATTCAACGCTTCGCCGGCAAGGTGCCCCTGTTGGGCGTCTGCCTCGGACATCAATCGATCGGCCAAGCGTTCGGGGCAACCATCATTCGCGCCCCGCAACTGATGCACGGCAAGACGGACGAAATTTATCACGACGACAAAGGGCTGTTCGAAGGCCTTCGCAACCCGTTCGTCGCCACGCGATACCATAGCTTGGTGATCGACCCCGAAACGATGCCCGACTGTTTGGAAGTCGCCGCCTGGACCGACACCGGGGGACAACGCCAAATCATGGGTGTCCGCCACAAGACCTTTCAACTGGAGGGATGGCAGTTTCATCCGGAAAGCTTTCTCACCCAGCCGGGGATCGAAATGCTGACTCGGTTTTTGCGCTGGTGAACCGTTTCGGCAACACTCGGGAACGACGGGTTGATGCGATGCGTGACGCGACGCGGTTGTATCCGCCGGCTGGCCGCGGCAGCGCCGCCAAAGGCGTGACATTTGAAATTGCAATTTCCCTTACAAGCCAGGACGCGCGAGCGAATGTGCCAAATCACATCCAAAGCAACGCTTCGCAACTTCCAAACTCACCGGTGCAGACGCTTGGCATGCGATACCGAAGAACCGGAGCATCCCATGCATCCGTCACCTCGTGACCCTTCATCATCGAAACTTCGGCTGGCTTGCATGGTTGGCATGTTGGTTTCGTCACTGAACTGCATTGCGCCGGCGATGGGCCAAAGCGATACGCCCGATCGGGGTGGAGACCGAGACGACGGCAGCGTTGAAATTCGACTCGCTGAACTGCCCAAGCCGACACCCGAAGTCGCCGCGTTGATTCGCAGCGGAACCGTGCGATTGATCACCGGCGGTCAGCCGACCAGCGATGCGGCATCGTTACCCGTCGGTCAACGCTTGGCCGGTGAGACACGGTTCACGTTTCGTTATCGCTACGACAGCCGCGCGCGATGGCAGATCGAAAGCCGACGAAATGCACTCAGTCAAACGATGGTGTCGATTCGTGTGCGCTTTCGCTCTATCAAATTAATTTCAACACACGATGTCTGGTTGCGTTCTCCGCCATCGGAAGATCGGTTTTGGGACGACCGTGTGGTTCGCCACGAGTTCGATCATGTCCGGATCTCCTCCGATCCGCGGATCGAAAAACACTTTCTCGATGCCGTCAAAGCACTGGAAGTCATGCGGGTACCGCTTTCTTCGGTGGCGGGACGCGGCGGCAAGATTGAAAACGCCAAAGTCCAATCGTTGATCGAAGCCGGGATGAAGCAGGCCTTGAACAACACGACCGACTACGTGCGTATCCGCTACCGTGAATTGGACCGTTTGACCCGGCACGGGATGCTGCCCCTGCCCGATGACGTCGTACTGGTCGACGAACCGTAAACACGCGGCCACGACGGTCGCATCGTCGGCGAGTGCGTTTTCAATCGAAAAGTTGACGGAGCACGAGGCGGGTTAGCGAAACTCGGGCGGCGACGGCTCACCAGGGACGATGCTCGCGTTAAGCATTTTCTCTTCCTGGAACCGTTTCAATCGCTCCTGAAATTCCTGCTCGGTTTCCTCTTCCGACTTTTTCTCGGGCCGGGGCGGTTCAGGCGTCGGGTCGCCGTCGGAGCCCCTGGATTTGACGCCACCGAGCGGTGCGACCCGCTCGCGCGCTTCGATCTCGTCACGCCCCGAGTCGCGAGGTGAAACGTCTCCGACCCGAGCACCGCCGGGATCGAACAGGCTGCCGACGCGTCCCGAATCACGCTGCGTCCGTTCCCAACTGCCACCATAGGCTGAATAGGCCTGGTCCTCGCGGTCGCAACACAGTCGGCAACCGCTGCCGGATGCCACGGCGAAGCTGAGCAGCGCTAGCCCCATCAGCGTGCGTGAAACACCACTCAGTCGCTCGTCTGGTTTGCGGTCAGCTCTCATCGTGTTGCTCTCGTTCACCACTTCACAGCGGGATAGAGTGTCAGCCCAGGTGCCGGTGTCAGTTCGACGGCCAGGGCGCATAAAAAAATGGCGTCCGCGGATGCGAACACCATTTGTATCGGTTGCGACGACGAGAGGCTTTAGGAAAGATTTGCCGGTTAGTGGCGGATTGCGTGCACCACGTCGGTAATATTCTTGCTCATCAACACGAGGGCCGATTCGATTCGAGGTGCGGTGCCGAGTCGGTCGCCGACGCCGGGCAGTGACATGACGCAAAACAGCACCAACACGAAACCACCGTAGGCTGCACCACTATTGATGCCAGAGTCATATCCGATCACGCGAGAACCTTTGGTAAAGGGGAGACGAAATGCCCAGCGCTCTTTCGGTTCGTATTCATGGATCGTGCCGACTTGCAATCGAGCCTCCCCCTGAACCGTTTCGACGAACGTTTCGGCGATGACTTGAATGCGACGCCCCTCGTAGCGGAGGTCGTAGCTTTTGCCGGACTTGATCTTTTTTGCCAGTTTTGGGTCAAGTCCTAGTGTGAAACCGCCACCGGATGTTTCACGAACGAAGACTTTGATTGACTTGCGGCCCACCTGGAGTGTTGCGGAGCTGTCTCCGACCACTTTGCATCGATACGTTTTCGCTTGCCCCTCGGTGGGCAAGGTCTTGTAGGAATACGCTGGCATCGTTCTGACAACCGTTGTGAGAGGGTCTGCCGGGATTGGACTGAGAACCAGTCCGGTCTGATTAGCTTCCGCGCCGACTGCGCGAACACTGAACGCTAGCTCGAAAAATCACGGACAACGTGACCCGGAGTGACCACGCGGAGGGTTTTTCCTCAATAAGCTGTTCTGATTAGGAATTTTGAACCAGCTATGACAGTCCGACCGGATGCAACGGTGGTATCAGGACGAATCGAAGAGTCAGGCCGGTGGCAGTCGACCGGCCCCGTTTTGATTCTTCCGAGCTCCGGACAGGCGGGCAATGCAAGCCAACACCATCGTTCTGGTGGCATCCATCACCATGATCTTGACGCTCCGCCCAGCCCCCGCGACGGCGCAGCAGTCGATCCCGCAGTCTTGGTCGCATCCGAGCGACAGAGATTCATGGCGGGAGTCATGGCAGCCCCCGCAACGCTCCACCCACCCCGCGGCCTGGAATCCAGAATCGTTTTACCAACTCCACCGCATCGCACCCGCCCCCGATCGCGGCACGCAGGCTCCGCCGTCGGTTGACCAATTGCGCAACGCGCTGCGGATCGCAGCACGAGCCCAGCCTGAAACGCCAGCGGCAAACGATCTGCTGAACGAGAGCGGTGACGATTTGCTCGGCGACGATTTGCTCGGCGACGATTTGCTCGGCGACGATTTGCTCGGCGATGATTTGCTCGGTGGTGGACTGCAAGATGATTTGCTGGACCACTCATCAGCGGATCCGTTGGCCGGTCTCGGACCGGTCTCCGACCGCGACGCCACCGCCCGGCGTGATCCCCACGACGACCTCTGGACCGAAGATTGCTACCCCTCGGCGGAATCCTGTCGTGCCTGCCACCCCGTTCAATACGAACAATGGAGGGGCAGTGGCCACGCCTACGCCACTGTCTCGCCGATGTTCAATCGGTTCGAACAAGCGATGACGGAACTCACCGAGGGCACGGTGGGCAGCTTTTGCAACCGCTGTCATTCTCCGGTCCAAACCCAACTAAAAATCCCCCGCTGGACGAGCGTGCTCGATGCACCACCGGTGGTCCGCGAAGGCGTCACCTGCATCGCCTGCCACCGCATCAACGAACACTACTGGCGCAGCAACGGGGACCGCCGAATCGTCCCCGGCAACATCCACGCCCCGGTCTACGGCGGACGCGGCGGAGCGGGCGTTCGTGAAGCGATCGCCGATGCCGATGCGTTGAAACTGAAACTTTCGCCCGAGGACACCGGCCCGGGACAAGCGATTCACTTGCAGGGTCGGTTCTTTAAACCTCTGACCAACAGCGACGTGTGTGTGTCCTGCCACCAGGTCGCTGTCCACCCGGGCATCTGGCTGGAAGTCGTTCACGCACAGTATCGAAGCGGGCCCGCTGCCAAACGCGGTGTCAGCTGCCAGGACTGTCACATGGGTGCAGTGCCCGGCAAACCACATGGCTATCAGAGCGACTTTGTGGCCCACCTGGGCAACAAGCCGTTCGGCGAAAAACGCAAACAGTCCAACCACGTGTTTTGGGGCCCAGGCCTCTCGATCGCCCACCCAGGGATCTTTCCGCACCATCCTAAAGCCAAGCAATACACGCCACGTGAGTGGCTGGCGTTCGACTATCGAGCCGGTTGGGGAACCGACGCATTCGAAAATTCGGTGACAGCAGCGATGACATTCCCCGAACCATGGGACACCGCCGACGATCGACGCGACGGACGCAAGATCATCGACGCCAACCTTGCCAAGCTCTCCGAAAAACGCGCCGGATCCATCGCAACCATGGAGGGCGGACTCAAGATCGAAGGCCCGCACTTTGAACACGAGCCGACCGCCGGACGTCGCTTGAAATTCAGCTACACGGTTTCCAACATCAGCGAAGGGCACAATCTGCCGACGGGTTCCCTGGGGGCTCAACCGCAACTTTGGCTGAACGTCGCGCTGATCGATCCCGACGGCTGTCGAGTTTGGGAAAGCGGTTATCTGGATCGACACGGCGACCTGGCCGACATGCACTCGGTCGATGTCGCGACGCACCGCGTTCGACGCGACAAAGACCTGTTCAACCTGCAAACCAAATTTCTGATCAACAACGTTCGTGGGACGGACCGCGAAGCCGCGTTGCCGCTGAATTTCTCCCTCGACCAACTGGTATTCTTACGCCCCGGTGCCGTTCCCGTTTCGGTGCTGAACCACCCGCCCTTGATCCGAATGGAAGCCCACTCGATTGCGCCGCTCGATTCACGAACGGCCCGCTACTCGATTCCCGCCGACGTGATGACGAAGAAAGGTCCGTATCGCTTGAGCGTGCGGATGCGAAACCGAACCGAACCGATTTACTTCATGCGTCAAATCGACAGCACGCCGGACATGATTCACCGCATGCTCGAAAACACGCTGGACTTGCACCCCTCGAGTCACACGTTTTGGGTGCGCTGATGAAGAAATCAAAACGATACTTGTTCGGGTTGACGCTGCTGTCGCTGTGCGCGATCGGTGCGGACCATCCTCGCCGTCTGCCGCCGGTTCATTCAACGACTGACGTGGCGGCTCTGCGGGACGCCACGCCGTTGGTGACGCCTGAGTTCGACCGCGTGCTTCGGCGTACGCTTGCGGCGCTGGACCGGCAAACGATTCAAGCACCAGCCGAACCACCCGCCGCGACGGATCCGTCCGCCGTTTCCGACGAATCTGTCGGCGAATCGACACGCCGTGCTGATGCCGCACCACGGCCACAAACGGGATCGAGACTGGACCGATTCACCGCCGCACTGAATCGATACATCACGCCGCAATTCGAGCCACAACCAGAGATCGCGATGCAGCGTCTAGCCACGACGGAGACGCAACTCCCGCCATTGCCTGCAGACTTGTTCGGCAGCGACACTGCGGTTTCCGGCACCGCTGCAACCAACGAACCACTGATCGACGCCGATCGATCTGTCGTTGAACCACCGCCGCAATCACCGACCGCGCACGCCCGAACTACGACACTGGCCGAAACGCTGGCCCAGTCTCCGCACGCAGAACCATCGCCGATCGTGCTGCACGATCCCGGCATGGATTTCTCTCCGATGCCACTCGATCCCGATGCCTGCTACCACGATTCCGGCCGCGAAGCCTGGGTCTACGATGCGAAACGCGACGTCCCGACGCAGCATCCCTGGGTCGAATGGGGGCGCGTCTGGTACGGAGATGGGATCACACCGCGGGGACGCGATCTATTCGGTCCGATGAATCTGGTTCGCCCCAAGTTTTATGCCTACGGTGACTTTCGAACGGGCATCCAAGCGGGACGCAACGCCGGCGGGCGGGCCGACAACTGGGCCAATCGCTTGAACTTGGATTTGGATTTCCAGATCACCGACACCGAACGCTTCCATGCCTTTGTCGGCCCCTTGGACAAACAGAATCGATTCACGCGTTGGGAAGTGATCGACGGTGATTTGCATTACCGCAACGAAATGAACCTGACCCCGGCGACGGCATTCTTCGAAGGCGATCTTGGCGTGATGCTCGGGGCACTGGGCAATCAATCCTCGCCGTTCGAGTTGCCGATCTCGGCCGGACTGATGCCGCTGTTGTTCCAGAACGGCATTTGGATGGAAGACGCCGTCAGCGGCATCGCGTTTGCGTTGCCGGCCAAACACAGCCGTCTGCTCAACTGGGCAAACTTTGACGTCAGCTTCTTTGCCGTGTTCGATCAACTCAACAGCCCCGCGTTTGCCGACAACAGCGACGCACAAGCGTTCGGAACCGCCTGGTTCATCGAAGCCTATGGCGGCTACATCGAGACGGGCTACGCGTACTTGAATCACCGCAACGATGATTCACTCAGCTACCACAACGCGACGTTCAGTTTTACGCGGCGGTACTTTGATCGAATCAGTAACAGCGTGCGTGTGATCGTCAATGCCGGGCAGGACCGCGTGAGGGCTGATCGAACGGCCGACGGCGGACTGTTGCTGGTTGAAAACAGTTGGATCACGGCCGCACCGTTGACCGTGGTTCCCTATGCCAACGTTTTCTACGGTTGGGACCGGCCGCAATCGGTCGCCCGCGCCGGAATCTCCGGCGGCATCTTGCGCAACACGGGAATCAACTTCGATACCGACGGACTGAACGGTTTTGCCACGCTGGACACGTCCGCCGCCGACACGGCCGGCGGTTCGATCGGCGTCGATTTGATCGGCGATGACTTGGACCGACAGCTGTTGCTTGAACTGAGCTACCTGACGCCACACGGCGACCGAGCAATCGCGCGCGGTGATCAATACGCGATCGGCGCCCGGTATCAATTCCCGATCTCCAATGCGACGCTGCTGCGGTTCGACGTGATGCACGGCTGGCGAGAAGGCGATGACGACGTGTACGGCACGCGGATGGAATACCGCTGGAAGTTCTAGCGAAACAGTTTCAGCTTGATCGGTGCACCGACGTCCGCGGCGTGATCGGCTCCCGACGCAGCTTCCTCTTCGGCGTCCTGTTTGGATCGGGCGGCATCGACCAGACGCGTCAGTCGGTCGATCTCGGTTCGGGATTCGTGCGCCGATTGAACCCGTTGGTTGGTGATCACGACGATCGTGTCACGCGCTCGCGAGGACTCGATCGCCCACTCAATGGCCTTGTCTTGATCGGCGACCAAGCGGATCGCGGCGCACTCTTTCACTCCGTCCAACAGTTGGTGGGAACGCTGCAGAAACGAACCGGATTGGTTGGGACGCGACGTGACGACGCAGTGATGTGCGAAGCGTTCGATCGCATGTCCGTAGCTGGCCAGCAGATCGTCGTCGTCGGCTTCACCGATCGCCAAGACGCACCAGACTCGACCACCAGCCCCCGCGGCCTTGGCCGTCCGCAACGCCTCGGTCACACGATCCAGCGTCCCGCCGCTTTCCAGCACCACCGTGGCGTGGCCAAAATCAACCAATCGCTGACCACGGCCGGGAATCGATCGCAGCGTCGACAAGTGCTTGGCGATCTCGTGAGGCGAATGGCCCAGCAGCGATCCCAATGCGGCGGCGGCGGCGATGTTCGACGCCATCGAAATCCCGCACAGCGGAGTTTCCATCATCGCACTGGTGTCTCCGGCGGTCAGCATCAGCGTCGCCATGCCACCGGATTGATCGATCATGATCGCACCAAACTCACTGTCGGTCGATGTGCCATAAAAGATCGGCTTGCAACGCGCCTCGTCCAACAATCGAACCGTCTTGGTGTCGTCTCCGGGGGCGATCACGATTCCCGTCGGCGTCAGTTGTTCTAACAGACATTGCAACCCACAGGGTCCAAAGTCTTCGGATAACTCGCGTTTCCCGGTCACCATCAGCACATCAAACTGCATCGAGTCGTAGTGCCCGTCGCGGGCGGCGGTTTCATCGATCTCGATGATCGCGATACGGCTGAGGCAGTCGCTCGACTCGGCAATCCACTCGATCAACTCGGAACCGTAACACAGCCGTCGTGATGATGTTTCGTTGACCACGCCGTCGCTGGACCCGAGATCACATTGGTAGGCGGTGCGAATTCCCAACGCCTTGGTCAACGTTGCCGCCAACAAACACGTCGATGTTTTGCCGCTATGACCGAGGACGCCGACGGTCAACAAGGTCCGATCCGGCTGACCGTGCTTGGCCGCAGCGATTCGGGCCAGGGCATGATCGACGCTGCCGACGATGCATTGGGGCAGCGGACACGGCAACAGTTGTTCGGTCAGAATGCCACCCGCTCCGCGAGCCAACGCCACCGAAATCAATTCGTTCGGATCGCCTTCACCGATCCGATACAGCACCACATCGCCTTGATCACAATCCGAGGCGACTTCGACAACATTCGAAACCCCAAGATCCTCGCATCCAAAAAACTTGGCCTCGGGAAACAACGCGGCCAGCATCATCGGTGTCGCCGACGAATCGTCTTCTACCGAATAACTTTCCACGGTCATCGACGTCATCGGCGGGGCCCCCATAACGGACACCTTGGACAGCGGAACCAGCTCTTTGTTGACCGAGTCATCGTCAAGGAGAGTGCGAAAAGAAACGCTTTGTCGAACGTCAAATGCGTGTCGCATGAGATGGCCTCCGTGCACATCGTGGGGTTCAGCTTTCACGAATGAGTAAGCGATCCTTTCGCTTACGTTTGGTATCCGCGATCGATGCACAGATTGTTCTCGTATTGCAAAACCGGTCAAGACGAGTTTTTTCGGCGGCTACATCAAGCCGGCGTCGCGAAGCATCAGCTGTAAATCGTCCCAGGCCGCTTTTTTCGCGGCCGGATTGCGCAAGAGATAAGAGGGGTGATAGGTCACCAACACTTTGCTATCAAAATATTGATGGAATTTTCCTCGCAACCGTCCGACGGACAGTTTGGTGCAGAGCAGTGCTTGGGCGCTGACCAACCCCAAGCACACGATGTATTCGGGACGCAAGATTTCGAACTGTGCTTGGAAGAACTCGCGACAGTTTTCGATCTCGGTCGGCTCGGGGTTCCGGTTGTTGGGCGGTCGACACTTGACCGTGTTCATGATGTAGACGTCTTCGCGGGCGAACTTGCACGCCCCGATCATCTTGGTCAGCAGTTGGCCGGCTTTGCCGACGAACGGGCGTCCGGACAGGTCTTCTTCACGACCGGGGCCTTCACCAAAGAAGACGACGCGCGGGGCCACGTTGCCTTCGCCGAAAACCGTTTTGGTTCGGCACTGGGAAAGGATTTCACAGCGCGTACATGCGGCCACCTGTTCGGAGCACTTTGCCAACTCGGCGGCGCGCGCATCAGGGGCCAACGACGGCCCTGGGTAAGGCTCGGTGGGATCGGCCGAATCGCTCTGCAGGGAGAACGCGGGAGCGGTGCCTGCGGGGCTCGGCGGGACGGCCCCGGCGGAACCTGCGACGGCGGCCGTAGCAGGCGGCGGCGCGGCGGCGGGCGGAGCCGTGGGAGGGGAAACGGCGGGCGGAGCGGATGCCAGCTCAGAGGCTGGTTCGGATCCTTGTTCGGGCGAGCCGCCGTCGGCGAACCGCAACTGTTCGGCCAAAGCGGCCGCGGAGTCGGGGTCGGCCACCGGCAACCACTGGACGCCGATCCGCTGCAGATGTTCGGCCAGCCCGGCGGCTTGAGCGAGGGTGACGGCTGGATCGAGCCCTTCGATAGTTTGATTTTCTTGCGGCATGGCACCATAGATAACACACGGCCTACTTGTTTTGCACCATGGCGTTTAACATAGCAGGCTTGTTTCCCGTCCCGTTCCGCGCCACGCCTGTCCGACAGTCTTTTCCATGCCCGTCCCCCAAGTTGCGATTGTTGGCCGTCCGAACGTCGGCAAAAGCAGTCTTTTTAATTGGCTCGCCCGCCGCCGTCTGGCGATTGTTGACGACTACGAAGGCGTCACGCGAGATCGCATGACGACCCTGATCGAAACAGAGGACCAATTTTTTGAGCTGACCGACACCGGGGGGTTGGGTATCGAAGATCCGGACGATTTGACCGCGGACGTTCGCCGCCAGATCGAATTTGCGATCAACTCCGCAGACGTCATCCTGTTGGTGGTCGATGTTCAGACCGGGCTGATGCCGCTGGACCAGTTGGTCGTCGAGCGGCTTCGAGCGGTGGAGCGTCCGGTGATTCTGGTCGCCAACAAATCCGACCAGCGTCACCATGACATCCACGCCGAAGAGTTTCACCGACTCGGCCGTGGGCATTTGATCACGGTCAGCACGACCCAAAATCGAAACCGCGAAGAGCTGCTGGAACTGATCCGCGACCGGCTTCCGCCCTCGGACGAAACGGCCAGCGTGGCGACCATGAAACTGGCGATCGTCGGCCGCCGCAACGTCGGCAAAAGCACCTTCGTCAACACGTTGGCCGAAACCGATCGGATGATCGTCAGCGAAGTGCCCGGCACGACCCGCGACAGCGTGGATGTGCACTTCGAAGTCGATGGCCAAACCTTCATCGCGATCGACACGCCGGGTTTGCGCAAACGAAAGAGCCAGCGCACCGACCTGGAATACTATGGCATGCACCGGGCCCAACGCAGCATCCGCCGCGCCGACGTCGTGCTGATGTTCTTTGACGCCAATGAAACGGTCAGCAAAGTGGACAAGCAATTGATCGGTTACGTCATCGAAAACTACAAACCGTGCATCTTTGTGATCAACAAATGGGACCTGTTGCACGACACGATTCCGACCGAGCGGTGGGTTCGTTATCTGCGCCGTCAATTTCCGACGCTCTCGTACGCGCCGATCGCATTCATCACCGGCCAGACCGGCAAGAACGTCAAAGCGCTGATGAACCATTCGTCGATGCTGTTCAAACAAGCCCGCGAGCGGGTTTCGACCGGACAGTTGAACCGTTTGCTGCGGAGCGCGATCGAGGCCCACCAACCGCCGCTGCATCAGAACCGACGGCCTAAAATCTATTACGCCACACAGGTCGCGACCGAACCGCCGACGATCGTCGTGATGTGTAATGACCCCAAGGCGTTCTCCAACGATTACCAACGCTACCTGATGAACGTGATGCGCGATCATCTAAAATTTGGCGAAGTGCCGATCAAGATGTACTTGCAAAAGCGAGCGCGGAACGATGAAGAGGACGCGATCAATCGTTAGGTGGTGGGAGAGGCTTCCAGCCTGTCAATGCAGCAGTAACCAGCCTGGGCCGCTGAAATGGGGTCAGTCCATGTGTTTCTTGAGGTTTTAGCGGCAGGGCGCGAGCCCTCCGGTTCTTCCTCTTTGCCAAAACACCGGAGGGCTCTCTAACGATCACAAAGTCGATGAAACGGAACGCCCCAGCAGTTCGATGGATCCTGTTCGCCTTGACCGGCTTCACCCTGGCCGCCGTCTCGGGCCGTCTTTCCGTGCACACGGTCAACGACACGCCCAGCTACGTCAATTATCCGCTGAACTCATTGACCGATGCGCTGCTTTCGATTCGCACGCCGGCCTACCCGATCGCTTTGTCCATCATCGACGCGACCGTCGGACTGTCCTGGGTTCCGCTGCTGCACGTACTGCTGCACGCGACCGCGTCGTGGATCCTGGCCGAAGCCTTGATTGGCCGTGGGATGCCGCTGCGCTCGGCAGCCGCGGCGGCCGGTTGCGTGTTGGTCGGATGCACGGCGGCCGACCACATCAACACCGTCAGCACCGATGCCCCGGCGGCGTCGCTGGGTGTGATCACCGCCGCGTTATTGATCAACGCCAGTGGCACACGATCGACGCCCCAAGCGATCGCGTGTGCAGTTGCCGCGGTTTTAACCATCTTTGTAAGACCGGCCTATCTGTTCCTGATTCCGTGGATTGCGGTGGCCGGTTGGCTGTTGTCCCATCGCCGCGAAGCCCACAACGCTGCTGAAACGATGGAGACAACGCTCCCACCGTCACGACGACTGGGATTCAAACTCGCCCTCTCGGTCGCGGTGGTCGTCGTGGGCTGGATGTGTTTTCGGAAACTGGTGGTGTCCGATTTCGGCATCGCCCCGTTCGGTCACCAGAACCTCTCCGCGATCCTGGTTCAAACGGTTTCGCCACAGACGTTGAGGGATCTGCCCGGCGAGTCGGGCGAGCTGGGACGAGCGGTCGCCGACGAACTGAAGAGAAAGGGATTTCAATTGCCCGGCCCAACCGGCGGCTCGCTACCGACGTTGACGATCGAGGAGCAATGGGGACAGATCAACTATGGCGTCGTTTGGCCGCTCGCCCGCGACCCGTTCGCGCAGCGAGATGCTGTCGGTCTGGTCGCACCGCAAGTCGCCGTTCACCGACGAATCGGTGATTTCAATCGAGCGATCCTCTCGCGGTCCCCCGGCGGCTACTTGCGATGGTTGTTGTTAGCGGTGCGTCGCGGCGTATGGGGCACCGCGGCGAACCTCGCGATGCATCCGATCTTTCTGCCGATGATCTTGTTGGGATTGCTGGGGCTGTTGATCAAAGCGACCAAGCAACCGACGCTCGGCCCGATCGTTTTCCCCAGTGGCTGGAATGCGTTTGCGGTCGTCGCAATCTCGTACGTGATCTTCAACGTCGGCTTTGTGATTCTGTCGAGTCCGCCATTGGGACGCTTTGCCGACGCCGCCGCGATCTTTTTGCCAGGATTGATCGCCAGCGTGATTGCTGCGAATCTGCCAAAATCAAACGCCGACCATTGAGAGTTGCACACGCCGCAAGACATCAAGTCAATCTACTGGCAGTATTGGTGTCTACCCACTTGGAGTCACCCTCCCTGGCAGGGAGGGTCGAGCGCAGCGAGGGGAGGGGCGAGTGGTTGTGACGGAGTGATTTCGAACCACAACACCAACGCCTGGCAGGAGTGGCGAGTGAAGCGTTACAACCCCGCGTTGACGCGGCAAAACTCCATGCACAGCGTCGCCGCATTGAGCAGCATGTGAACGACGATGGCTGGAACCAACCGGCCGGTTCGCTGGTACAAAAACCCCAATCCGACCGAAAGGAAAAACAGCGGAATCGGCGCGGCCCCTTGGCCCCAATGCATCGCCGCGAACAGCAAACTGGTGACGTAGATCGGCCAGGCCGTGGAAGGTTTCCAAAACGACATGGCGTCGGAATCAGGCGGCGGGTCGGCGATCTGTTGCAACCCGCCTTGCAGCAGCAGCCGGAATTGAAACTCTTCGACGATCGGGGTCAAACACGCCGCTGAAACAAGCAGGGCGAGAAACGTCCGCGTCCCGCTCTCTTCGGCCAGCAAGTTGGTCACCGTGTGTTCGTATTGAACCAGATTGGAAACCAGCAGATTCAACAACAACACGGGAGCGAGGATCCAAACGGTCGCAAACAGCCCGCGGCGGACGTCGTCTCGATTGGGAACCAAGCTCAAGTGCGCCAGCGTCGCCCCTTGCGTCAATCGCAAGAAGAGCAAGGTGAGCACGAAGGCGACGAGGTTGGCGATGAAGTGGATCCGAACCTGGCTGCGAAGCTTCGCGGCGCGATCACTCGGGTCTTTGGTCGAAGCCTCCTCAGCCGAAGCCTCCTCCGGCGTGGCGTCGACCGCCTGCTCGACCACTTCGGCGGCGGTTGGCGTTTCGTCTGTCTCCTGTTGCGGCGTCGGCAGCGATTGCTGCAAGGACGCCCCCACCAGGATCATCATGCCGAACATCAACAGGAAATCAAAAACCGTCCAGCGCGGCCGGGGCTGGGGGAGTCGGGTGATCAAGTCAGGCGAAACGTCTCCGCAGAGATTTCGTTGGCCCCGTCCACGCCACCACTGGATCCAGAGCACGCCGCCGGCAACGAGAAGCGCGAGCACGGTCAGCGAGATGGCGATGAAGCCGATTTCAAAGAGGTTCACGCGCTGCATGGAGCGTTCATTCCGGTTCGTCTGGTTCGTCCTGCATCAGCCTTGCCGCGGCCAGCGTGTAATCGTAACCCGAGTACACGGTCAGCAGGATCGATCCCCAGACCAATCCCAGCGTGGTGAAAGACAGCCAGGACGGAGCCGTTTCGTATTGCAGAAAGATCAGCGAAGCGACGACGGCGGCGCACTGCAGCACCAT
Organism: Stieleria sedimenti; assembly: GCF_025060895.1. Taxonomy (GTDB): domain Bacteria; phylum Planctomycetota; class Planctomycetia; order Pirellulales; family Pirellulaceae; genus Stieleria; species Stieleria sedimenti. Next base: position 5,101 of record NZ_JANZKV010000107.1, on the reverse strand, counting down.
TTTCCATTTGCCCAGCCAGCTGGCCGAGAAATCTTTGCCGCTGCCCTCGACCATGCCGCGTAAACTGGTCACCAGCAACTCGCGACCGACGACCAGCGTGGCCATCCACGAGGCGACGGGTGAGTTGGCCACCCCGACCAGGGCGATGAACGAGCCGCAGATGATGATTTTGTCGACAAACGGATCAAAGATCCGGCCGAATTTGGTGACCTGGCCGTACTTGCGTGCCCAATAGCCGTCCATCCAATCGGTCGACGCGGCGACCAAAAAGACGACCGTCGCGGCCAGGAAATAGCCCGCCGGAATCAGCGCCATCACGGCGATTGCCATTGCGAACCGAATGCTGGTCAACGCGTTGGGCACGTTGTAGATCGAACGCTTCCCGATCGAACGGAGCATTTCGGGAGGCGATTCGGGAGGCACGGACTGCGGTGACGGCGGCAAGGGCACTGCTTTTTGGGAATGATTCAGACGCGTCGGGGCTGCACAACGGACTGTCGACATGATGATCGTCTCCGGCCAACGAGGAAAGGGGCACGCGGCGTTTTCGCCCGGATCAGCCTTCAGAGCCCTCCCGCGTGATGAAGCTGCGCGGGTCTCCCCGTCGCTGGCATTTCCCCTGTTGCCCTTTCCACGCCTCGTTTTGGGGTGAGGGGACTCGCGGGCGGATTGTCGATTTATCGGAATCTGAGAAGTCAAGGGTGAGCCGCTGGCCCTCAGGCCTCGGGCAACACGAGATTGCCCGGCCGCTCACGCGTCGCGGCTCACTCAATCCAATCGCAGGAGGGATCACGCCGTTTCGCGATTTCCCCTATCGACAGCCCCCTGCCTCCTGATTTGGACACTGCATGCGCCCCGCAGCCGGGCTTTCCGATCTGCTTGCCGTCTTGGCGCTGCGCCGATCAACACTTCAATTACGCTCATGAGTATCGAAGCAATCGAACAGGCGATCCCCCACCGCCCGCCAATGCGTCTGATTGACGAAATCTGCGAGCAGAGCGAGACTTCCATTGTCTGCAAAAAGTGGTTTTCGGCGGATGAATTTTTCGTCCAGGGCCACTTTCCGGGGCAACCGATCGTCCCCGGCGTGATCCAGTGCGAATGCTGTTTGCAGGCCGGCGCGGTGTTGCTGCATCAACAGATGGACAGCGCGCCGGGCAGCGTGCCAGTGGCGACCCGCATGGACAGCGTCAAATTCAAACGCATGATCCGCCCCGGCGACACCGTCGAAATACACGTGACGCTGAACGATCAGCTCAGCAATGCCTACTATTTGACCGGCAAGATGCTGCTCGATGGAAAAATGGCGATGCGGCTCGATTTTGCCGTCAGCGTCAGCGGCCCCGAGCCGCCGGCGACGAGCGAGGAGACGCAGCGGTGAGCGACCAAGACAACCAACCGGCCGTGGTGGATTTTTTGCAGATGTCCGGAAAGACCTACCTGGTCCTGGGCGTCGCCAACAAGAAAAGCGTGGCCTACGCGATCGCGCGGATCATCGAACAAGCCGGTGGAAACGTGATTTACGCCGTCCGCAGCCAATCCCGCAAGGAAAGTACCGCGAAACTGCTGCGTGACCGTGACGTGCGGATTTGCGACGTCGAACACCAAGATCAGATCGACGCCTTGGCGAACCAGCTGGGCGACGAAGGTGTCACGCTGGCGGGAATGGTGCACTCGATCGCGTTTGCCGATTATCCCGACGGCATTCGGCCGTTTCACGAAACGACGCGACAACAATTCTTGCAGGCGGTGGACATCTCCGCCTACTCCCTGATCAACCTCTCCAACGCCTTGAAAGATCGCTTTGCCCCCGACGCGTCGGTCGTCACAATCGGGATCAGCACCACCCGCATGGCCAGTGAGAGCTATGGATTCATGGCGCCGATCAAAGCGGCATTGGAATCGTCGCTGGCGTTTCTGACCAAGTCGTTCAGCCGGTTCAGTCGAGTCCGTTTCAACGCCGTGGCCGCCGGATTGCTCAAGACCAGTGCCTCGGCCGGCATTCCCGGTTACGTCGATTCTTACCTCTACGCCGAACAGGTCATCCCCCGCAAGGAGGCGGTGAAAACGGAAGAAGTTGCCCAGACGGCAGCATTTCTGTTGTCCTCGCGAAGTAGTGGGATCACGGCCCAATCAGTGGTTGTCGACGCTGGAATGTCGATCAACTATTTTGACGCTTCCGTCGTCGGTGCCGTGACCGATTCCCAACTCGGCTGATTTCGTTCCTCCCTATCGCGTCCCCTGTTTTCAATCGACATGTCCCGACAGATCTATATCAACGGCCAATTCCATGCCCCGGAAGACGCGAAAATCAGCGTCTACGACCACGGCCTGCTCTACGGCGACGGCGTCTTTGAAGGCATGCGGATCTACGGCAAGAAGGTGTTTCGCTTGGCCGAGCACCTCAAACGGCTCGATGAATCGGCCTGTGCGATCAATTTGCAGCTTCCCATCTCCTTGGAACAGCTCGCCGCCGACACCAACGAAACGGTTGCCAAGAACGAGATTGTCGACGGCTACATCCGCTTGATCGTCACTCGCGGCGTCGGTCCGCTGGGGCTCGATCCGTTCAAATGTTCCGATCCGCAAGTCATCATCATCGCCGACTCCATCACGCTGTACCCCGAGTCGTACTACGAAAATGGTTTGGAACTGGTCACCGCGTCGACGATTCGAAACCATCCGGCGGCGCTCAGCCCGCGGATCAAGTCGCTCAACTACCTGAACAATATTCTGGCCAAGATGGAGGGGCTCAAAGCCGGTTGCATCGAAGCGCTGATGCTCAACCATAAAGGCGAAGTGGCCGAGTGCACCGGCGACAATTTGTTCGTGATCAAAAACGGTCGACTGAACACACCGCCGATCGAAGCCGGCATCCTGGAAGGCGTCACCCGCAATGCCGTATTGGAACTGGCGCGCGAAGCGGGCATCGAAACCACCGAACTGCCGATGACGCGGCACGACATCTACGTCGCCGACGAGTGCTTCTTGACCGGCAGCGCGGCCGAAGTGATTCCCGCCGTGACGCTCGACGGACGACAGATCGGCGATGGCAAGGTCGGCCCGATCACCCAGCAGCTGAACAAGGCCTTTCGCGAACTCGTGCGGCGGTAAGCCGCCTCGCCGAGACCGTTGCCCCGATGCCATCTACTTTGGCGCCAAGCGGGGTGTTGTTTGTTAGCGGTAGGGCGCGAGCCCTCCGGTCTTTCAATGTGTTTTTGAAGCGCAACCGGACGGCTCGCGGGCTGTCGATTGAATGGAATTGGTCGAGGCAATGGTGAGCCGCTGGCCGTAAGGCCTCGGGCGGGCGCCTGGATGCCCGGCCGATTACGCGTCCCGGCTCACTAAACCGACAGCCCGCTCGCGCCGTTCCGCTAACCCTTCGGCGTCAAAGCAGGACGCATTGCCCGTTTCCCCTCAACCGCCGGGCTGTAATCAATTCGAGCACCCTGAACAGTCGATCCATGCTTGTGCAGCAGCAACTGACTCGGAGTGCGTGGGGCAGGCCGGGTCAAAACACTGCCAGCAGCAAGTCGAGCGACCTGGGTTTTCTCGAAGTGCCAACCCGAGTGGCTGGCGCCTTGGGGCAGAAAGCCCGGGTCGTCTCGCACGCGCTGAACCCGCTGCAGAGCCAGCTGAAACGGCAAATCCGCTCGAAAACCCTCTAAAAACGCCGTGCCCGATTTGACTTTTCGGTCGATTTGAGCGTTAATTAGGTCAATCGGTTGATCAAAACCGATGCCCCACCCACCTAAGCCCCCTATCTTGGGCATGCCTCCGCGTGCGAGGCATCGATTCTTCCTCGGAGACAATGCATGAAACGGTTCGCAATTCTATTTGGTTGTCTCGCTCTTCTGGCCAGCCCCGCGTTGGCGACGAGCGAATTCAGCAAACAATGGAAAAACAAATACTTGAGCGGCGATGACGTCGACGAGGACTTCGTCAAAACAGCCCGTAAACACGGCTGCTACATCTGCCACGTCAACAAAGAAGACAAGAAAAAGGTCCGCAACGAGTACGGCAAGGCCATCCACGAGTTCCTGAAAGCCGAAGACTTCCCCAAAGACTGGGTCAAAGAAAACCCCGAAGAAGCTCAGAAGAAGATCTACGCCGGGCTTGAAAAAGCCGGTGAGAAGAAGAGCAAAGACGGAAAGACCTTTGCCGAAAAGATCAAGAACGGCGAAGTCCCCGCGACCGATTCTGGCAAAGAATAGTCGTCGTTCTGATTGCCGACGTGACAAACCAAACGCTTGCAGCACCCCGGTGCCGCAAGCGTTTTTTTTCGAGCAAGTCGTCCATTTCACAACCAGCGATGAATCCATGTCGTCGCCACGTTCGCGACAGTGTGGACGGCCCACAAACCCCACTCCTTCCCCACCCCACAATCGAGTCTTCAACGATGCGTTCTTTCTCTTGTTCATTCGCCGTCGCATTGGCATGCTTCTTCATCGCCAACACCGCTCCCGCGGAAACCCCCTCCTCGGAAGACGGATTCGTCAAGATCTTTGATGGGGAGTCGATGGAGGGCTGGAAGCTGGCGGAAGAAAACCCCAATGCCTGGCAGGTCGAAGAAGGACGGCTCGTTTGTCGTGGCGAGCGCTGCCACGCGTTCTACGTCGGTCCGCTGGCTCCGATGAAGGATTTTCATTTCAAGGCCGAAGTCATGACGACGCCGGGTAGCAATGCCGGAATCTATTTCCACACCAAGTACCAACCGACCGGCTGGCCGAAACATGGTTATGAATGCCAAGTCAACGTCTCGCACAAAGACCCCAAGAAGACGAGCAGCTTGTACGCAGTGGAAAACGTGTCGGCCGCAGACCTCGCCGCCAACGGGATCAAAGACAACCAGTGGTACACTCAAGAAATCATCGTGACCGGTCGCCGGATCCAATTGATCGTCAACGGGAAAACGATGGTCGACTACACCGAACCGGAAGACAAAAAGGCGTTCGACAAAAACTTTGAGCGCCGTTTGGGTGAAGGCACGATCGCGCTGCAAGCCCACGACCCCAAAAGTGTTTGCTACTTCCGCAATCTGCGCGTCAAACCGCTGTAGCCGCTGGTGGCCTACCCCGAACGGGGTCAAAGCCCAATACCG
>NZ_JANZKV010000106.1 GCF_025060895.1 Stieleria sedimenti | reverse complement strand
TTTCACGGTGTTTTTGAAGCGCAACCGGACGGCTCGCGCCGTTCCGCTAACACCTTCAGAGGTCTCACCCTCGGTCACTCACGATTTCAGCACAACTGACCGAGGGTGTGATCGAGATAGCGTTTGGTGTGATCGAGCAGGTGGTCGTAGCTGATCGATTCGACATCTTCTCCGATCACCTCCACTTCCCACGACCCACAGTATCCGTTTTCGTGCAGCAGTTCGATCAGTTCGGGCAACGGCACACACCCGTCACCGAGCAGACAACGATTCATCTCGCCGTGGGGACAATGCCGCCCGTCACCGAGTTGAACCAGATGAAGATGACGAGCTACGTCGGGCAGCCAACGCAGTGCATCACGATCCATCCCGATGTGGTAGGTATCCAAGACCATGCCCAGGGACGGGTTATCAACGCGTTCGATGATATCGAGCGTCGATTGCAGATCATGGACGAACGACCATTCTTCACCACATCCAGGATGAAACGGTTCCAACGCTAACTTGACGCCGTGCTCTGAAGCAACTGCGGCAACTCGCACGAGTGCTTGACAAAGCGTCCGGCGAAGATGTGTTTTGATGTGGTTGTTCTTGCCGCCGGCCAACACGATCAGCGTGCCGGCACGCAGTTGCGCGGCTTGGATCACGGCGCCGACCGCATCGGAAACGGCATCTTCAAACGGCCGTCCGTCGCTGCCGGTGAACCCGCCGCCCCACGACAGCGATGTGGCCACCATCGAATGCTCTCGGAGCAATTCGATCGTTCGCTCGACACCATAATCTTCGACCTTGGGACGATACAGTCCGATGCCGCCAAACCCGCGTCGGGTATAGGCGTTGACGTCCGACTCCAGGTCCCAACGCAGTGTTGAGAGCTGGCTAACAGAAAGCGTGTTCATCCGTGCTTCGGCCATGGAGAAAGATTCAATCGAGGAGCCCCGAGCGTCGACGTGGCGCCGTAGCGGATTGTAACGCATCCACAAAATGAACGATGCGCGAACTGTTTGATGGCAAAACACTTTTGGGCAAAACGTTTTTGTCGCCTGCAACTCGTTCTGTGTTGCACTCGGTTTTAGCGGCAGGGCGCGAGCCCTCCGGTCTTTCGCAGTGTTTTGAAGCTCAACCGGACGGCTCGCGGGCTGTCGATTTAGTCAGGATCTGCTGAGTCAATGGTGAGCCGCTGGCCGGAAGGCCTCGGGCAACGTCGCTGTGCCCGGCCGCATACGCGTCGCGGCTCACAAAAACGACAGACCACTCGCGCCGTTCCGCTAACAAAAGCGGCGCGCCTACAGTCCCGCAAAGGCGGCTTCGATCAGTTCCTTCTGTTCCATCAAGTGTGCCGCCATGCTTCCCGTGCTGGGACTGGCCGACTCGGCGCGCGTGATGGGAACAAGCGTCCAACCGGCGCTGTGGAAATCATCGCCGAAGTTTAGCTTCAGATAAGGCCAGGTTCCCATGTTCCTCGGTTCGTCTTGGACAAAGAAGATCTCTGCATTGCGAGGCACTCCATCCAGGGCGGCGATCAGTTCATCACTTTCCAATGGATAAAGTTGCTCCAGACGAATCAGCGCCACATCATCGAGCTCGCGTTCTTGTCGGCTCTTTTTCAGGTCATAGTAGATCTTTCCCGTGCACAGCATGACACGGCGGACCTTCGACAGATCCACATCCTTGTCGATCAAGATTCGCTCAAACGCTCCTTCGGCGAGCTCCTTGCGATCGCTGACCACTTCGGGGTGCCGCAGCAGGCTCTTGGGCGTCAGCACGATCAGGGGTTTTCGCCACTTGCGAATCACTTGACGACGCAGCAGGTGAAAGTATTGCGCCGGCGTGGTCGGCTGGCAGACCTGGATGTTGTGTTCGGCGGTCATGGCCAAGAACCGTTCCACCCGGGCGCTGCAGTGCTCGGGGCCTTGCCCCTCGAATCCGTGCGGCAACAACATCACCAGACCGCTCAGTCGATTCCATTTGTCTTCGGCACTGGCGATGAACTGATCGACGATGACCTGTGCACAGTTCCAAAAGTCACCGAACTGGGCTTCCCACAACACCAAGCTGTCGGGCGCGTCGAGCGAATATCCCCACTCGAATCCCAGCACACCGGCTTCGCTGAGCGGACTATTGTGCAATTCGACGCGTGCCTGATTGGTGGCCAAGTGCTCCAGCGGCATGTAGGTCGCGCCGGTCTTGACGTCGTGCTGAACGGCATGCCGCTGGCTGAACGTTCCGCGTTGGCAATCTTGGCCGGTCAACCGGATCGCGTGCCCGCGAGCGAGCAGCGTGGCGAAGGCGGCCAGTTCGGCGGTCGCCCAATCGAACGGCTTTTCACCGGTCGCCATCCCGCGACGATTGGCGATCAACCGCTTCAGTTTTTTGTGTTGTGCGAATCCTTCGGGCAAACGCGTCGCCGCATCGACCAGTTCGCCCAGCAGGGTTTCATCGAAGCTGGTGTCGGTCGGCTCGACCGGCTCGGGGCCACCGAAGTAATCACTCCAACCGGCGGCAAGCGTTTGCGTGTCGGGGACGAATTGGTGATTTTTGCTGGCGTCGAATTCCGACTCCAACTTCTCGGTTCGTTCCTTCTGAATTTCCTCGGCTTCTTCTTCGGAGATTTTCCCGAGTGCCTTCAATCGATTGAGGTACTGTTCGCGGACACCGGCGCGACGATCGATTTCGGCATACATGCGAGGCTGCGTGAACCGCGGCTCGTCGCCTTCGTTGTGTCCCCAGCGACGAAACGCGTACAGATCGATGACGACGTCGCGTTGGAACTCGTTGCGAAAATCCATCGCCAAGGCGACGACTTGGGCGACCGCCTCGGGATCTTCGCCGTTGACGTGAAAGATCGGGATTTGCAGCATCTTCGCGACGTCGGTCGCGTAGGTGGTGCTGCGGCCTTGCTCCGGCTCGGTCGTGAACCCGACCTGATTATTGATGATGATGTGCAGCGTGCCGCCGACCCGGTAGCCGTCTAACTGGCTCAGGTTCAACGTTTCTTGCACAACCCCTTCGCCGGCGAACGCGGCATCGCCGTGGACCAGCACGTTCATCACCTGACGCCGGTCGGTATCCCCCCGGTGATCCTGCTTGCAACGCGTGCGTCCCATCGCGACCGTGTTGACATATTCCAGGTGGCTGGGGTTGAAGCACAAGGAGATGTGGAGATGATCCCCCCGCGCGGTTTTCCAGTCGCTGCTGTATCCCAAGTGGTAGCGGACATCGCCGCCGCCGCGGCTGAGTTCCGGATTGGGATCATCGAAGGACCAGAAGATGTTCATGGCGCGTTTCTTGAGGATGTTGGCCATCACGTTCAAACGGCCGCGGTGGGCCATCCCCATGACGACTTCCTGCACCCCATGCTCGCCCGCCTTCTCCAACGCCAAGTCGATCAGCGGAATCAGGGTTTCGGCACCTTCGAGCGAAAAGGTTTTCGCGCCGACAAACTTACGTCGCACAAACTCTTCGAAGATCGAGGCGTCGGCCAGCCGCGCGTAGATCCGCCGTTGTGTCTCGTGCGGCAGGTCCAACCGATTCTCGGTGCTCTCCATCCGCTGCTGCAACCAATCGCGAATGTTGCGATCGTCGATGTGCATGAACTGCGCGCCGATGGACCGACAGTAGGTGTTGCGAAGCTTCGTCAAAATGACGTCAAGCGTATCACCCTTGACGTGCTCGACCGCGGACGAATCCAAGCGGCGTTGCATGTCGGTTTCGCTGAGTCCATACCGCTGGGGGCTCAACTCGGGCCGGTCGCCACGGTCGATGCCCAACGGATCGAGTTGCGCCTTGAGGTGTCCGCGGACGCGATACTCGCGGACCAACTGGTTGACGCGGTCTTGCATCCGCGACATCCAAAGCGCCTGATCGGTCGCTTCATCACCGGTCGATCCCCTGCGTTCTGCGACGGCCAAAGCGGAACCGTTTCCGCCGGGCTTGCCGGCGGACGTTCCGGCGGCAGCGGAATTCGACACGGACACGCGGCGGCCTTGTGAAACGCCGGCGTTGCGTTTCCTGGCCGTTGCGGGAGAGCTCACCAAGAACTGCTCAAAATACTGCCGCCAGGTCTCCGAGACACTCTCAGGATCCTGAATATACTGGACGTACAAATCGTCGATGTAGTCCAAGCTAAAGCTATTCATATCAACCGATGCCGATCACGGGCCTGGTCTGTTGGAAGCGTTCAAGCGTTTATTGACGGGCGACCGAAGCGAGTTCATCGCATTGCTGAACCGTCGCCAAGATTCCGCCATCGTCCTCAACACAGTCTAGATTTTGGACGATCAACCGCCACCCTCGCTCCGCCAAAGCCAGAACGATTTTCAAAAAAACATTCGTCACATCGGGGGCTTCCTCGGAGCCGAATTGTTGTTGGCCCGCAACCGCATCAGAAGCTATCCTGCCGGCCCGGACGCCCCCTCACCACAAACGGATTTGACGATGATCACGTTGCTAGCGCGGCCCGCTCTCTGGTTCTTCGCCCTGGGCGGCTTCCTGCTGCACCTCGGTCTGCCCGCCGGACCACTTGCCGCCGAACCACCCCAACGCATCCTGCCGTTGCCCGATGTCCCCTTGCCGACCGCCTCACAACCCCAGGATAACCCGGCCGCCCGCGAGGCACTTTCACGGGCGCTGCAAGGCGATCGCGACGCTGCCCCCCTGTTACCCGATGACTTGCAGGAACTGCTGCGGACCACGGGCAGTGTCCTGGACGGGTCCTCCCTCGATCCAAAATTCGCCGCTCCGGAGATGCCCTCGCTCACGCCGCCACCCAACTCGCCGGGAACACAATCCGTCCGCCACAGACGGCGGGCCGCCGAAATGCTTTTGAAATCGGCTCGCTTGCTCGACAAAATCGAACCCAAGAGTGAAAATCAGACGTACTTGGTGAATCAGATGCACCAGGAAGCGGTTCGCTTGCTGCAAGATCCGACCGGTTCCCATCGCCCCCACCAGCCCCAATCGGATCAGCGGGCACGGACATCCGGCAGACTGCCCGGCGATCCGCCGCCCACATTCCACGACAGCCTACGCCACCCTCCTCGACTCACCCCCTAGCCGCACACCTTGTCCGACCGCCGACGTCCACCATCGAAACTCCCCCCACCGGCTGCGCCAACGAAATCGGACGCCGCCCCCAACGTCGAGCCTCCCCGCGGTTTGTTACGGCGTTGGTCGATTCCCGTCCTTGTCCTGGGGGTACTGATCGCCGGTGGCGTGCTGGCCGATTACTGGTCGGCCGAACCCGAAGGCATCGTTCGCAGCTACGTCGGACGCGACGCCTGCATCGAATGCCACCGACAACAAACCGAGGATTTCACCGGGTCGGACCACGACAAAGCCATGGATTTGGCGACCGATGAAACCGTGCTCGGCGATTTTAATGATGTCACCTTCGAGCACGACGGATTGGTCAATCGACTGTTTCGCGACGGTAAACGCTTTATGGTTCACACCGAAGGCGAAGACGGCACGATGCAGGACTTCGAAGTCAAATACGTTTTCGGCGTCTACCCGCTGCAACAGTACATGGTCGAATTTGACCGCAGCGAAGAGATGGAATCCTGTGACGTCGCTCGCCTGCAAGTCCTCCGCATCAGTTGGGACTCACGCGACCACCAGTGGTTCTACCTCCGCCCGCCGGACGTCGCGGACAAACTGGCCGCCGACGACCCGCTGCACTGGACCGGTATCGCGCAGCGTTGGCAAACGATGTGTGCCGATTGTCACTCCACCAACCTGAAACGCAACTTCGACCCCGACTCGGTCACCTACCACACCACGTTTTCGGAGATCGACGTCAGTTGTGAAGCCTGTCATGGCCCGGCGTCCCTGCACATCGAACTGGCCAACAAGAAATCGCTGTTCTGGGATCGACGCCACGGATATGGATTAGCCAAATTGAAAGGGCCCGATCCCGAGCCCCAGTTGCAGACCTGTGCGCCGTGCCACAGCCGCCGCGGCGTGATGAATGAACGGTTCACCGCCGGCCCCGATTACTTTGACCACTATCGCTTGGAAACACTCGGCGAGACGACGTACCACGGTGACGGGCAGATCAAAGACGAAGTCTACGTCTACGGATCGTTCATCCAAAGCAAGATGTACCACAAAGACATCCGTTGCACCGATTGCCACGATCCCCACTCGCTGAAATTAAAATTCCCCGGCAACGAGACGTGCACCAATTGCCATCAGCACGCCGCGGGCAAATACGATGTTCCGGCCCACCACCATCACGCCCCCGGCACCGAAGGCGCCAAGTGCGTCAGCTGTCACATGCCCCACACCACCTACATGGACGTGGACCCGCGGCGGGACCACAGCTTGCGGATCCCGCGTCCGGATCTCTCGGTCAAACTGGGAACACCCAACGCCTGCAGCCACTGTCACGTCAAGGATCGACTGCCGCAGATCGCCGACGAGCATCGCGACACGTTCCAGTCCAAGGAATACTCGCAATGGCTATTGGCCGCCGAGCAAGACGGCGAACAACCCATCGGAAGCGACGGCGAAACCCTGGCGGAGTTGATGCGGCAGACCGACCAGTGGTGTGATGACGCTTGCGAACAATGGTACGGCGAACAAAGAAAGCGACCGCCCCACTTCGCCGAAGCACTGGTGCCCCTGCGTCGCGGCGACCCCGGCGCCGCCAGGGAAGCGATTGAAATGCTGGCGATCAACGACGAACGCGCCCCCGCGATCGCCAAAGCGACGCTGCTGGAGGAACTCGCCAGGCAAGGCGTCGCCGCCCTGCCACGCGTCGCCGCCGAACTGGCCGATCAAAGCGACCAGCATCCGTTGGTCCGTTCGGCCGCTGCGTCGGTGTTGGCGATGGCCAATGCGTCGACCGGCAAAAGCAAGCTGATAAAGCTGCTCGGTGACGACTCGCGTCTGGTGCGAACCTCGGCCGCCCGATCGCTATTGGGTTCCCCCGCGTTTGGCCAGCTCTCGCCGTCCGAACGAACTCAACTGGAGTCCGTCTTGAACGAAGTCCACGAGGAGTTCATGGTCGCATCGGACCGCGCCGGAGCACACATGGGCTGGGCCGGAATCTGCGAACAATTGGGACGCTACGGCGAAGCGATCGAGGCCTATCAGACGGCGATTCGCGTCGAACCGGGCTCCGTCGGTGCCAGGACCAATCTTGCCAGCCTGCTGGAACAGCTTGCCCCGAGCGTTCCCGAATCCGAGCGAGAGCCCCTGCTCAAACGCGTTCGAACACTCCGCAAGCAAGAATTGCCGCTCTTGGCGCGTGACGCTGCGCTGGCCCCCCAAATCGCCGGCATCCAGTACCGCTACGGCCTGTTGCTCTACTTGAACGGACAACTTGACGCCGCACTTTCGCAACTCGAAAAAGCCGCCAACCTGGAACCGGACAACCCCGAATTTCAAACCGCGGTCAGGCTGCTCAAGGAAAAGATGGACGGCTCGCAATAGTGACTAACCCGCAAGTTGTTCTTCGGAGTGGGCGTAGCGGATTTTGCGAAAGACTCCTCGCAGCATGGGTGTCGACGCAAGTGAAAAATCCCTCTCCGGCAGGAAGGGTCGAATGACGACAGATGAACTTCAACCGCCCCTCCGACATTCACCAATCCAGTCAACCCACCGGAGTACACAATGATCGCACTCCTGAAATCGCTTCAGCAAAAATGGAATGACTGGTGCGGCGACCGCGAAATGGAATTGGAGATCCGAAAACACCTGACCCAAAACGGCTATTACGGCGGCTCGGCAAAACTCAAAAATGTGCGTCTGATCGCCGTCCAACGCCCCGGCTGGCTCCAGGTGTTTCGCTTCGAAGCGACCGCGCGACTGCAGGCCGACGAAACCGAGGGTCCCGATCCCGAAGCGGTCTACGAAAACCTGTATGGGTTGGTCCGCGATGACATCCGCCACAAAACAAACTCTGTCCGGGTCTTTCAAGATCCGAGCGAACGAAGAGAATTGTTTCTCCGCTGGAGCGAGGATTTGATCCAGTTGCGTGGGGCCCAGGGATTGGTCGACCCCTGAAACGACACCGCACCACTTGCCATACAATCTGATGGACGAGGGCACGGACTGCCAATCCGTCCTCCCCTCCACGCCTCCCTTCATCGAACCTACCACGATCGAATTCATATGCGACACGCAGCCCTGCTCTTTCTCATCACGCTTTCGGCCATCCTGCTCGGCGCCCCGTCACTGAGCGCCCAGCCAGCCAGCGCCCAGCCAGCCAGCGCCGATCCCTCGACCGATCTGTCGCCGGACAAGGAAGCGGAACTGATCTCGGAAGCCCGACAGATCACCTTTGACGGACTGCGTGCCGGCGAAGGTTACTTCAGCGGCGATGCCAAACGGATGGTCTTTCAAAGCGAACGCGATCCGGCCAACCCGTTCTACCAAATCTTCTTGATGGATCTTGAAACCGGCGATCTGCAGCAGGTTTCACCGGGGCAGGGCAAAACGACCTGCGCCTGGATCCACCCCAGCGGCGATCGGGTGCTGTTTTCCAGCACGCACCACGATGAAACCTCGGTCGAAAAGCAGAACGAACTGCTCGAACTTCGCCGGACCGGCAAGCAACCACGCTACTCGTGGGACTACGACCCCGAGTTTGAAATCTACGAGCGGCTCGATGACGGCACCTACAACCGGCTGACCGAAGCGGTCGGCTATGACGCCGAAGCCAGTTACAGCCCCGACGGAACCCAGATCGTATTCGCGTCCAACCGGGCGGCTTACTCCGAGCCGCTGTCGCCACGCGAGACCGAGTTGCTGAAGACCGACAAGTCGTACTTCATCGACTTGTACATCATGAACGCCGACGGATCGAACGTCCGGCAGTTGACCGATGTCAACGGCTATGACGGCGGGCCGTTCTTTTCGCCCGACGGAGCCCGCATCTGCTGGCGACGATTTTCCGAAGACGGGACGACGGCGGAAATCTACACGATGGCCACCGACGGCACCGACGTCCGCCGCTTGACCAACATCGGCGCGATGAGTTGGGCTCCATTTTACCATCCCAGCGGCGATTACCTGATCTTCACCACCAACCGACACGGCTTCGGCAACTTTGAACTTTACTGCGTCCGCGCCGATGGCCAGGGGCAACCCGTGCGGGTGACCTTCACCGATGGATTCGATGGTCTGCCCGTCTTCTTGCCCGGCGGCGATCGCATCGCGTGGACCAGCAACCGGACGGCCGAAAAACGTTCACAAATCTTCCTCGGCAACTGGAACGATGCCGAGGTCCGCAAACGCCTGGGATTGACCGACCAGGACGACGCGGACCGACAAGCGGCACTCGACGCCGCCGAAGAATCATCGCCTCAATTCACGCCCGCCGACATCGCCCGCCACGTCGATTATTTGACGCGTCCGGAACTGGAAGGCCGGTTGACGGGGACCGAAGGCGAGCGACGGGCGACCGCTTACGTCGCCGCTTACTTGGAGAGTCTTGGGTTCGTGCCGGCCGGCGAATCGGGCACGTTCTTTGATGAGTTCCAGTTCCCGGCGGGTTGCTCACTGACCGACAACAACACGCTCACGATCGGAGACCAGACAGGAACCTTGAACGAAGATTGGCGTCCGCTCTCCTTCTCAGCCGACGGCCAAATCGAGCCCACCGAGGTCGTCTTTGCGGGCTACGGCATGCGTGTCCCGGCTAGCGAAGACTCGCCGGAATACGACAGCTACGTCCACCTGAACGTGGCCAATCGATGGGTGATGGTGTTTCGAGATTTGCCCCAGGACATCACCCCCGAACGGCGACAGCAGCTGGCGCGTTTCAGCTCGCCGCGCCGCAAAGCGACCTTCGCCCGCGATCTCGGCGCCAAAGGCATCATCTTCGTCGCCGGCCCGACCAGCAAGGTTCAGAACGAGTTGATCCGCTTTGACTCCACCGCCTCGGCCGGTGTCAGCATCGCCGCGATCTCGATCACCAATGCCATGGCGGGCAAACTGTTCTCGGAGTCCGACGGCGACCTCAAAGAACAGCAAACCCAACTCGACGACGGATCGCTGGCGATGGGCTACATCCTGGAAGGAGCGAAGGTCGGAACGACGATCGAAATCGAACGCAAGACGGGGACCGGACGAAACGTGATCGCCCGTCTGCCCGCCGGCGAAAGCACCGCCCCCAGTTACCCGTTTGTGATGGTCGGCGCACACGTCGATCACTTGGGACGTGGTTCCGGCAGCAACTCGCTGGCCAAGGACGACGAACGCGATCTGATCCATCAAGGGGCCGATGACAACGCGTCGGGAGTCGCGGCGATGCTGGAGATCGCACAATACCTGGCGGACGAAAAACGGGCCGGACGGCTGAATGCCAATCGGGACCTGGTGATCGCCGGTTGGAGCGGCGAAGAACTGGGACTGTTCGGGTCCCAAGCCTTCATTGAATCGTTCGAGACGCTTTATCCCGACGCCCCCAAAGCCGAAATCGATGAAGAGGCGGAACGTGCCGCGCGGGCTCACGGCATGACCACCAACGCCGCACCGCTGACCTCCGCGATCGCCGCGTACCTGAATCTGGACATGGTGGGACGACTGCGTGAGAAGCTGGTCGTCCAGGGGATCGGTTCGTCGCCCAAGTTTGAATCCCTGGTCAATCGTCGCAACGTGCCGGTGGGGCTGTCGCTGACGCTGGACAAAACCAGCACGCGATTGCCGACCGACGCCTCGGCCTTTGTCGCCCGCGACGTTCCCATCTTGTCGGCGTTCACCGGCGCCCACGAAGACTACCACACGCCGCGGGACACCAAAGAAAAATTGAACTATGAAGGCGCAGCCAGCACGGCTCGGCTGTTCGCGTTGATCGCCCGCGGCATGTTGACCGACGCCGATGTTCCCGAATTCAAACTCGACGAAGGCGAAAAGCAGCAAGACGAAGTCCCCCGCGCACGACTGACCGCCTACCTGGGAACGGTGCCCGATTATGCGGCGGGAAAGATCAAGGGGCTGAAACTGAGCGGAGTCGCCGGTGAGGGTCCGGCGGCCAAAGCGGGCGTCCAGGGCGGCGACGTGATCATCGAACTCGCCGGCAAAAAGATCGAAGACATTTACGATTACACCTACGCCATCGAAGCCCTGAAGATCGGCGAAGAAGTCGGCATCACCGTCCGGCGGGGCGACAAAGAGGTACCGCTGAAGATCACCCCCAGCTCACGCGATTGAAAAAGCGTCAGCCGCACGTTGGTGTGCAGGCTTTANNTAGCCGCCCACTGTCGCTGCAGAGCAGCGACCGGGAATCGCCTCAAGGCTAGACACCAACGGTTGCAACTTGAGAAAAACGGGTCAGGCCTCTTCGGTGGGCAAGCGGTGCTTGGGTAGCTGGCACCGTTTGAGTTCGTCAGTTGGCTCGCGGGTGGGCCCGTTCGTAGACCGCGCGCAAACTGGCGGCGCTGACATGCGTGTAGATTTGCGTGGTCGCCAAGCTCTTGTGACCGAGCAACTCTTGAACGCTGCGGATATCCGCGCCGCGGTCCAACAGATGCGTCGCAAACGAATGGCGCAAGGTATGGGGACTGGTTCGCGAATCGAGTTCGGCGACGGCCAGGTGTTTTTCTAGCATCCGGCCGACACTTCGCGCGGTCAGGAGATTGCCGAAGCGATTGACAAACACCGGCGCCTTGCGCCCCAACGCCTGACTTTTGTCGCTGCGTTGGCGGCGTTTGGCGTAGGCTTCGATCGCCTTGATGGCGAACGAACCGAGCGGGCAAATCCGTTCCTTGCGGCCCTTCCCGCGGACGCGAACGATTTGTTCGTGCGTGTCGATGTCACCGTCTTGAAGCCCGACCAGCTCGCTAACCCGCAATCCCGCCGAGTACATCGTTTCCAAGATCGCGCGGTCGCGCAGTCCGGCAACCTCGTCTGCCGGCGGGGCGAGCAACAAACGCCCCACCTCGTCGTCGGTCAACACGTGCGGCAGCTTGCGTTGCCGACGCGGGTTGCGCAGCGGCTTGGCCGGATTGCTCGTTGCCAGACCTTCACGCATCGCGAACTTGTAAAAACTGCGCAGCGCCGCCAGTTTGCGAGCGATGCTCGAACGGGCGTAGTCGGCTTGCTGGAGCGCCGCTTGAAACGATCTCAGTTCCTGCGGCGAGAGCGAATCGGGATGCGGCACCTTGCCGCGCGTCGTTTCCAGCCACTCGACAAAGCTGAACAGATCCTCGCGATAGGATTTGATCGTCAACTCCGACGCGTTGCGTTCGGTCACCAGGTAACGCAGGAACTGGGCGATCGCTGAGTGCATGCGAGCTCCTCGTGCTCTAGCTAAAGTCTTCGACCGAAAGGTTGTCGAGTTCGTTGTCGATCAACAGGTCGTCTTCGACGGGTACCGCGTCGCGGATCTTGCGACTCAACATCGCCGCGTCGTACCACGAGAAATCCAATTCGGGATTGGCGGCAAACCGTGCGAGCTGACGCAGCGTTTGGTCGCGATTGGCATCGTCGAACATGAAGATGAATTTCTCTTCGCCTTTGACCAATGCCAGCACGTTTATCTCTTTGTCCATCTGCGTGGGATGCCTGCAATTGAGCGGAAGTCACGGATGCGTTTCGGGGCGGCGGGCGGTCGAGTGATGAACTCGACCGTTCGTCCCAGGGAGAGCTATCGGCACAGGGCGGGGCGGTACTGAGCGGCGTTGGCTGCGATCGTGATGCAAGTGCCGTTTTGTCGCGTTGCGGTCCCTACCAAAGCCAGTGATCCCCGAAACGCCCGAGACGTCACAATCGTTCAACTCGAATCGACGGGGGACGCCCCAATCCAACACGAGGGAGAAAACAACACTGCCTGCGAGCACGAGTCGATCGCAGCTCACAGGCATCGGGTCTTGAGATCAACGGCAGCATTCCTACCGAGGGCAGGACTTTCTACCGAGGGTAAACGTACAACGGTACGACGACCGTCTGGCGATACGGGTAGCGGCCACTCATCATCGGAATCGAATTCCAATTGGGACGCAGCGGTTCGTAGCCGGCCCACAGGTTTCGCTCCATCCGCTCCATCCGCTGTTGCGAACGGAATTGGGCGCGTGCTTGGCGAAGTTCGGCGGCGGTCGGCTCGCCGGCGGACTGGTCGGAAGAACTGGGCACGACATCGACCAGCCGGGGCGTGACGATCACGTCGGCGTCGTCGGCGGCGGGTTTCTGGGCGACGCGTTCCGGCGCAGCGGGTTGGGGACGGACGATTTCGGGTGCCGCAACTCCGGGAGCAGCGACTCCGGGAGCAGCGACTTCGGGAGCAGCGACTTCGGGAAACGGAAACTGGGCGAGGGCCGAGCCGGCCGGCAGGATGGATGCCATGGCGGCCCAGACGATACCGAGCAGCCCGTTTTTGAGGTTGGATTTCATGGGATTCCCCGGGGTAAAGTTGGAAGGGCGGGTGGGATTGGAATCGGCACCATGCGTCCGGGGGGATGAGCGTGGCCAAAAACGTGAGGCCAAAAACCGTGTCAAACGGTCTCTTCGTGCCGGTTATCGGGTCATCGATGGTTATTTTGCTGCCATTGGCCCGATCCAACCGAAAAGTCACCCGTTCGGGGATGGTCATTTGCCGCCAGTCTGCAAAGAATGAACCGGCACAAGCAATTCATCCCGCTCCACCCTGCCGTCGCCCCACGCAGCACTGATTGCAGGGTCCCGCCCCCCTCATCCTGATTTTGGAGAATCCAATGAAAAACGTGACACGAATCCTCGCCGGTTCCGCCGCAGCAGCACTGATGACTTTTTCACTCGGCTGCCAACCTCCGAAACCCCCGGCGCCGGCTGCCGACAGCTCCGAACCGGCCGTGACGGTGAGCAGCAATACCAGCGGCAGCAACACCACCAGCAACATGACGGGAAACACAACCGCCGCCAGCGAAACCCCCGTCGGCGAAACGCCGTAGCGGACGAGCAGGAAAAGATCGCGGTAGCCGGTGCCCCCGACAGGTCTTCTTGAGACGCATCGGGGGATACCAACGCCTGGCTCCGCCTTCGACACGATTCGGGCGATCCGTTTGACGGGATGTTGTGATAAACTGTGTTGGTCGTGGCTCGCCGCCACTGAAGCACTTTTTCAACGCTCCCTATCGACCCGCACTCTATGAAACTTTTTCCGTGGTTGCCCTCGATCTCGTGTGCCGCAGTCGTCGGCACTGCAGTCTTCGGCGCCGCCTTGCTGGTTCCGGCCTTTGCATCCCCTGTTCAGGCGACGGAGGTGCAGATCGAATTGAGCTCGGGTGAAATCGTCAGCGGCCAATGGGCCGGGACGACCGCTTCGTCACTTCAACTCAATGACGGATCGTCGCTGCGAGAGCTACCCGCCGACCAGGTCGTCACGCTGAAACTGGCTGTGCCGCAGGAGACGTCGGCCGGCCCGACGATCAACGTCACGCTGACGAACGGATCGTCCATCTTCGCGCAAGACGCTTCGGTGGATGACACGACGGTCAAAATTGAACCGAGGCGTCAATCCGCAATCAATGTTCCGATCAACCAGGTTCGATCGATTCGCTTTCGTCAGGGCGGACCGGCTACCGATCCACAATGGTTCGGCTTGGAGGACAAAGAGCAGCGTAGTGATTTGATGGTGATTCGACGCGGCAACGACCAGCTCGATCCGATCGAAGGTGTGGTGGTCGGCTTGGATCCGCAGAACCTGCTGTTCGAACTCGACGGAGACAAAATCGAAGCACCGCGAGACCGCCTTGAGGGCGTTTTTTTCCGCTCGGCTGCGTCGTCCGACGCACGAGCAGCGGTCAAGATCAGCGACATCTATGGCTCCACGTTTCTGGTTGCCCGCCTGGAACCCAGCGACGCGACCGACGCGATCGAGATTCTGTTGCCTGGTCCGATCCGCCATCGCATTGCGTTGGATCAGATCGAACGAATCACTTGGTCCAGCGGTCGAGTGATGCTGGCGCGTGAAAGCCCCGCCTCCACCCGAATGTCCCCCCAATTGCAAACGAAATTGCCGACCAACCTGATGACCGATTGGTTCGGACCTGCAGCCGAGGGCGATGATCTGGTGATGGTCGCCGGAGGAAACGTCGAGTATCGCGTCGAGCCGGGATTCCAAACGCTGGCCGGAAGCGTCGGGCGGGATACACTTGTCTCCGCCGGCGGCATGGTTACCGTTCGCGTGGTCGTTGATGGCCAAGTGCAATGGGAACAGTCGCTGACCGATTCGAGCAGCAAAGGATTTCGCGTACCAGTGGCGGGTGCCAACCGTGTGAGGCTGGAAGCCTTGGCAGGCGACGATGGTGACGTCGGAGACCAAGTCCGATTCTTGAAACCCAGGTTGATCAAGTGAGCCGACGAGTGAACGACCGATTGCCGCCACCCGCCGCGCTTTTCGCCGCATCGTTGTTGGCGCTGTTTTCCATCACACCGTTCTGCCCGGCACCGGTGTCGCCGGCACAAGACGCTGCAACCGATACAGGTTCTGTCGCAGGCCCCATCCAGTTGGACCCGCTGCTACAGTCGGTCGAACAGGCGCGTGTTGCGGCGATTGATCGTGCCCGTCCCAGCGCCGTCAGTGTGTTTGTGCCCGGTGGCGGAGGCGGCGGGAGCGGCGTGCTGATCTCACCGGACGGCTTTGCGCTGACCAACTTTCACGTCACCAGCCCCGCCGGAACGTTCATGCGTTGCGGGTTGAGCGACGGCCGCGTCTACGATGCCGTCCTGGTCGGACTCGATCCGGTCGGCGACTTGGCGATGATCCAGCTGCTCGGACGCGACGATTTCCCCTACGCCACGCTGGCCGACAGCCGACGAGCCCGCGCCGGCGACTGGTGCATGGTGATCGGCAATCCGTTTCTGCTGGCGACCAATCTCCAACCCACCGTGACCTGGGGAATCCTCAGCGGCGTCGGGCGTTATCAATACCCCTCCGGCACGCTGCTGGAATATGCCGATTGCCTGCAGACCGATGCGTCGATCAACCCCGGAAACTCGGGCGGCCCGATCTACAACGCTCAAGGCGAATTGCTGGGCATCGTCGGACGGTGCTCGTTCGAAAAACGCGGGCGTGTCAACGTCGGAGTCGGTTACGCGATTTCCATCAATCAGGCCAAAAACTTCCTCGGTTATCTGCGCAGCGGCCGCATCGTCGACCACGCCACGCTCGGCGCGACCGCGACGACCGATCCCGATGGCGGAGTCGTCGTCAGCAACATCCTCGAATCCAGTGACGCGTACCGACGCGGGCTGCGTTACAACGCCCAAATCCTGGAAATCGATGGCCGTCCCGTGATGACCGCAAACGATGTTCAAAATGTGCTGGGAACCCTGCCCAGTGGATGGCGCGTCCCTGTCACGTTTCGCTACGACGGAATCACCAAACGCGTCCCGGTACGTTTGATGGGCGTTCATCGCCAGGACGAACTGCTTGCGAAAATGTCGTCCGCCCTGCCGCCACCACCGCCGGTTCCAGACCAACCGGAAGAGGAAAAAGACGCGGAAGAAAAAGACGCCGATGGAAATCAAGACGATCAGGAAAACGATGACGAGGCCCCTCAACCGCCCGATCGAAAACGGCCGCGGCCGCCGTCACCCCACGGCGGTGCCAAGCCGGCGATCCCCAAATCGGTTTCCGACCTGATCATCCCACGCCGGGGATATGCCAACTATCACTTCAATCAAGTCCAGCAGGATCGTTTCATCGACTCGCTGCGGAACCAGTTTCCCGCCGATCAATTTCCCGCCGATGCGGAATCGAAATCCACCGCCTGGACGATCACCGGCAAGACCGGCGAGGCCGAGGTCAAACTCAGCGTCGCCGACGATCAGTTTGCAATCCTGGTCGGCGAAACGGCGATGCAGGCGACGAAACGATCGGAGTTGTACGATGCGGTCGACACCGATTCGATCGCCGGGATCCTGCCCGCGCTGGATGCCTGGCGGACCATGTTGAAACTCGGCCCGCGGAAATTCGGCGAGGCCTACTACCAAGGCACGATGCCGTTGGGCGGCGAACGCCCCTTGCACGATTGCATGATTGGCCTGTACGGGGGCATGGAGGTGCGTTGGCTTTCTCATCCCGACAGCGGCTTGGTCGAATGCGTCGAAGTGTTCGCCGATCGCGACTCCGACCCGGCGGAACTCTGGATCCTTCGCGACGGCGACAAGATCAGCGGACTGGAATTGCGTTACGGAACGGACGTCGCACTGAACGTCTCGATCAGCGACTGGAAGCAAACGGAGACCGCACAGCCATGATGTCCTTGCGACTTCCCTCTCCAACCCTCGCCGCGCTGCTGCCCCGACTGGTCTACCTGCTCACCTGCCTTTTGGTCACAGCCGAAGCGTTGGCCCAGCCCCCCGTTGCACCCAGCGTGCGTGAAATCCAAAAGCGTGTGGTCAAGGTATACGGTGCCGGCGGAATCAAAGGGCTGGAGGCCTACCAAAGCGGTTTTCTGGTTTCACCGGAAGGCCACATTGCGACCGCCTGGAGCTATGTACTGGACGTTGAACCGATCGTGGTGCTCGATGACGGACGCCGGTTTGAATCCACGATCGTGGGCATCGAACCGGCGCTCGAGCTAGCGGTCTTAAAAGTCGACGCGTCCGATCTGCCGTACTTCGAAGTCGACAAGGAACTCGATGCTCAGTGGGGTGATCCCATTTTGGCCGTCAGCAATCTGTTCAACATTGCCGCGGGCAACGAACCGGCCAGTGTGATGCAAGGCACCATTGCCGCGGTGACCAACTTGGACGCACGGCGCGGCACCTTCAAGACACCCTACCGCGGCAAAGTGCTGATCCTGGATCTGATCGCGAACAACCCCGGCGCCGCCGGCGGCGCGGTTGTCGATGGCGAAAGCCGTTTGATCGGCATGCTGGGGAAGGAGCTTCGCGACAGCGGCACCGGGGTCTGGCTGAACTATGCCTTGCCGATCGATGCGCTTCGAACCGCACTCGGTGACATCATCGCCGGTCGCACGACGACCGTCCCCAAAGAAGAGAACCCCGTGCTGCGACGGGACCAGTCACACAACCTGACGACGCTGGGTTTGGTGCTGGTGCCCAACGTTTTGGAATCCACACCGGCCTACATCGATGCCGTCGCCTCTGACTCGCCGGCGGCCGACGCAAAATTGCGTCCAGACGATTTGATCTTATTGTTGGAAGGACAGCGTGTCGGTGACCAACAAACCCTGATCGATCTTTTGCGTCGGATCGATCGGCGCGACGCCCTGTCGATCACGATCCAGCGCGGCAACGAAGTGCTGCCGATTCGTTTGCAACCTTAGGAGCCCGCCGCGTGGTGAATTTAAAAACGGTCTACTGCTTCACGGTCGTGACGGCGTGTCTGCTCGCCAACACCGTCTGTTCGGCACAAAGCGACACCGCGGAGTATCGTCAAGCGATGGCCCGCGCGGTGCGCAACGCTGCCGAGCGTGTCTTGCCATCGATCGTTTCCATCGAAGTGATCGGAGTGGCCGAAGTGGCCGGCGGCGGGAATCGGCAAAGCGAAGTCGCCCAAGACGCACCGTCCTGCGGGATTGTCGTTGACGCAGAAGGGTACATCGTCGCATCGGACATCATCGTCCGTCGGCCGTCGGCCAGCATTTTGGTCGTCTTGCCCGATGCGACACGACTGGCCGCAACCCTCGTCGCCCGCGACTATCACCGCGGCCTGGTGATGCTCCGAGTCGATACCAAGTCGCCCCTGGCCCCGATCGAGTTGGCCGAAGCGGTGAACACGCCGATCGGTTCAACCGTCGTCGCCATCGGACGCTACGGCGGCGATCGATCGCCGATGGTCAGTAGCGGCATCTTGAGTGCCACCGGCCGATTGGAAGGCACGATGTTGCAAAGCGACGCGCGCGTCTCCCCATCGTTTTACGGCGGCCCCTTGGTCGATCTGTACGGAAACGTGATCGGTGTCTTGGTCCCCGCCGTCGCCGAAGGCGGAGCCCCGGACGACACCAGCTGGTACGACTCGGGAATCGCGTTCGCCGTCCCGTCACCGGTGTTGGCAAACAAACTGCCGCGTCTGCGTGCCGGGGAAGACATCCGCAAGGGGTTGATCGGGATTGTCCCCAAGGCCAAAGACCCCTACGCCGAAGACACCGAATTGGCAGCCGTCCGCAGCCGATCTCCGGCAGAAAAATCCGGTATCCAGCCCGGAGACTCCGTCGTTGCCATCGGCGGAGACCCCGTGCGAATGTTCCAACAGATCAAACAGGCCCTCGGCCCCTACGATGCCGGCGAGTCGATCGAGATCACGCTGCGTCGAAACGGCGAAACACGGACCGTCAACGTCACCCTGGCCGAGTCGATTCCCCCGTTGAGTCCGCAACGTCTGGGCGTCTGGTTGACCGAAGAGCCGCGAGACGACGCCGAGGACGCCACCGACGAGGCGGCAAAGCAGCCCAAGGTCGTCGTCCGCGCCGTCGTCCCCGACACAGCCGCCGAGGGCAAATTGAACCCCGGTGATGCGATCAAGCAAATCAATCAAACCGAAATCACGGACGTGGCGACGGCCGGTCAGACGATGATCACAGCGGTCGCCGATGAAGAATTGACGCTGACCATCGAACGTGACGGGGAGCCGCTGGAAATCAAATTGACCCCCACATCGATCGCCGGACCGACGCTGAAAAAGACGATCGATCAATGGTCCGGCGAGCCGCCCGAAAACCCATGGGATGTCCAGGAATTGCGGCTTCCCGATGTCCCCAACCTCGCCGCCTACGTGGCCCCCAAACCCGAAACGATCGCGGCCGACGACGGACTGGCGTTGCTGGTGCTGTTGCTACCCCCGGACACCCGCGACCCGCAAAAAGCATTGCAGGGTTGGCGCGATGCAGCCGGAAAAGCCGGTGTCGTGGTCTGTGCCGTGTGCAGCGAAGATGAACAGCGTTGGCAACAAAAAGAAATCGACGTCGTCTCTCGCATGGCCACCCTGATGGCGCAGCGAGTTCCCGTCCTGGTCAGCGCGGTCGCGGCCAACGGGGCCATCAAGGACACGGCGGCTTCGGCAGCCGATTCCATGGTGATCGCGATGGCGCTGTCGGATCGAAAGAATTTTGCCGGCATCGCGGTCTCCGCAAATGCCAAGCCCCCCGCCGTTCGGCTGCGTGAAAACGAGCCCGATCGCGCCCTGGAAATCATGTTGCCCATCGAGTCACTCGACAACGGCCCGACCTGGCTGGCACCGCTGGCAACCGCCGGATACCCCATCTCTCTGGGCGGCGAAACGGAGATCGATGACCTGCTGCGTTGGGTTCGCTTGCTGCAAACGATTTGATTGAATCGATGATCTGAAATCAACGCAATCAAGCTCCATCCCGTCACGCAAGCGTTGCTCGCTCCGGTTGGGGCCCGCCGGCTCGCTAACGGCTGATTGAATCAACAGGCCGCTGACGCTTCGTGCGGGTATTTTCCCGCCGCCTGACCTCAAACCGGCGTTGTCTCGTTAAACTCTTGTCGTGACGGCTCCCGTCGCGACACCTTTTTGCCCCGTCGTCCTTTAACCCCGTCCCGCAGCATGATTTACCGTACGCTTCTTTCGCTCGCCCTGCTCTTCGTTCCGCTGATCAGTCACGCCGTGGCGGCCCAGTCGGGCGTGCTCCACTTTCCCGCCAAGGGTGATTCCCAAGGCAAAATCGTTCTCGTTTCGGGCGACGAAGAGTATCGCACCGAAGAGTCGATGCCGATGTTGGCCAAAATTCTGAGCGTGAAACACGGCTTTGATTGCACCGTTCTGTTTTCGATGTCGGCCGATGGGCGATACATCGACCCGAACAACCAGAGCGGCGTGGTCGGCTGGGAAGCGCTTGACGATGCCGACTTGATGATCATCGGAACGCGTTTTCGCAAACCCAGCGAGTCGCAAGCGGCCCACATCACCAAGTTCATCAACGACGGAAAACCGTTGATCGGGATCCGCACCGCGACACACGCCTTCAACGGACAGGGTTCATTCGGCGGTGAAGTGACCTTTGGCAACTTCGGACGCAAGATCCTCGGTGAGCAGTGGGTCAGCCACCACGGCCAACACAAACGCCAAGGCGCGCGAGCGGTCATCACCGATCAGGCCGCAGAACATCCGATCCTCAATAGCGTCAGCGACATCTTCGTCCCCTCGGACGTTTACGGAGTCACCCACCTGACCGACCAGGACACGATTCTGTTGCGCGGCGCGGTGACCGAGTCACTCGACCCGAAATCGGCCAACGTCGAGGGACCCAAGAACGAGCCGATGCAGCCCTTGGCTTGGCTGCACCCCTATGTGTCGCCCTCGGGAACCAAGGGACGATCGTTTTGCACGACCGCCGGCGCCAGCGTCGACTTGGTCAACGAAGATCTACGCCGCCTGCTCGTCAACGCCACCTACTTCCTGCTCGACAAAACGGTGCCGGAAAAAGCCGACGTCGCCTACGTGGATCCGTACTACCCGACCTTCTACGGATTCATCAACGACAAGGAGTACTGGGAAGAGCTGAATCTACAACCGACGGACTTTGAACTCGGCAAGGCCCCCCATCGCGACGACCCCAAGGGCAGTCCCGAATGGCCCTTCCGCGATCGCCCGTAAGACACTGGGATAGCCGTAGGGCATGCTGTGCATGCCGTTTGTCACGCACCGCGTGACCTAATCGTCGACTTGCTTGGCGACCAACCGCGCGCGAACGCGGTTGCCGTGTTCCTGGGGTTCGCCTTCGCGCTTGTACATCTCGATCGCTTGCTCGGTTTTCCCGAGCGCCTCGTGCAAGCGGGCCAGATTGTAGCGGGCCGCCGGCGTCCAATAGGATTGCTGCTCCTCGGTGAGCACGCGTTTTTTGAGCCAGCTTTCGGCGGTTTCCAGTCGGCCGTCGTCGGCTTGCAGCAGACTCAACCAATACGTCGCGGTGCGTTTGCCCATTCGCAGCAACCCTTGAATCTGAGCGACTTGTTGGTCGTACACTTGTGCGTCGACGCCCAATTCGCGTCGGATGCCGTATTGTTTTTGAAGCTCAACATCGATCCTCAAATCCTCGATCTCGAACTCCGGTGCCCGTTGATTCATGTATAGGGTCCGCGCGCCGGTGATGCTGTCTTCTTCAAGATCGGCGAACTGCCCCTTCAAGTGCTGCCATCGTCCGCGCGTCAGTTCTCGTGCGCTTTCGAAACCGGCATCCATCATCGCCCAACGTGCCATGTACCAGAATGCGAACACCGGATCGCGTTGGGTGTACTGTTGGCAAATCGACTGGTAGATCTCAGCTTTCACCGGAACGTCCCAAAGGCGAACCGAGCTGATGCCCGTGACCGCATCAAATCGTTCGGCAAGGGTGTCGGCGTCGACATAGACATTCATCCTGCGATCGCCTGTCAAACCCGATTGAAGTTTCTTCATCCGCGGGCTGATCGCCTCGGGCAACAGATTCAACAACGCCACACATTGTTGAACGTCTTCCTTGGTCACCGGATAGGTGAATTGATCCAGCCCCGCGATTCCCAAACGCCGCAAGACGACAGCGTCACGACGGACTTGTGCCAACGTCGCGATTCCGACTTGATCCGGACCGGGGACAAACACGCCCAGGGTCGGCTCGAACAGATAGATCTGCTCGCCCGCCAGCACACCGACGCAAAACGGCGTCACATCCCCGGACTGGCCGTCGATCGATCCCAACACCGCGGCGGGGATCCCCGCCTGTCGGCATAATTGAGTGAACACTCCGGCCCGCTGCAGTCCGTCACCGGTTCCACGCATGACGGTTTGAAAATCCGTCTGACGATACCCTGCGCCGCGAAACTCGATGCCCGGAGGAAAGTCCGGTCCTTGCGGCGCGGGATTCAGCGGCTGATTCGGCTCCAAGGCAACGTTGCGTATCGTCCAGTCAAACAAACGTGTCGCCGTGACCAGCCGATCGACCATCTCTCCGGGAAGCGTTTCACGCTGCTGCTTGAACCAATCGGCCAATAGAGCCTCGTCTTGCAGCGGCACGTCCACCCAACTGTACAGCGAATGGAACAGGTAACTGTCGCGCAGATGCAATACATCGCTCGGCAAAAAGGTCCGGCCGGTGACACGGTCGGCCAATTGGTTTTGCGAGATCAGATCGCCGAGGGTATCGACCAACTTGGGCTCGGTGACTTCACTCGGCGGTCGGGTGGCACTCCAGCCGTTGAGATGAAACGCGATCTGTTCCTGCGCCTTTTCCGCATCGAGCTCGACGTACTTTCGCAGCAACACAAATGATTCACCGAGGTGATCGCGTCGCGCGAGCGTTTCTTGCTGGGCTTGGCGTCGGCTTTGGATTTCGCGAACCAGTGCCGTGTCGTCCTGACACCCAACGGCCAACAAGCTCGCCACACCAATCCACAGGGCTCCCCATCGATGGACGCCACCGCGCCTGCGGTGTGGAACGGGGAAGGTAAAGCAAAACCTAGGGAGCTTGGTCGGTGCCATTCAATTGGCCAACGGAGAGGATCGTGTGTCGAATCTGGAGCAGGCGATCGACCAAACCCTCGAATCGGTCCAGGGGCACCATGTTGGCACCATCACTCGGGGAGGAATCTGGATCCGGATGGGTCTCGAAAAAGATCGCGTCGATACCGATTGCTACGGCCGCGCAGGCTAATGGTTCGACCATTTCCCGGTTTCCGCCTGTGGATCCCTGCCCCGATCCGGGCCGCTGCACGCTGTGGGTTGCATCGAACACGACCGGCACGCCGAGCGACCGCATGATCGGCAGGGCTTGCATGTCATTGACCAGTCTGCCGTAGCCGAAAAAGGTCCCCCGTTCGCAGAGCATCACGCCCCCATCTCCAGCGGCGTTGGCTTTGTCGACCACGTATCGCATGTCTTCGGGAGCCATGAACTGGCCTTTTTTGACATTCAGGGGTCGCCCTGTTTCCGCCGCGGCAACGATCAAATCCGTCTGACGGGCCAAAAACGCGGGGATTTGAAGCAGGTCACAGACCTCCGCGACCGTCTGGGCCTGGTCGGGCAAGTGGATGTCGGTCGTGACCGGCAACCCGGTACGGCGAGCGATCCGGTCGAGCATCGCCAGCCCCTGCTCCATGCCGGGTCCACGAATCGCCGCGGCGCTGGTGCGATTGGCTTTGTCAAACGAAGCCTTGAAGACGACGTTGACATCCTCGCGCGCGTTGATTCGGGTCAATACGTCGGCGATCTGCGATGAAATCTCATCCGATTGCAAGACGCACGGACCGGCGATCAACAACAACGGCTGTCGGTCGCCACACCGATACGGGCCGACGGAAACGGATCGTACACCTGCGGAAGTCTCTGAATTGCTCATACCCGTGAGTTTGGGCGATTCGCTGAGTTCTGGCAATCACAGATCCTTCAGCCTTTGAACGGCCTCTTTGGCACGCTTCAAGAATGCGTTCTTCGGCTCGCCGGCCTCCAGGAAAATCGGCGCCCCGATCGTGATGCAACTCAACAGCGGCACCGGCAACACTTCGCCCCGCGGCAGAATCCGATTCACGTTGTCGATGTAAACCGGCACCAGCTCCAGATCCGGACGTTTCTTGCCCATGTAATACAGCCCGCTTTTGAATTCGCCCATCTCGTCGCCGGAACTGCGTCCGCCTTCGGGAAACACGATCAGCGAATAGATGTCACCCATTTCTTCCAGCATGATATCGATCGGACTGCGGTGCACCTTGATCTCCTTGCGATCGATCAACAGCGCGTTGAAACTGGCCGCCATGTGCGGCTTGACCCAGCCGGAACTCCAATAGTCCTTGGCAGCCACGGGGCGGGTGACCGCACGGATTTCTTTGGGCAGCGCAGACCACAACACCACCGCATCCAAATGGCTGGTGTGATTGGCAAAATAGATGCGCTGACAGGTGTCGGGCTGACAATCCACCCAGCGCACGGTGAAACCGCTAAACAGCTTCGCCAGCAGAACGATGACATGACTAGTGAGGGTCATGCCCCAAGTCTAATCATCGACTGCAGCGAGAATAAGTGGTCGCAGGCCGACTCCGGGCGGCCCCTCGCGACCGTACGACCGCCGGGTCTGAGCTACACCGGCGCCTGTTTGGCCACCGCGGAATGTTGCGGGCAGGCCTGGTCATAGAGCGACGTGGCAAGATTCTGATAGCCGGCAACCATCGACTCGAGTGATCCGGTGCGAAGCACCAAGTCGCGTCCGGCTCGGCCCATGCGACGCCGCAGCGCCGGGTCACCGAGCAGCTGCTCGATCGCCCGGGACATTGCACCGAGATCTTCGGATGCGAACAGACGGCCGGTGCGATCGTCGATGACGGTCTCGCCGACCGAGCCGACGTCGCTGGCCACCACCGGCACTTCACAGGCAAACGCTTCCAGGATCGATACCGGCGAGGCTTCGTTGAGCGAACACAACGTAAAGACGTCCAACGCCGAAAGCAGCCGCGGTGTGTCGTGACGTGTTCCCAACAGATGAACTCGATCCGCCACCTGAAGCTCTTTGGCGAGCCGTTCGATGGCACCACGCTCGGGCCCGTCACCGACGACCACCCAATGCAACTGTGGATGACGATCACGCAGTCGCGCCGCGGCGCGAACCAACAGCGAATGATTTTTTTCACTTCGAAGTGCCGCGACGATGCCCACCAGCTGCGTCTCCGGATCGAGTTGCAATTCCTCACGCACCTCCCGGCGATGTGCTTCGTTGGGCTCAAACCGCTCGCAATCCACCCCATTGCGAATCACGTGGACCTTGTCCTGGGGAAAACCTTCGAACTGGTGCAGGAACTTGCCGTGCGAGTCTGCCACCGCGATGAAGGCATCGGTCAACGGCGTCAAGGTTCGATTCAGACGTCCCACACCATCGGGCCATCCGGTGCTGTGCAACGCCGACGCGATCACAGGCACGCCGGCCACGAAGGCGGCCAGACGGCCCCAGAACATTTTGTCGCCCGCACCAACGGTGATCACCACATCGGTCTGACGCCGCCGCATCAGCCGGACCAGCCTGGACAGCACACAGACGTCATACTTGCCGCCGATCAGATGACTGTGCACGGGAAACTCAGCGGCAATCGCCTCCCCCAGCGGTCCCGGCTCCTTTAGACAAATCACTTCGGGACAGACCACACTGCGATCCATCCGCCGCAGCAGGTTGACCAACAACGTCTCGGCACCACCGACCGGCATGCTGGTGATCACAAACTGCATCCGCAAAGGGCGGTGGGGTTGTGGTGGCGGACCACTTCTCCACCAGCGACGAAACATCATCGGGTTGATCTTCTGCTTAAATGGGTAACTGAGGTCGCGCAAGTTTGATGTCACCCTCCTGGCAGGAGGGTCGAGCGAAGCGAGGGGAGGGTGACTTCAAGTCTCAACGGATGAACACCTTTAAGGCAACGCTGTGAAGCATTTTCCCCATGTGTTTCTTGAGGTTTTAGCGGCAGGGCGCGAGCCCTGCGGTCCTTCATCTTTGCCAAAACACCGGAGGGCTCGCGCCCTGCCGCTAAAAAATGCTTCACAGCGTTGACCAGCGGGGCTCACTTTCCCGGGACATACTCGAGTTGAATTTCGGTCTCGGGTAACTGCGGTTGCAGCTGATCGACGCCGGCTTGGGTGACAGCCGTTCGTGTCACGATCAGTTTTTCAAGCTTCGACAATCCCGCCAACTGCGGCAGCCCCGCGTCGGTGATCCGGGTGCTGCCCAAATGCAGAAACGTCAAACCGGTCAGCATGCCCAGGGACTCGAGCGCTGGATCACCGACGTTGGTCTTGTCGACGTTGAGCCACGTTAATCCGGTCGCCCCGGCAAGTTGTCCCCAGTCCCCATCGCCGACCGATGTCGCATAGAGATTCAGCTTGGAGAGATTTGCGTACTCTCGGAGTGTCTCCAACGCCGCATTGTCGATCCCCACACACTCGCTGAGATCCAAATCGACCAACTGCGAGAGCCCGGCCAGTTCGGCCAGTCCGTCGTTGCCAAATGACGTCGACGCGATCCGCAGCTTCTTCAGCGCCGGGAACGATGCCAACGTCTGGGCGGCTTCGTCGCTCACGTGTGTCCCCGCCAGATACAATTCACTCAGCTTGGATAGTCCGCCCAGCGCCGCGAGGCCTCGGTCGGTGATCGGCAGAAAGTCCAGCGCGATCACTTCCAGCGTCTTGATCCCGCCCAACGTTTTCATCGCGGCATCGGTCACCTCGGTGGCGTCGTCTTTTCCAGAAAACTTGATCGTTTTGAGTTGTTTCAGCCCGCCCAAATGTGCGATCCCCGCATCGCCGACCGCACAGCCACGCAGGTCCAGGTTTTGCAACGAGTCAATCTTTGCAACACTGATTAAACCGGTGTCGTCGACGTTGGATCCCGACAGCAACACGCTGCGTAATTTCGGCAGGGCAGAAAGTTTTTCCAGCACACCGGTGACGTCTGCGTCGCGCAGGTCGACCTCGATCACGGCGTTGTTCCCATCGCGACGTGTCTTCGCCACCGCTTCAACGGCCGCGGCGACGTCCGCCGCCCGCTCCGCGGAGTCTGCCGGCGAGGAAGGTGCAGGGTCGACCTGCACCTCCGGCCCCAGTTCCTCCACCGACGGCTTGGACGGACAACCGAGACTCAAGCACAGCAATCCCGCAAGAATGCTGGAAGCGTAAAAAGGTTTCACCGGAACGATTCCAAAGAGGTGTGTGGATTCCAGCCCGATACCGTTAAGTTAACGTCATCTTTTCTGGGGCGAGGCCCGAAGCATTAGTCTATCAGCCATCTCACCCGGCAGGATCCCCGACCGTTTCCCCCTGGCATGCAAATTCGTTTCGTTTACACCAGTAGCCCCGTGGATGATCCCGAGCGGATCGAAACAATCGTGGCAGCGTTGCCGGCCGAGTGCCGGAAGCAGCAGATCGATGCGGCCACACCGCAGATCGAAATCGTTGACGCCGACAGCTTGAGCATCGCGTGGGTCGTCGATTTGGGCGACGCCGATGTGAGTGACCCCGACGCGGCCGCCGAACCGATTCGAATCGCGACCGCCGCGGTTCAGCTCTTTGCACGCTTGGCGAGCCAGTTCCGCGTCAGTTGGGATGTCGGGCACGAGCTTGATCCGCACTTGGGTCGCATCGTCGGTGATGCCGCGGTGGACGAACTGATCGACGAGGTGACGACGGCCGTGGAAGTTGCCCGCTCGCTGGCGGAATTGATCATCGATGACGAATTTGTCGAACCCGACGCGCTGGTGATCGAAGCAAACGCTACCGACGAAGGCGAAGATCCCTCGTGGGTGGAACTCTTCCAACCTCCCGATTCGTTCATCCGCTTTCCCGAGTTGGAGTGAGTGCTACTGCTTGGTAAACGAAAGCGTCGCGACGACGTCGCCGCCGGTGTTTTGCAGTCGCCATCGAAACGCGTTGGCCGCAGGCCGCTCCAGTGTTCCGGTCAACGACACGCCGGACGATTCACTGAGCACCAATCGATCGCCGGTCGCCTGGTACGTCCCCCGCGACACCGAGTTCTTTCCGCTTCGGGTATGAACCATCACAAAGTTCTCGTCGGCATCGAAGCGAACGGCCCAGGCGTCGCTGGCTGATGTCTTCGCCGACCATGTCCCGACCAACGTCGTTGCCGCGGCTGTGGTGTCGACCGACGTCGTTGCGGGTGTCGTTGTTGCAGGTCGGGCCGACGGCATGTCGTTGCTGTTGACCTCGACAGCAGCTGGCTTGGTCAACTGCGTGGTCGCGATGTCGGTTGTCTTGGTGGCCGCCAATGCCAATCGCTCGGCCGCGGTTCGCAAGCGATCCGCCGTGACGCCCTGATTGCTCAGCGAAGTGTGCAGCGCGAGCGTTTTTTCCGCCGCGACCAAGTGGACATGGTCATGGCGTTGCAGCGCGACGAGCAACGCCATCAATTTCTCTCCGTTGATCGACAACTCGTTTCCGGATGCATCCACCGGCAGACTGTCCACCGGCAGCACGAGATCGATGCAATCGGCGTCGGCATCTACGGTGCAACGCAGCGTTCCCCGTGGGGCAGCATCATTGGCAGCGGTCAGCAATTCCGCCAAGTCGACATGCACCGTCAGGGACGCGACGGCGCATTCAATTCCTTCCGCCGAAAGCAGCTTGGATAATGATGCAGGCCCCAAGACCGTGCCCGTTGATTTCGACGAAGTCGCCGGTTGAGGAGACGCATCGGCCACCGTCTCGGACATCGAGATTTCGCTGAACAACTCCGCATTCAGTGGTGAGCCCGCTCGAGCAGTCGGCGTCTGCGCTGTTGCCAGCGCGATCACCGTTGCGGCAATCGCGGTCGACAGGCAAGGAAACCCGAGGCGGCGGCCGGCAACCCGGCCGGCAAACCAGCGGGCGGCGGGATTTTGTGGGAGATGGTTCATGGATCAGTCACTCGGTGCTACGGGATCGGTCGTGGTCCGTCAACTTTCGGATTTAGGGTGCCGCGGAAAAGGGGTCAGGTACCAAAAATGCGAAGCACCCTCTGGGCCATTTGGTTTTTGGTACCTGACCCCTTTTCCGCTCGACCAACGCAACGCCAACATTGAATGTGGCCAGAGCAGTCGTGGTCTGTGTCACCAAGCGAAAGGCATCGCGAAATGTGAACGAAAAACTGTCGTGCATCGCCAAAATCGTTGAATTGGAACAGTGACGCGAAAAAATCAGAATGGGGTTCCGAGATGCTTGCAAAACATTTCAGTGCGAAAAAATCGGGGGCAACGGTGCAAAATGGGTTCACGCCATCGGTCTTAGCACGCCGATCACTTTCCTGTCGGCGTGTTCCTGAGCTTGCTGTCAGGAACCAGCGGCCTACACTTACGCGGCGATGTCTGAAAAAGGCCTCGCCCGCTTCGATCCTCTTAATTCGGCAGAGGGATCATTTTTAGGGTTCGCCTAGGTCACTTAACGGCTTGTGCAGTAGCACGCTCAGACTTACGCGTTTCTCCCAGCGGCTCCATTTTGCCGCCGACGGGTCGAAGCAACCGCCGGCTGACAGATCAACCGATTTGTCAGCCGGCTTTTTTTCGTTCTTGCTGCCTCCACCCAGCCATTGTCCGCCCCTTCGCTGGGGCTCTCCATCGACGCGGCCATCCCCCATGACGTCGTCTGCTCCTGCCCCATCCAGTGACGCCAGCGAGATTCCGCGCGTCGCCCCCACCTTTCAGCTTTCGTCCCGCGGGTTGTTACTCGCGTTTTGCGTCATGATCGGGGTGGGGTTGAGCGTTTATGCGTTGTTTCCCGAGAGTATCGGCGGCCCACCCTTGCCGGTGGTTGTGACGCTGGACGAGGCGCCGCTGCCGACGACCGACGGCCAGATGGCCGTGTTGACCCAAGTGGTCACGGTCACCAGCGAGTTGGACGAGCCGATCGGACATTTGACGATCATCCTCAACGGGCGCTATGAGATCACCCAGGCGAGTCCGCTTCAGCCGGGCGAAAGTGTCACGCTGCCCCAGGCGATCTTCACCGACAAACGCAGCAACCGCCGCTTCGATCCCGAGACCCAGGTGGTCACCGAAGTGATGGTTCGGGGGCAACTGCCGAGCAAATCGAGGGGGGTGTCGAAATTCTTCTTCGAAAGCCCCTCGGACGAGTAGCGGCAGGTGGCCCGGTCGCGCGAAGTCGACATCATCGGTGCTGCCCCGACGCCTGCGCGAGCCTGGCGGCTACCCACATCTCGCGGACTCAATCCCTTTGCGGAGCAGGTTGTACCCCGACAGGGGTTGCAGCAAGTAGCCGGTGGTGAGCGAAGCGACACCACCGGATCTCCGGTCTTCCGAGAGACGCGACCCCGAAGGGAGTCGAAGCGAATGGGGGCCTGGGAGCCGGCACGACATTTTTTCCCGGTTTGGCACAGCAATCGCATCCCTACCCCTTCCTACCGGGGTTTGACTTGTCTTTCGCCCATTTCAGTTGATCAATTGCGATACAGGTGTTGCAAAATGCAACACTCACAACCGGAATGGCGAGCAAATGGAGTGGGCGAAAGGCGTTTTTTTTCGTAGCGAGTTGAATTGAGCGGGAATAGACTCTGCCAGTAGAGATCTCTCTCGATTGACTCATCCCTTTTCCCAAGACCGCAAGAAAGCCGCCAAATGCGTGGATTTCGAGTGGTTTGGAACTTAGCACACAGAACGGTTGTTCCGATGAAGACAGGCAGATCGCCGTTTTCAAGCACCGCGGAGAAAATTCAGATGCGAGACGTCGCACGTCAACTTAAGACTTTGATTACGCCAGGGCGGTGGATTTGCCCGATTGTCGGCCTTGTGGCTTTGACGATTCCGATGGCCCCAGGATTCAGCCACGCGGCCGACGGCAGCGCGGCCGACGGCAGTGCGGCCAATGACAGCGGCGCCCAGGCCCGCATCGTCAGTTTCCAGGCCGATGGGGCGGCCGATGGCAGCCCGGCCTATTTCGCCGCGTCGATTTTGCCTTCGGCCGATGACGCGTTGTTGCAGGAGGTCCAGAAGCCGGCCGCCGACGTCGTCATCGTGATGGACACCTCGGCCAGCCAAGCGGGCGAGTTTCGTCGCGAATCCTTGGCCGCCGTCAACAAAGTCGTCGCCTCCCTGCGACCCGGTGACCGCGTGCAAGTGTTCGCCGCCGATGTGGTCGCCGTTGCCATGAACGACGCGCTGGTCGCGGCAAACCAACCGAGCGTGAACACCGCCCTGGAAGGTCTGCAACGGCGATTGCCGCTGGGCAACACGAACATGGTGTCGGTGATCGATGCGGTCCGCGGCACCTTGCTCGCCGCCCCGCGCTACCACACCCGCTCGATCGTTTACATCGGTGACGGCGCGTCGATCGACGCCACCGGCAGCGAAACGCGTTTTGCGGCGCTCGTCGATGCCTTGCGGGCAGATCACATTTCCGTGCACAGCATCGCGATCGGACCTTCCAAAAACATTGAGTTGATGGCCATCTTGGCCAATCACACCGGCGGGGTGCTGGGCGTCGTGAACGAAGCCGAAGGCAACACCGCCACCGCGATCGCCGACCGAGTGACCGAGTCGGCCGTGCGTTCACCGATTTGGATCGATGAGGCGGATTTGCCCGCGGCGGTGACGATCGCTCATGGCAAACGGTTGCCGCCATTGCGAGTCGACCGCGATTCGATCTTGATCGGTCAAATCGCCGGAGACCTCGATTCGGTCGAGCTTGTTTTG
Source organism: Stieleria sedimenti (assembly GCF_025060895.1). Taxonomy (GTDB): domain Bacteria; phylum Planctomycetota; class Planctomycetia; order Pirellulales; family Pirellulaceae; genus Stieleria; species Stieleria sedimenti. Next base: position 5,699 of record NZ_JANZKV010000106.1, on the reverse strand, counting down.
CACGGCACCACGCCGACCGCCGACATCCGTATCACGACCGACGCCAGCGTCGAACGCGACAATCCCGACTTCGCCTTCCTGCCCGGTTTGGTGGACGGGGCGAAGAAAAATTCAGGGCTCACCTTGCCCACCGCCAGCAGCGTCATGCTCCGCGAAACCGCTCGAATCCTGACCGCCAAGTCGGACGAACTGGTGCGGGCCGGAAAGCTGGCACTGAAACAGGGCAACAAGAAAGGCGCCAAAGCGGTCGCCGAGATGGCCTTGGAAGCCGACCCGAACAACGAAGACGCCAAAGCATTGGTGAAGGTCAGCGGGACGACGTTGATCATCCAAAACGACTCGCCGTTTGACGGTCTGTTCGGCGACGACGATGCCCAACCGGCGGCTCCGGCAACCGATGACCCGTTCGGCACACCCGAACCGGCAGCCCCCGCGGCCGATGCAACCGACGATCTGTTCGGAACCCCCGAGCCTGCTCCGGCAGCGCCCGCGCCGGCGCCTACTCCCGCTCCGGCGCCTACTCCCGCTCCGGCACCCGCGGCTCCGGCACCCCCGGCGGTCACGCCGCCTCCGGCTGCCCCCACCGGCGGACGTCTACCGAGAGTTCCCGCGGGACGCAGCATCGTTGGCGATGACGAAATCTTGGAGCGTGGCGGCGATTTGCTCGACCGCATCGAAGCCCAACGCAGTGCCGCCAACGGACGCCTTCGCGCCGAAGTCAAAGCGTCGCTGCGGGCGGCTGAACGGGCATTGCGTTCCGATCCGACCGGCGTCGCCGGCCAGCTGAAATCGGTTCTCGCTCGCGTGCAAACGCTGCCGGACATCGATCCCAAGTTGCGTCAGGATTTGGAGAGCCAATTGCAATCGGCCATCCAAGCGGCCAGCAGTGCCGAAGCACGCTTCGCCGCCCAACAGGCCAACATCGTTGCTCAAGACGAAGCGTCGCGTGCGACCGCGCGGTTGTTGCAAGAAACGTTCCGCCGCGAAGCGACCCTGAAGACGCTTTCCCAGCAGATGAACGCCTTGATCGACGAGGGCCGTTACACCGAAGCCGACGGTGACGTCTCGTTGAAATTCGCCGAGATCGCGGGTGATTCGATCACCGAAGACTCGATCGCCGGTCGCCATTTCACCGACCAGCCGCTGGCATTGCAAACCTATGACCGCGACCGACGCTACAAAGAAATGCGTGAGCGTAACTTTGTCGACGCGTTCTCCTTGGTGCTCAAGAGCAACATTCCGTTTGTCGACGAGCCGCCGATCTTGTACCCCGATGCCGATGTTTGGCAGGCTCTGAGCCGACGTCGCTTGGAACGTTATGGTTCGATCGAACTGGTCGGTGACAACGAAACCGAGCGCAAGATCGAAGCGTCGCTGTCGGACGAAACGACCCAGACGTTTATCGAAACCCCGCTCAGCGAAGCCATTCAGACGATCAGCGACACGCACGAAATCCCGATCGTGATCGACAACCGCGCCCTGGAAGAAATCGGTCTCGACGCCGATGCGGGTGTCAACATCGACCTGAAGAACGTCACCTTGCGGTCGTTCCTGCGATTGATGCTGCGTGACCTGGAACTGACGTACCTGATCAAAGACGAGGTGATGCAAATCACCACCGTGGAAGCAGCCGAAGACAACCTGGTGACCAAAGTCTATCCCGTCGGTGACCTCGTGGTGCCCGTCGTCTCGCTCGGCGGCGGCGGCATGGGCGGCGGCATGGGCGGCGGCATGGGTGGCGGCATGGGCGGCGGCATGGGCGGCGGCATGGGCGGCGGCATGGGCGGCATGGGCGGCGGCATGGGCGGCATGGGCGGCGGCATGGGGGGCGGCATGTTCGTCGTGCCCGACAACGTCAGCCTGGATGCAAAATCCGAATCCGCCCCGGCCTCGACCGACGCCGGTGTTGTCCAGGACAGCACCCCGGCGGCAACGCTTTCCGCTGATGAACAGCAGCTGATCAAACCCTTGAAAGTCACTCCCCAAGAAGGCCAGACACGCGGCGAAGCGTGGGAAGCGTTCTTTGCCGGACTGACGCTGGCTGACGTTCGCGAAATCACGATCCTGGATCAACAAATCCGTGCGACCGCCCGTCAGTTCTCGCTCAAAGCCGCAGCGGCCGACGAGCGGGGAGATCGCGAAGCGGCCGTCGAGTCGTTCGCTCAATCACGCGACATGATCAGCGAAGCGATTCGCGCCGGTCATGTTCAACCGTGGATGTACCAAGCCTATGCGATCTCGCTGACAGCGACCGGAGCTCCCCAGTCGGAAGTCGAGCGGGCACTGTTGTCCGCAGTCGATTTCGCGGAAACACCCGCCGACATTTTGAACGTTGCCGGTCGTCTGGAAGACTTGGGCAGCGATGCCGCGGCGCTGCAGCTGTGCATGCGGGTGGCGGAATTGGATCCGAATCGACGTGAAACCTACGTGATGGGCCTGCGTCTGGCCGAACAGCTTGACGATCCCAGCGCGATCGCTTGGGCTTGCAGCGGTGTCCTGGCCCAGGCCTGGCCGGCTGAGTTCGCGCCAGTTGTGGACAAAGCCACCCTGTTGGCCCGCAGCGCCTATGCCGAGCTGAAAGAAAAAGGCATGCAAGACGAAGCAGCGAAGTTTGCCAAGGCATTGGATCGGGCGGCCGCGCACGATGTCATCGTTCGCGTTTCCTGGACCGGCGATGCCGACATCGATCTGGCGATCGAAGAACCCGGCGGAACGGTTTGCTCACTGGAAAATCGATCCAGCGCCAGCGGCGGTACCCTGCTCGGCGATTCCTATCCGGGACAAGGCGAAGACAACACGGGGACCGTCTCAGAGACTTACATTTGTCCACGCGGGTTCAGCGGCCAATATCGTTTGCTGGTCCGAAAGGTCTGGGGCGAAGTTTCGACCGGACAGGTCACCGTGGAAATCGTCACCGATGCCAAACGACCGAGCCAGCGTTTCATCCGCAAGGAAGTCCCGCTGACGGAGAAAAACGCCTTGTTCGTTTTCGAAGTCAAAGAAGGAAAACGCCAGGAGAAGCTCGGCGAGGCACAGTTGGCCCACTTGCGAGACGTTCAACGGGATCTCAACGGTCAATTGCTCGGTCAATTCGCCAACCCCGGAAACGACTCCGCCCAAGTGCTGCGTGACCTGTACCGCGACACCCAACGCCTGACCGGTGGCGTCGGGGCGAACCCCTTCTTCGGCCGCAACAACGCGGTCGGGTTCCAGCCCCAAATCACGCAGTTGCCCGAAGGTGCGTCGCTGTCGACGCTGGCGATCATTTCCGCCGATCGGCGTTACGTCCGGATTTCACCGGCGCCGTTCTTCTCGCAGATCGGTGACGTGAGCACGTTCAACTTCGTCGACGGCAACACCGGAGGCGGTGCGGGTGGTGGAGCCGGCGGTGGCCTGGGCGGTGGCGCCGGAGGTGGTCTCGGCGGCGGCGGGCTCGGTGGTGGTGGTGGCGGTTTCGGCAACTAAACCGTCACAGCGGCAATCGACCTCATTCAGCTAGCAATTCAAAGGCTGTCATCCGTTTCGGGGTGACAGCCTTTCCTTTTTTTCCGTTCCGTTGAAACCCGAACCGCGGTCACGGGGTAGTTAACCGTGGTGGGACCCCTTCACACGGGGGGCGATTCAGCACAGGATTCTTGAGAGATCTCTCCGATGCGGCGTCCCAAAGTTGTCAGGTCCTCGCCGAATTGGTAGACACTACGCTCGAATCTTGCACCCCCATCTGTCACAAGGACAACAAACGATTATGGGTTTCATGACAAATTGCCTCCGCCCCCGGCATGCCGCCCGAGCCATCGTGGCCGCTGCGGTTCTGGCAACCACGTTCATCGCCGCACCCGCCATGGCTCAAGAACGTCTTGCGCCTGCGGCCGGCTCGTCGCGCGCGACGCTCACCGACGGCACCCAACCGGTCGTCGTCGTCACGCTCGGCTCGGTCAGAAAGTTGATGGATGACGTCAGCTACATGGCTGAAATCACCAGCCAACCCCAGTTGGCGATGTTCCCGATGTTGGCCGCCACGTTCACCCAAGGCATGGACATGGACCAGCCGATCGGGGTGTTGGTGCCGCTGGTCGGCGGAGCACCGCAGCCGATCGTCGTGTTGCCGACCAAGGATATCCGACCCATCCTGAAACGGTTGGAAGCTCAAACCGGACCGGTCGACGAACTCGACGACGGCACCCTGGTTTTGACCGTCAACCAAAACACCCTGTACATCAAGCAGAACGCCAACAATGCAGTCGCGGCACAGAATCAAGCCGCACTGAAGCTGGCTCCGGCCGACGCCAGCGATCTGTTCCAGGGCATGGGCAATGCCTACAACGTGGCGGTTCGGTTGCAAGTTCAACAGGTTCCCGTCGAAATCCGCAACATCCTGATCGATCAATTGCGTCAAGGTTTCGAACAAACCATGGCTCAACAAGCCGACGCCGAATCGGCCCGAGAAATGGGTGAGAACTCGATCGCACAACTGGAGCGGTTGATCCAAGAAGCCGACGAGTTGAATCTCGGATTGAACATCGACAAGGCCAATCAACAGGTCGGCTTGGACATGTCCTTCACCGCAGTCGGCGGAACACAATTGGCCGCCGTCTACGGCGGTCAGCAATCGATCCCGTCCCGCTTCGCTTCTGTCATCCGAGATGACGCGGCCGCCTACATGCATAGCGCCACGTCGATCAGCCCCGAAGCGATCACTCAAGCGAAAAAAGGCATTGAATCTTCGCTCGGAATGATCAAGGGTGCCCTGGAAACCGATGGCAACTTGAGCGAGGACCAGATCAACGAAATCGATCAGTACATCACCCGGCTCAGCGACATCGTCACCGAATCCCTGTCCGAAGGCAAATCCGACATGGGAGTCCTGGTGCTGGCCGGCCGCGATGAATTCCAAGCCGTGATCGGTACGTTCGTCGCCGATGGCACGAAAGTCGCCGCGCTGGCAAAAGACTTGGCAACGAAGGTTCCCGACAGCCCCGATGCCCCCAAGTTTAAATTTGATATCGGCAACTTCGGCGGCGTCACCCTGCACATGATCGAAGCCGATGTGCCGGCGAGCGAAGACGAAGTCCGTAAAGTGTTCGGCGAAAAGATCCAAGTCCACATCGGGACCGCACCCAAAGCGGTCTACATCGCAGCCGGCCGTGGCAGCGACGAATTGCTCAAGCAGTTCATCACCGCCGGCAACAGCGACAATGGCGGAGATCGCCCGCTGGGGCAGTTCAAGTTCAAACTGTTGCCGTTCTTGGAACTGGCCCAGTCGGTCGAATCGAACGACAACATGGCGGCCATGATCAACGCGCTGACCAATTCGCAAGACAAAGGCGAAGTCAATCTCACGACCAAGTCCATCCCCAACGGTTCTTCCCTGAAGCTGACCATCGGTGAAGGGCTGATCCGATCGATCGGCGCCGCAGCCATGGCCGGACGGCAGGCTCAACAGCCGTTCTAAGTCCGTTCGCCGAAACCCTCCCGCGTGCGGGAGGGTCGAGCGGAGCGAGGGGAAGGCGCAAGCCCTGATTCTGTCTGCGAGTTGTCGAAACCCTCCCGTGTGCGGGAGGGTCGAGCGGAGCGAGGGGAGGGCTTCCCCGAACGATCAATCAACGCAACAGGCCGCCCCGAGGGACGTCAATTGTATAAGTGACGGACTTGACCGTAGGGGAAGGCGTTAAGACTTTTGCAACGCCGGCCCTCTCTGG
>NZ_JANZKV010000105.1:37148-42772 GCF_025060895.1 Stieleria sedimenti | reverse complement strand
TGTCTAGCCTTGAGGCCAATACCGCTAAGTTAAGCGTCGTATCTTCAGATGAGGGCCCGTAGGCTCGCGCCAAACGGCTGATATTCGTTTGACATCAGCCGGTTCGCGCCAGCGTCCGGGCCCCCTCATTCATGTTAACTTAGCGGTATTGGCCTTTAGGCGATTCCCGGTCGCTGCGACGCAGCGACAGCGGGCGGCTAAAGCCTGCACACCAACAATTATGCCCGCGCCATTTGAGTCAGGCACCCCAAGTTAAAAGTTGACGAAGCACTAGAACCGCAGCAGCGCGGTCCCCCAAGCCAGTCCGCTTCCGAATCCGCACAGCAGCACGTAGTCACCACGCTTGATCCGACCCGCGCGAATCGCTTCATCCATCGCCAGCGGGATGCTCGCCCCGGATGTGTTTCCGTAGCGATCCAGATTGACGAACACTCGGTCCTTGGGAACGCCCAGGTCGGAGACGGCGGAGTCGATGATCCGCTGGTTGGCCTGGTGCATGATCACCAACGCCAGTTCCTCGGCGTTGACTTGGGCCGCCGCGAGCACGTCTTTTGCACTTTCATCAAAGACGCGAACGGCCCACTTGAACACGTTCCGCCCATCCATCTTCATGTATTGCAGCCCCTCGCGAAGCGCTCCTTCGGTCAGCGGTAAACGGGTTCCGCCGGCGGGAATGCATAGCATTTCACCTCCGCAACCTTCGCTGCCGAGTTGATACGACAAGATTCCCGAAGGCCCGTCGGCATCGGCTTGTTCGACACCGCCGTCGTCAGGGCAACGAGAATCGTCCGGGCCGATCAGGACCGCGCCGGCGCCGTCACCGAACAACGGATAGGTCTTCTTATCATTGGGATCGATCGTTCGGCTCATTAAATCGGCACCGACAACCAACACCCGTTTCGCGTTGCCGGCGGCGACGAACTGGGCACCAGTCGCCAGCGCGTAGACGAACCCCGCACAGGCGGCGCTCAGATCCATCGCAGCGGCGAAGGCGCCGAGTCGCTTTTGCAGGTGACACGCCGTTGAGGGCGTGAAGTGATCCGGGGTGATCGTCGCAACCAGAATCAAGTCGACTTCGTCGACCGAGACCGACGCGTCGGCCAGGCAGCGGACGGCGGCTTCATAGCAAAGGTCGCTCGTCGCCTGATCCGCGGTCGCGTGACGTCGCTCCAAAATCCCCGTGCGTCGAACGATCCACTCGCTGTCACATCCCAGCGCCGCCAGGTCTTCGTTGGTGACCACCCGGTCCGGGACGTACGATCCGCAGCCCCAAATACGAACGCCCGGCAGCGATCCCATGCGCCCCCGCGTTTCAGGTTGGTGGCGGAATTCCAAGTCGTCGCCGCTCGTCGAATCAGTGGCTTGCGGCGATCGTTTGGTTCGGTCAATCGTGGTCGGGTCGGGCATCACTGGAGTCTTCATCACGCGACTGGCATCATCGAAATCCCGCTCGCACTGCGTTGAGCGGTGGCGACGGAGTATAACGGGGGCTCGTTTTTCCCGTCAGGTGATCACTTTTCACGATGAAACCTCTCGCCCGTCGAAGTCTGCCGATCGTCGCGATCCTGATCGGCGTCGTCGTTTTCTCTGTCGCGTATCGTTGGGGCAGACGATCCGCCCAGCCGAATTCGGCGGCGAGCGATTCGGCCCTACGCCCCGCCAACGACCGCGCCTCCCTCCCCTCGGTGTTTCGGATCGCCGGCGACTCGATGGCACCCACGCTGGTCGACGGCGACGTTTGTCAGCTCGCCGATTGTGGCACCCTGCAGATCGGCGATGTCGTGGCAATCCGCTGGGGCGGCAAGCGTCACGTCAAACGCGTCGCGGCTGTCGGGGGAGACGTCCTGGATCGCGCCGAGGGCAGACTGACCGTCGGCGGATGGCGGCTGGAAGATCTGCTCGCCGAGCGCGATGCGGACGAGTTTCTGACACCGGCGCTGGTGCCGGTCAGTTCGCAACCGAACCACTGGAGCCGTGACGCCGGGGTTCCCAGCCGTCTCGTCTACGGGCATCGCAACACCCACCAGGCCGGCCGAATCACTCCGGTGATGGACGACTACCCGATCAACCAAACCGTGCGACGAGTCCTGAACCGAGTCGATCGGCTGGTCGTCGAGATTCGAGCCAAGACGCCCACCGTTGTTCCCGAGGCTCCGTTACGTGTCTTCTTTTTTGATGACGAGCGATCGATGGTGTCCACCACCAGTCGCGGCGGTTGGGCTCGCTATCGCGATGCCGTTGCCGATCACGCTGCCGGGACCGAAGGAAGAAGCGACCAGCTCGGAATGCTGGATGCGGCCCATCCGGTCGCCGTCGACTTGGACGAGCAGCAAGCATCACGGTACACGCTGCGTGTTTATCGCGAAATCGAATATCGCGACGATCGACCGAGCGGCAACGTGAATTATCCGGTCACCCTAGGCGATGAAGAAGTCTTTGTGGTCGGAGACAACGTTCCCGTTTCGGTCGACAGCCGAGCCCTCGGCCCCCTGCCACGCACTGCCATCGAAGGACAAATCCTCAAGCCAAGCCGTTGATCTCAAAACTAACTGCTAACTGCTAACTGCTTCGCGGTTTCATTGCGGCGGCTTCTTCGGCTTGTCGTCGCCTGCCGCCTTGGCCACCTTCGGCGGCTTCTCCTTCTCCGCAGGCTCCTCAGGCTTGTCCGAGGGTTCCAATTCCGGTGGCGTCGGGATCGCTGACTCTTGCGCCTCGTCGCTCGAAGCGATCATGCCGTGGCCTTTACCGACGTCGCCGAATTCCGGCCATCCTTGGTTGAACCGCGTTTCGGCGGTGTAGTCCACCGAAGGACGCTCATAGTCTTCGGAAACCGATGCGTTTCGACTCCGTCGGCCGAATGCAATGCCGCTGCCGACCAGCTTGGTTTTTTCTCGGATTGTCCCTCCCTGAAACGGCCCGATCCCCATCACCCATGTGTTTTTAGCTGTCGCGGTCGAATGACGGACGCCCGATTGCCAAATCGGTTTGCGGGTTTCACGGTCGTAGGCAAAGGCGGCGATCTTGGCGGCCGCTTCGCGAGCCTCGCGTCGGGCCACGGAGATCTCGGGCAACGTGGGGATCGTCGGGGCGCCCGGGATGACACTGGCTGCGCTGTTGAGCGAGTTGTTTTCCGGAATCCCGTACGTCACCTGATGCTCATCGGCACCCAACGCACCGATTCTCGCTTCGATGATGACGTCAGACTCGTTGGCCGAGTCCTGTAACAGACAGCCCGCGGCCAGGATTTGCTGACGCAAGGCACTGATCACGTATTCCGCGTTGACAAAGCCGACACTCTTGACCTGTCGCAGGTAGCTCGAATCGAGGTAGACCTTGCGACCCGAGAGGGGACGAAAGTCCATGTGCTGGATGCCGCGATCGACGGCATCACTGACGACCAATTGCTCGGTTGCCTCGTACTGACGCGTCGTGCCGCAACCGGACAGTGCCAGAATCAGCAAGCTTGAGACCAAGAGGCCCCGCGTTGCTAGCAGGCATCGTAATCCGGCAGCGTGAAACATCTGGTGCAAAGGCAGGCGAAGCGGTGGGAGATCGAGCGGGAGCCGGCAGTCCGGCGTGAACTGTCACTGTTAACGAGTCCCACCGGCCCCTGACAAGTCCGGTTCTGGCTGCAGCGCCCAGCGGGGACAGAGCACCTTGAAAATGCGGGAGATTGATTTGCAGTCACTTCCAAGGTTTCACAGTTGCAATGCTTGCAATTCCGAGCTTGCGCCCTGTCCCCGTGCCGAGGGTCTCCCCGTGCCGAGGGTCTCCCCGTGCCGAGGGTCTGTCCCCACAAGGGGCGTGTCCCCACAGGGCGCCGGGGACAGGGCACCGTTGAAGATGCAAGGGATTGATTTGCTGTCAATTACGGCGCTGCAATGCCTGCAATGCCGAGCTGGTGCCATGTCCCCATTCGGTGCGCCATGTCCCCATTCGGTGCGTCGCCGCGCGGTCAATCTTTCGATAACGCAACAACTGGCCTAAGAAAACCAGCTTGGAAGCGTCCAATGACCGAAGGTGCGGTGTAGTTTGCCAATCCTCACGAGGTGGCTTACCCTGTTTCAAGCATCACCGTGTCGCGGCAGCCCCTGGCGACCGGCATCGGTGAACAAACCATGGAGATGACCATGCTTCGATTTTTTCTGACCGCGTTCAGTTTGCTTGTCGCAATGCTGACGCCCGCGTCGGCGCTGATCACCGGCGGCAAAGACGAGCCCGTGAAAGTCCAGGGTCTACCGGACGGCTCGCTGCCGCTGGCAAACTTGAAAACGCGAATCGCTTGGTGGGAAGGCCCACCCTTCGGCGGTGGCCAATATCACTTCGAGTACTCCGGCACGACAAGCGATCTGCAAGCGGCCATCGACCTGTTTGCCCAGCTCGATTCCGATCGCAAGCAGTTGATCGTTCGCAGCGGCGTCCAAAATAGTTTCTGGCTGAACCTGACCGACAAAACAAAACCGCAAACGATCGATTGGCAATTCATGGTGTGGCGTCCGTCCAACTGGCAGCAACTGCGCGGCGCCAAAGCGGGCCTGTTGCCGCCGGGGGAAGAAGGCGACGGCCCCAAGACCGAACTGGTGGTGTATGTGAGCGAGCGGATCGAGTGGAAGTCACTGGTGATTCCGCCGACGCTGACGGTGGTCGATGAACGCTTGGAATCCAATGGACTCTCGCTCGATCAAGGTGCCGTGCTCGAGGGCCACATCCATGATTCCGAAGGGGGCGCAATCGTCGGAGCGACGATCACGATCGGCAAGGAATCGGTTCAAGTCACGTCAACGAGCGATGCCGAAGGGGCGTTTCTGGCGACCCAAATCCCCGCAGGCACCCATCGGGTCGTGGTCGGCGCCCAAGGATTTGCATCCAAAGATAAATACTACCATTCGTTCACAAAGTCGACCTTCAAAAGGATGGATGCAACCTTGGCTAAAGCCGCCAAGGTGCCCGTACGTGTGGTCGATGACCAAGGCAAACCACTCGACGGCGTCGAGATCCGAGTCGCAGTCTGTCTCGATCGCTCGGGAGATTTCTATCGTCTCGCCGGCGAACATCAATACACATCGGATGCGTCCGGCGAGTTTGTGTTCACCGATGTGCCCCACGGCAAACTCAAGTTCAGCAGCCGAACTCAAGGCTACTACTACAACTCGGTGTTGAACGAACACGATACCGCCGAGTCACCGATTGTCTTGACTTTATCGCCGACCGGAACGGTCAAGGTGTCCGTCGCCGCCGTCGACGGCCAACCGGTGACAGCAAAGTACATTGTTGAAATCGAAGAGGCCGGGCTCGACAGCGACAAAGACGCGACGGTGGGCAGATGGGGCGGTTCGGCCAACATCGGCGGCGACGGCAGCTACACGTTCAAGAACGTTCCAACAGGCGAGTACATCATCAGCGGCAAACCGAACCCCGGCCGAAGCGCCGATCGGACGGATCCGGCAACGGTCCACATCAAGGGGCAGGACCAGCACCACGTCAAGCTGACGGCGAAGTGAGGCGCGGCGTCGTGCCGGCGATGAAGCATGCCCACCGATGGCTCGGAATTCAGCAACCGTTGGTGTCTAGCCTTTAGGCGATTCCCGGTCGCTGCGAGGCAGCGACAGCGGGCGGCTAAAGCC
>NZ_JANZKV010000105.1:0-37126 GCF_025060895.1 Stieleria sedimenti | reverse complement strand
AGCGGTATTGGGCTTCAGCCTGCACACCAACGTTGTGCCCGTGCCATGGGTACCTGACCTTTACCGCGGCATCCCTAGTACGCCTTGGCAAAGATCGCCTGTTTCTCCGCCGGCTTTCCGGTCGCGAAGCACGTCCCCGGTGTGTCGTTGTTTTCACTCGGCACGCATCGGATCGTCACCTTCAGTTCTTTCAGCAGCGCGTCGATACTCGCTTCATCGGCGAAATGACACATCGCGAATCCAGCGTGGATCTCCGGATTGTCCGCATCCTTGGGCGTGAAGAAATCACGAAAATCGGCTTCATTGGTGATCGTGACGGTGTTTTCGACTCGCAATTGATCGGCGCGATCGTAGAGCGATTGCTGGATCTCGCCGAGCAGTGTTCCGATGGTCGCGACCAGTTCGTTGCGGTCCATGCCGACGCTTTTGGGCTGGTCGCGTCGTCCCATGAAGACCGAGTTCTTTTCCATGTCTTTGGGGCCGACTTCCAGACGGATCGGGACGCCGCGTTTGACGTGGTGCCATTTTTTTTCACCGCCACGCATGTCGCGGTCATCGATTTCGACGCGAACGGGAGCTCCGTTGTAGGTCTGGTCGCGGAGGGCGTCGCGCAAGGCGTGGATGTATTCCATCACGGCGCTGCGTGAGTCGTCTTTGTAGATCGGCAGAATCACGACGTGGATCGGTGCCAATTTCGGTGGCAACACGAAACCGTCGTCGTCGCTGTGCGTCATGATCAGGGCGCCGACCAGGCGTGTCGAAACACCCCACGACGTCGTCCAGGCGTATTCGCGCGATCCCGATTCGCTTTGAAAGACGATCTCTTGCGCTTTGGAAAAGTTTTGGCCGAGGAAGTGGCTGGTGCCGGCTTGCAGCGCCTTGCGGTCTTGCATCATCGCTTCGATCGAAAGCGTTTCGACCGCACCGGGGAATCGCTCGCCGGCGGTCTTGGCGCCGATCGTGACCGGCATCGCCATCCAGTTGCGTGCAAAGTCGGCGTAGACGTTGATCATGCGCTCGGTTTCTTCGATCGCCTCGGTGTCGGTGGCATGGACCGTGTGTCCCTCTTGCCAGAGAAACTCGGCGGTCCGCAGAAACATCCGCGTTCGCATTTCCCAACGGACCACGTTGGCCCATTGGTTGATCAAGATCGGCAGATCGCGATAGCTCTGGACCCATTTGGCGTACGTCGCCCCGATGATCGTTTCGCTGGTCGGCCTGACGATCAATGGTTCTTCCAGTGGGCCGGCCGGTCGCAATCCGCCCTCGGGATCCGGTTCCAGGCGATGGTGCGTGACGACGGCGCACTCTTTGGCAAAGCCTTCGACGTGCTCGGCTTCCTTTTCCAAAAAGCTCATCGGAATGAACAACGGGAAGTAGGCGTTCTGGTGCCCGGTCGCTTTGAACATGTCGTCCAGGGCGCGCTGCATGTTTTCCCAGAGCTGGTAGCCCCAGGGTTTGATCACCATGCAACCGCGAACCGGCGAGTTTTCCGCCAGGTCGGCTGCTTTGATGACTTGTTGGTACCACTCCGGGTAATCGTCGGCACGGGTGGGAGAGATCGCGGTCTTGGGGGCTTTGGCCATATCAAATCAGAATTGTCAGAGAACGAAAAAGATTCCTTCACTCAGCTAATCGGTCAATCGACTGAGGTCCTCAATTTCTTCCTTGGTGAATTTGCGATCCAACCGGGCGCCCAATTGCGCGACGACGCGGGCGGCGGCGTGCGACGCCAAGTGCCCCGCGGTCCGCCAATCCAAACCGTTGGTGATCCCGTACAACATCGCACCGGCGTACATGTCGCCGGCACCGGTGGTGTCGATCGCGTCGACTTTCACCCCTTCGATCGGGAACTCTTCGCCGCCGTGCATCACGATCGACCCTTTGCCGCCCAACGTCAGCGCCACGTTTTCGCAGTGTTCGTGAATCTTGACGGCGCACTTCAACGCGTCGGCTTCTCCGGTCAGCGACTTGGCTTCCTCTTCGTTGCAGAAGAACAAGTCGACCGGGCCGGTGATCAGTTCCCAGATCTCGTCGCGGATCAAGTTGACCAGGAATGGGTCGGAGGCAGTGAAGGCGACCTTGACGTCGTGCTTTTTGGCCAATTCGAACGCCTTGTAGGCGGCCGCTTTGGTGGTTTCGCCGGTCAACAAATAGCCTTCGACGTAAACGTACTTGGAACTGGCGATCTTGTGCTCGTCGATGTCATCCGGGCACAGGCTGGTCGACGCGGCCAGATTGGTCAGCATCGTTCGCTGAGCATCTTCGGTGATCAGCACCGCGCAAGTTCCCGTGGGCTGGTCCGCCGGTGTGACTTGGATCGACACGCCCAAGTCGCTCATGTCTTTCAAGAAGAATTCGCCGATCGCGTCACTGCCGACCTTGCCGATGTAGCCCGCCGCTCCACCAAATTCGGCCAGGGCGACGATCGTGTTGGCCGCCGATCCACCGGCACAGCGATTCAGGGGGCGTCCATCGAGACGGCTGAGCACGCCGGACTGTTGTTCATCGTCAACAAGCGTCATGATCCCCTTATCGAGTGATAGCTCGCGCAGCAGGGCATCGTCGACACGCGCCTGAATGTCAACGAGCGCGTTCCCTACACCAAAAACGTCATACAAAGCCATCGGGAGGCCTCTGAAAGAAAATAACGGTCAAACCGGGTTGACCGATAGCGTAGTGCAGAGGCGTGATTTCGGGAAGAAGCGTGGGGCCCACTTGTTCCCAGGCTCGGTCTGGGGACACGCTGTTTCAGAGGCTCCGCCTCGCGATCGCGAGCAACGTGTGGCTGAGCCACAGGCACATTGCGTTCCAACACATTGCGTTCCAAGGCGGAGCCCTATGCCGTGAACGATTTATTTCCTGTGTTTGACGAGGTTTTAGCGGCAGGGCGCAAGCGGGCTGTCGGTTTAGTGAGCCGCGACGCGTAAGCGGCCGGGCATCCAGGCGCCCGCCCGAGGCCTTACGGCCAGCGGCTCACCAATGACTCGCCGCATTCCACTCAATCGACAGCCCGCGAGCTCTCCGGTTCCTTGCTATTGCCAACACACCGGAGGGCTCGCGACCTGCCGCTAACAAATCGTTCACGGCGTAAGGCGGAGCCTTGGAACGAAGGGGGCCGAGGGAGCAGAGTTGCATCAGCGGATGCGTTTGAGGACCACGTCGAGGGTCTTGCGGAGGGCGGCGCCGCTGGCTCGCATGCCTTGGACCTCTTTCGGCCACAAATCGATTTCCATCCGATCGACGACGCCGGTTCGGCCGACGACCGTGGGGACCGAAAGAGCAACATCGCGAACGCCGAAACAGCCGCGTTGCACGCTGCTGACCGGAAGCACACGGCGCTGATCCAGAATCACCGCGTCGATCACATCACGAATCGCGATGCCGACCGCGAAGCCGGCTCCGCCCTTGCGTTTGATCACTTCGGCGCCGCTGCCTCGCGTCCGTGTGAACAGTTGCGTCGCCAGCGTCGGCGACCAACCGGGGTACTTGTCCAACGGCAGCCCCGCGATCGTCGCACTGCTCCAAACGGGCACCATCGACTCGCCATGTTCGCCCAAGATCAAGGCGCGCGTTTGCGTCGGCGGAGCTTTGAGCTGCTCGGCAATCAACGCGCAGAATCGGATCGTGTCGAGCTGGGTGCCCAGACCGATGACCTGGTTTTCCGGCAGCCCCAATTTCTGGGCGGCGACGTAGGTCAGGATGTCGACCGGGTTGCTGACGACCAGCACAATCGCCGTCGGCTTTGGGCCGGCTGCTTTGACATCGTTAAGAATCTGAACGAACAAGTCGGTGTTTCGATTGATCAAATCCAACCGCGACTCGTCCGGCTTGCGACGCAACCCGGCGGTGATGCAGATGACATCGCTGCTGGGGATGTGTTCATAACCGCCGCCGACGATCGTCTGGTCGGCGACACTCGGTCCGCCATGCTGCAAGTCGAGGGCTTGGCCGACGGCCAGTTCCTGATTCACATCCAACAGCGCGATTTCACGGGCCAGACCGCCGCACTGCAGAGCATACGCGGCACAAGAACCGACGAGTCCGCCGCCGCCGATGATTGAAACTTTCATGATGTTTGATTGATTGAGAGGATGTTGGGAGTGGAGTCGCGGTGGATCGGTGGGGGAGAGATCCGTGCCGTTCGTTCAGCATTGACAGGCTGGAAGCCTATCCCACGAACGCACCTAGGCCTTCATCTGCCGCATGACTTCGTCGGTGATCAGCTTGACGAGTTGTTCTTCGTTGATGCCGTCCGGCATCGCTTGTCCGTTGCCGGAACTGGCCGGTTTGGCCGGCATCGCCGGTGGCGGAGTGAACGCGCGTCGCTCGACACCCGACTCTTTCCACGAGTCACGGAAGATGTCGTTGGCACAGATGTCGCAATCCTCGTACTCTTTGGTGTTCCGCGGGTCCTTGTAGCCCCATTGGTCCTTCAGATCCAACAGCTCTTTCGATTTCTGTTGATCCAGATACGACACGTTGCCGAGTTGTTTGGCCAGCATCAGCATGCGGCAGTACGAATCCAGGATCTCCGTCCACCAGTACGCCTGTTCGACGGTTTCGCCATAGCTGACCGTGCCGTGGTTGGCCAGAATCATGACGTTGGTCTTGGCGACGAACGGAATAATCGTGTCGGCAAACGCCTGGCCGCCGGGCGTTTCATACTTCGTGATCGGCACATCACCCAAGAACACTTCGACCTCGGGCAAGATGCACTGCGGGATCGGCTCGCGTGCGATGGCAAAGGCGGTCGCGTGCGGCGGGTGGCAGTGGACGACGCTGCGAATGTCTTCACGTTGTTTGTAGATCTCCAGGTGCAACAACGCCTCGCTGGATCGTTTCTTGCGACCGGCGATCTGCTTGCCCGTCATGTCGACGGTGGAAATGTCTTCGGGCGTCAAAAACCCCTTGCAGTGCAACGTCGGCGTGCACAAGACTTCGTTGTCGCTGATCCGCACGGTGATGTTGCCGTCGTTGGCAGCGGCGAATTGGCGGTTGTAGATGCGACGGCCGATGTCGCACATGTCCTGTTTGATCTTGTGGATATTTTGCATGGGATTCTCGAGTGACAGTGGAACGTGTGTGGTGTGGTGTGGAGTGTTGGTCGAAACGTTGGAGTGAAACGGGCTACAATTCAACCTCGTCCAGCAAGGCGACGATCGAAGCGTCCAAGGGTTTGACGTCTGGCTTAAACGGCTGGGCGGCCTCGGGACCTTCGGCTAGGGCGACCAGGTCGCCGAGTCCGGTGCTGCACAAGTCCCAGGCCACGATCGTGTCCCCACCGAGCGGTTCGGTGTCGACTCGGTCGATCGAATCCACGACCTCGACCAAACGCAACTTGGCGTTGGCCATCGCCGGATGCGACTTGGAAAGTGTGATCGAGCCGATGGTGCGAGCGAGTTTCATCGGGAACCTCCGGAAGTGTGCGGCACCGCCGAGACATCCGGTGCCGGGCAACGCGCGATCCGCGCCGCCACGTTGACCGCCGCGACCAGATTCAGTTTCTGGCGGTCTAAAACCCAAACGTTGGGCGAAAGCTCGGCGGCGAATCGTTCGACGTCCGACAGGGCGCTGACCATGGCGGCACGCTGTCCCCCGCTGCAACGCCGGTACACTTCCGCGGCGGGCTGTTCGGTCCAAAGGATCTCGACACCCGCCGGCAATGCGATTCCACGCCGAGCAAGTTGATTGCCAAGCGAATCCGGCACCTGCATTTCGGTCGGCGGCGACGCATCCGCTTGAGCATTCGCGGCGATGCTGGACGATGCGCCGCTGGACGCGGCGTATTGAATTTGAATGCCCCGCTGCACCGCTTCTTCACGGGCCGCCGGGGTGATCACCGCGCCTTCGACCGCGAGGATCTGGCCGGTGCTCGCATAACGGTCCAAGGTTTCGATCGTGATCAGCTTTTCGCCGCCGCTCCGGGACGGGATGGCTGGAGCGGACGCTGTCGAAGCCGAGACGGCTAAACCCGGTGACCCACTTTCGCGCAGCCGTCGAATCACTTGGCGCGCAATGTCAGCGATCATCGCTGTCTCGTTGCTGCGGTCGTCGGTCAGGCGGCTCACGTTCGGATACTGGGGTTGGGTGTGGGTGTGGGGAGTCTAGGTTGTGGTGGCTGGGCTGCTAGTCGATAGGTTACTGGGGCGGTTGGCTACGCTTCGATGTCGTCGATCAATCCGATCACCGTCCAACGCGCCGGCGTCTGATCGTGTCCGCAAGCCTCGCGGGCGTACGAACCGTCGCTGGTGATCATCACGTGATCGCCCTTGCGTGAACCGAGTTGGTCCAACGCGATCAGCGGCGGCCCGTCAGCCTTCTCGTCCGTCCCGATCGGCTGCAAGACGACCAAACGCATGCCGACCAAGCTTTCATGCTTGACGGTGGCGTGGGTCGATCCGAGGACAATCGCGGGCTGCATTTGTTAAACCAACTGAAATCCCAAGTCGTGAAACTTGAAACTTGAAACTTGAAACTTGAAACTTGAAACTTGAAACTTGAAACTTGAAACTTGAAACTTGAAACTTGAAACTTGAAACTTGAAACTTGAAACTTCAGACCACCCGCAGTTCGCCGATCATGCTGCATCGTCGTTCGCGGGTGAACGTGGTCGGTGTGGTGACGCCTTCGCCGGTCGGCCCGGCGATGGAGAACGACAGGTAGCCTTCGCCGCCCAGGCCGAGCGACGCCATGCAGGGTCCGTTCTTGACGTACAGGGTCGTGTCCAGTTCGCGTCCCATCTTGGTCATGTTGCGAACGTTGCGCGAGTGGATGATCGCGGTGTGGCGGAAGCCGTGTTCGTAGTGTTTGGCCATCGCGATCGCGTGATCGACGTCGCGGGCGCGAACGAAGGGCAGGAACGGCATCATTTGTTCGACGCTGACGAAGGGGTGATGCTCGTCGGTTTCCCCGAACACGAGCTCGGTTTCTGGAGGGACCGAAACGCCGGCGGCGGCGGCCAGGAACGATGCGTCCTTGCCGATGTAGTCTTTGCAGGCCGCGTCGTGTTGGTCATCGCCGACGGTGACGATCGCTTTGGACGTCAGTTCGGCGATCTGGGCGGCGTTGAGTTGGACGGCACCGGCACGTCGCATCGCATCCATCATCGCGTCGAAGACCGAATCGACGACGAAGACTTCTTTTTCGGCGATGCACAGCAGGTTGTTGTCATAAGCGCCGCCGGTGATGATCGATCGGGCGGCCAGATCCAGGTCGGCGGTTTCGTCGACGACGACCGGCGGGTTGCCCGGTCCGGCGACGATGGCGCGTTTGCCGCTATTGAGTGCTGCACGGCCGACGGCGGGGCCGCCGGTAACGCAGATCAAAGCGACGCTGCGGTGCTTGAACAACGCTTCGGCCGATTCCAACGTCGGCTCGGCGATCACGCAGATCAGATTATCGATCCCGATTTCCGCCGCGATCGCTTCGTTGAATCGACGCACGCCTTCGGCGGCGACTTTCTTGCCCGACGGATGGGGATTGACGACGACGGTGTTGCCACCGGCGATCATGCTGACCGCGTTACCGGTGATCGTCGGCAAGCTGTGGGTGACCGGCGTGATCGCTCCGATGACGCCGAACGGGGCGCGGTCGATCACGGCCAGGCCGTAGTCGCCACTGAAGGCTCGGGTTTCGAGAAACTCGACACCGGGCGTTTGCTCACCCAGGGTCTTGAGTTTTTCGATCTTGTGTTCCAGGCGACCGATTTGCGTTTCTTCCATCTCCATCGTGCCCAGTTCTTCGCATTGCTCGATCGAGATTCGCCGAATGACGTCGATGATCCGTTTTCGATCGGCCAAGGTGCGTTCGCGCAGTTGCTCAAACGCCGCACGTGCCGCCGTGACGGCCGACTCGGCATCGTAGAACACGCCGTTGCGTCCGCCGGCCGAAGCCGCCTGCTGGGCCGCTCCGTTACCCGATGGCATCGGACCGACCTCGGCCAGGACCTGTGCGACTACGTTTCGGATCAGGGTTTCGTCGTATTGCATGGTGGGTTGCTAGTAGTGGGTGAATGTCCGTCTGCCGCGACCGCGCCGGAGCGGGGCGGGACGGTCTTAATGGTCGTTTGATTCGTTGCGTGAGTACACGCTGAACTTGTCGATGTGGACTTGATCGACGATCCCAATGATGACGGCGTCGATGGGTAAAACCTTTGTTTCCGGCGTCAGGCGTGCGCTGCTGCCTTGGGTGATCAGGACGAAATCGTTCTCTCCGGCACCCAAGGTGTCGACGGCGATAAACGTTCTTCCGGTTGTGACGAGCGATTGACGCTTTTTGTCATCGAGCCGATACGGCTCGACGACCAGTAATTTGTGACCCGTCATCGTCGCGACCTTTTGAGTGCTGACGACCGATCCGGTGACTCGGGCGATGAACATTCGTGCCAGGCTCGTTGGGGGTTAAGGGAGGAGGAAAGGTCGGCTTCACGAATGCTTCAATGCATGCAGGGTCTGCCTGGCCACGATCACTTCTTCGTTGGTCGGGATCACCCACAATTGAGTTTTGGAATCGCCGGCGTGGAACGAGGCTTCACCGAGATCGTTGGTTCGATCACGCAGGCTTTCGTTGGTCGCCGGATCGACGACGATGCCCAGTTGTTCCAGACCCGCACACACACGGCTGCGAACGAGCGTGTCGTTCTCGCCAATGCCGCCGGTGAACACGATCGCATCGGCACCACCGAGCGCGACCAGCATGCCACCCAGGTGACGCCGAATCTCTTCGATGAAGACATCCAATGCCAATTGGGCTTGGGAATCACCTTCGGACGCCGCTTGTTCGACATCGCGGATGTCACCGCTGCGGTTGCTCAATCCCAACAATCCGCCTTTGCTGGCCAGTTCTTGCAACGCTTCGTCCAAGGACAAACCGGTCCGCTGCAGGATCAGGGGCAAGGCGAAGGGATCAAAGTCACCGACGCGGTTGTTCTGCGGCAGCCCCGTTTGGGGTGTCATCCCCATCGTCGTCTGGACGCTTTGTCGATTTTCGATCGCGGTGATCGAACTGCTGCCGCCCAGGTGGCAGGAGATCACACGGGCGTCTTGACGACCCAGGATCTCCGCACTGCGGAAAGCGATGTAACGGTGGCTGGCACCGTGGAATCCCCACTTTCGAATGTGGAACTCGTCGGCCCACTGACGTGGGATCGCGTATTCCTTTCGTGCCGCCGGAATCGTTTGGTGAAAGTCGGTTTCGAACGCGGCGACCAACGGCAGATCCGGGAACCGGGCTTGCAGGGTCTTCATCGTCGCGATGTAGGGCGGGTTGTGCGCCGGTGCAGCGGCATTCATCTCGGCCATCGCATCGAGCACATGATCGTCGACCACAAACACGCCCGATAAGCGTCCGCCGTGAACGGCCTTGAAACCGATCGCGGCGACCTGGGACGCATTCTCGATCGCACCGTTTTCGGGGTCGGTCAACTGATCCAAGCAGGCTTGGACGGCGACCCCGTGATCCGGGACCGACATCGTCAGTTCGTTGGACCAATCACCGATCTGGACCGTGCACCTGCTTTGCGCATCGCCGATCCGCTCGACCGCGCCTTTGGCAAGGCAACGTGCGTTTTGGATGTCGTCGATGGCTCCATCATCGGTCATTTCGAACAACCGATACTTGAAACTGGTCGATCCCAGGTTTGCAACCAGTACGAGCACTGGCGGTACCCTCCGCGATGAGTTGGGGTCTGTCGTGGACGTCAGCGTGCGTACGTCATCCCGCGGGCGGTCTTGCGACTGACCGGGCGGGTTGACGCTTAAGCCAAAAAAGCTTTCGCAACACCTTCGGCGGGACGAGGGATCACGTGGCTGGAAACCAACTCTCCGACTTGCGAGGCCGCGTTGGCACCGGCTTCGACGGCTGCGCGAACGCTGCCGACGTCTCCGCTGACCACGGTGGTGCAATACGCACCGCCGATGTCGACTCGCTTGACGATCTCCACGTTGGCCGCCTTGGCCATCGCGTCGGTCGCTTCGATCAGTGCCAGCAAACCCTTGGTTTCGATCAATCCGATTGCGTCATTCATCTTGGTTCTGTTTCTTTCAATTGTTGTGGATGGAGTGTTTCGATCGCGTCGGATGACACGACCGGTGGGCGTCCGCGATTGCTTGGCGGCCACTACTTCTTGGCGGTCGGTACGCTGGTCTTGAGGACTTTTTGCAGATCGTCATGCGGACGTGGGATCACTTGCACGCTGACGACTTCGCCGATGCGTCCGGCTGCGGCGGCTCCGGCATCGGTGGCGGCTTTGACGGCGGCGACATCGCCGGCGACAAACACGCTGACCAGACCGCTGCCGACCTTGTCCCAGCCCAGGAATTCGACGTTCGCCGCTTTCAACATTGCGTCGGCTGCTTCGACCAGGGAAACAAACCCTTTGCACTCGATCATGCCGAGCGCTTCATTACTCTTCGCCATTGGAAATCTGCCTATTGATAGGAGAAAAGGAGGTGTAAGTACTATTGGTGACAGCCGCAGCCGCCCTTGGTGAGTTCGACTTCGGACGCGCCGTCCAAGAAACATGCGTTGCCCTCATCGGTGTCGATGTGGACTTCCAGCTTGGCCGCTTCGTCGGCACGCACCAGCACGTCGTCGAATACGGTGGTGCATTCGTGGCTGGTGACTTTCAACTGCATCATGTCGCCGTTGGAAACACCGAAGTGCTCCGCATCAAAGTAATTCATGTGGACGTGACGCGCCGCCCGGATCACGCCCTGTTCCAGCTGGACGCTTCCGACCGGTCCGACCAACACGCATCCGGGCGTGCCGTCGATGTGGCCGCTGTGGCGGACCGGTGCATCGATGCCCAACGAGATCGAATCGGTGAATGCCAATTCGACCTGGCTGGCTCCACGCGTCGGCCCCAAGACCCGTACGCTGGGTAGCATCCGCCGCCGCGGTCCGACGATCATCACCGTCTGCTTGGCGGCATAAAAACCGTCCTGGTACAGATCTTTATCCGGTTCCAGCACCGATCCGGCGCCGAACAAGATTTCAACGTGCTCGTCGGTCAAGTGAACATGCCGGGCGGAAATGCTGACACGCAGATTCGGCTTGCCGTCGACCCAACCGGGCGGATCATGGGATAGGCCGAGGCCGGGCCGTGACGCCGACGGAGTGCCGAGGCCGCCGGCGATCGCGCGACGAACCAGGGATTCGATTCGGGCGCGGTCAATTTGAGTCGCGTTCATTCGGTTCGGGAAAGGAAGGTGGTGACGGGGAAAATAGATTCGAAGAGTAAAACGCTCCGCTCTCGGAGCTCATGCTGGATGGGAGTCCGCGTCGGGTTCGTCGCTGCGTCGGTTGTCTGCTAACACTAGTTCGACACCAGCGTCGTCAATCCGCTTTTTCCAGTGCGATGCCAGACCGGAGTCGGTCACGACACCCTGGACGTCCTCCAACCGGCACAGATGGGACAAGCTGACTTTGCCAAACTTTGTGTGGTCGGTGACGACATACGCTTGGTCGGCAGCCGCCAACATCGCTTTCTCGCTTTCGACCAACATCATGTTGTTGTTGAAATACCCACGCTCGTTGATCCCGGCGACCGACAAGAACGCCAACCGTACGTTGATCTGACGCAGCATCGATTCGGCCATCGGGCCGATCGCCACCGCCGTCCGGCCGCGGACGCAACCGCCGATCGTGACCAGGTCGATGGAATCACTGCTGGAAAGCAAGTGCGCCACCGGCAAACTGTTGGTGACGACCTGAAGCCGCCGACCGACGAGGCAGCGAGCCAACTCATAGGTCGTGCTGCCACCATCCAACAGGATCGTGTCGTGCTCTTCGATCAGCTTCGCGGCCGCCGCGCCGATCGCGGCTTTCACCGTCCACGTCGTGTCCTTGCGGCCCTCGAACGCCCGAATCGTCGCGCTCTCGCCGGTCCAAAACACCCCGCCGTGCGTGCGACGGACATCGCCCGATCGCTCCAATTGCTCCAAGTCGCGGCGGACCGTCGATTCGCTGACCGAAAGCGACTCGGCCAACTCACCCAACGATGCAAACCCGGTCTGCCGCACCATCCGTCGCAAACGCTCACGACGCCCGCCACTGGACGTGCGGGTTTCGCTGCTGACGCCGTTGGACGTGTTGACGGTTCGGACCACAAAATTTGCCTAGATTGCGCAGGTAGTGCGTTTCGTGATAGCTTTCTCTCATTCATGAGAGATTTCAAGCACCAAATGACAAATATTAATCACTTCTGAAAGAAAACCTCCTTTTTGAGGGGAGCACCTGCCTCAACGGGGGCGAGGGCAGATGCCGATCGGCAGTCCTGCGTACGTTCTGCATCCCGGATGGGATGGCAGCAATTAGCCGGCGGTCGAGCGAAGTGAATACCGCCGGATCAGTGGGATGATCGGGTAACACGACCCTGGAGGGGTCGCAGCATCGATTTGCTTTGACCCCATCCGGGGTCAAGCGAGATTCGTTTGGGCATTCCGGTGGTGCGCTACCGCGACCACCGGCTAATGGCTTCCACCCCTATCGGGGTAAAACCTGCTGTGCAGGTGAAGTTAGCCCAGGGGATGCAGGGCCACCTGCGCTCACCCGAATCACCGGGTGATCCGGCAACCAGGAGAAGAGGCATGGTTTTCCCACGGGCGCCGTCGCGATACGCTTTTCGCTGAATCACTTCAGGCGGACTGTTTCAATTCTTGTAGCGTCAACACATCATCATGACTGAACTATCCGGAAAGCGGGCGATCGTCAGCGGGGCATCACTTGGCATCGGTCGCGGCATCGCCGTCGAATTGGCTCGTGCGGGGGCAACCGTCGCGGTCAACTATCGATCCAACCCCGACCAAGCCGACGAAGTGGTCGCCGAGTGCAAGTCGGTCGGCGGAGATGCCTTCAAGGTCCAGGCCGACGTCTCGGTGCAAGAAGAAGCCGAAGCGATGATGCGGACTTCGATCGAGAAGCTCGGAGGGTTGGACATCGTCGTCAGCAACGCGGCCTACAGCGACCGGCACCTGATGCTGGAATCGGACCTGACGGAGTTCCGAAAGACGATCGATGTCAGCATGTGGGGTGCGTTCTACGTCGTCCGGTCGGGCGCCGCGGAGATGGTCAAGGCCGGCAAGGGCGGCAACATTGTGGTCATCAGCAGCCCCCACGCGCACCTCGCGATGCCCGGCGCGATGGCCTACAACATGGCAAAGGCCGCCAATGACCAGATGGCGCGGACGGCCGCCTGTGAATTGGCCCAGCATCGCATTCGATGCAACATCATTCACCCCGGCTGGATCAATACACCGGGCGAACGAAAGTTCTTTTCCGAAGAGACCCTGAAGACGGAGTCGGCCAAGTTGCCGATGAAACGCCTGGGCGAGCCCAAGGAAATCGGACGCGGCGTCGTTTTCCTCTGTCGCGAAGAAAGCGAGTACATCACCGGCAGCACCCTGACCATCGACGGGGGCATCCAGCTTCCCTGGCGCGACATGTTCCGCGTCGAAGAGACCGCCGCGACGGCCAAGCCGATGCAAGACAAAGAGTGATGGATGCGCGGGCGCTGGTGTCCAGGCTTTANNTCGCTGCGACGCAGCGACCGGGAATCGCCTCAAGGCCAAACTCCAACGATTGCTGAATCCCTAGTTTGATACTTGGGAACACACTGTCAGAGAGACCCTGCCTCTTTTCATCTCGCAACGAGTGGCGGAGCCATACCGGCAGTGCGTTCCAAGGCGGAGCCTCGGAACGAGCCCTACTTCGACGCGTGGATCTCAGCCAGCGCCTCCGCGTAGCGCTGTCCGAATTCCAACAGCGACTGGCGATCGAAGTGAGTGTTGTCGCTTTTGAGCGTCAACCCGGTCGACTCGACGAACGCCGACGCCGGCAATTCCGATGCGACCTCGCGATGAGACTGGTCCACTCGCTTTCGATGCTCGGTCCACTGGGGGAAGTCGCGTTGCGCCAGACCGCCGATGATGATCGGAGTCTTCGCGCCGACGTGACTGCGGAATCGTTCCATGACATCCGTCAGATTTGACTTGTACGCCTCGGCCAGTCCCGGTTTGCAATCCGATTCGCCTTGATGCCAAAGGATTCCCTTGAACGTTCCGCTGGCCATAGCCGTTTGAATCCGCCGCAAGGCATCATCGTAGGGATGCGTTTTGGTTTGTGGGTGATAGCCTCCGGGAGCCCATGCGGCGATGGGTGATCCGCCGACCGCGCAGGGCACCAATCCGACGGTCACGTCGGGGTGCGCGCTCGCATAGCGTCTGGCAAACCCGCGTCCGAGTCCCACGCCGGCGACGGATTTGTCAAAGTGCAACGGGTCGGTCGCCGGCACCCAGTTTCCGTCACGATCAAGCATCAAGATTCGCGGATCGGGGACACGATCAGCCGGCGTCACCTTGCCTCGACCGGCCATGTTCGATTGCCCGGCAAGCAGGAACAGGTGGAATTGTTCGTTCGACGGCAGGTCCGCGGTGGTGATGGTCACGCCGCCGAGTTCGATCATCTGGCCGTCCTGTCGGCGTTTCAGTTGCAGCGTCGTTTTCCCCGCCGAGATGTTGACGATTCCCAAGGACTGCTGGCCGAATTCGAGCATGCGGCGGGGCGTCGATTGGGAATCCAAATCGGGGCGGACGAGCGATTCGGAATCGAAACGTCGCAGCGTCGTCGAAATGTACTGGTCCGCGATGGCTGCCGAGACCGAGACGTTGCTGGCGTTGGAAACGTAGTGCAGCGTGATCTGGTAGCGTCCGGATTCGGCAACGTCGATCGGCCATGAGATCGTGTCGGCGGCGGAGGTCCAGTTGTCGACCCAGCTGTGCGCCCAGCTGATGTTGTCTGCGAATCCCGGATTGCCGGACAGCCTTGCATCGACCGATGGAATGAAGGTCGGTCGTTGTTTGGCAACCGGGACGTGACGTGGTTGCGTGATGCTTGTCGTGATGGCGTCGACATAGCCTTCGATCTCAGACTTCAACCGCTCGGTCGTCTCGGGATGCTGTTCAGCGACGTCGATTTCCTGTTTGGGATCGGCATGCATGTCAAAGAGCGAGACGTTGGCATTTTCGATGGTCAGCCGGTATTGATTGGTACGGACGGCAGCCTTGCCGAATGTTTCGAGCTGTGATTGGTTCGGGCGGTAGGTCAAAATCGAACGCTCGGCGAGTGCCCGATCGCTGCCGTCTTGGATCAGTTTCACCAGGCTTTGGCCGTCCAATGCAACCGAATCCTCCAAGGGAATTCCACACCACTGGGCCAGCGTCGGCAGCAAATCGATGTGGGCGGTGATTTGCTCAATCCGTTTCGGTTCGATCTGCCCGGGCCAACGGATGAAGCAAGGCACGCGGCACCCGCCTTCGTGGACGCTGCCCTTGGCGCCGCGCATGCCGCCGTTGAATCGTTTGCCGTTGGGCCCGTTGTCGGTCAAGAACAGGACGATCGTGTCGTTCGTTTTGCCTTGCTGCTCGAGCGTGTTCAACAAGCGGGCGACGTTGTCGTCGATGTTTTCGACCATCGCGTAGACCGCCGCGGTTTTCTCAGAGACTTCTCCGGTGTTGTACTTGTCGAACAGATCTTGGCGGACTTGGAACGGGCCATGCGGCGCGTTAAATGGCAGATAGCAAAAAAACGGCTGCTCGCGCGGCGTCTGGAGGAACTCGATCGCGGCGTCGGTCAACACATCGGTGATGTAGCCCTTGGTTTGCACGGGGACGCCGTTTCGTTCCAGCAGCGGGTCGTCGTAGAGGTTGAAGTGACCGCCGCAGAAACCGAAAAATTCTTCAAAGCCTTGGCCGTTGGGATGCAACGGCATTTGCGCACCGTTGTGCCATTTCCCGAAACAGCCCGTCGCATAACCGGCGTCGCGAAACCGTTCCGCCATCGTTCGTTCCGCCGCCCGCATGACTTCGCGTCGGCCGGTAACGCCGGCGACACCCGTGCGTTCGGGATACCGCCCGGTCAACAGCGCCGCCCGCGTGGGCGCGCAAACCGGTGACACATAAAACCGGTTCAGCCGAACGCTTTCGCCGGCCAATCGGTCCAACGTCGGCGTCGAGAGGATCGGATTGCCGTGCGTTCCCAAGTCCCCCCAGCCCTGGTCGTCGGTCATGATCAACATGATGTTGGGACGCGGCGGTGTCGCGGCGTTCGCAACACACGCAACCCAAACTTGCATCAGCACCAGGGCCGCAACTGCAAGTCGAGCGAGTGCAGCGGTTCGCTGTCGCGAATCAGCTTGGGAAATCGGGCGGCAAGGGGACAGTGCCGAGGCGAAGAATTGAACCATGTTGCATCCTTTTTTTAACCGGCGCGGGCGTCAGGCGGGGCAGAACCGATCAACCGTTTGATTCGCACACCCAATCCGGATCGTCTACAGAGTCGGTTGTGGAGTTTAGCAGGAAGCCAACGTGCCGTTGCGAAATCCGAAAGCCTCTGGCCTCATTCGCAGACTTGACCGTTCACATGAACGCTCGCACACATGGGCTCCACCATTCATCCGTGGGCCGAGGGGGCGAGCCGTCCTGCTTCTCTTCTTCCGGGATCCAAACTCACCCGACTTTGGAAAGGATGTCTTGGATCACATTGCCGGCGACATCGGTTAGACGGTAACTGCGGCCGTTGTGGAAGTAGGTCAGTCGTTCGTGGTCGATCCCCAGAAGGTGCAGAATGGTGGCGTGAAAATCGTTCACGCTGACTGGGTCCTGGACCGCCTTGTAGCCGATCTCGTCTGTCTCACCATAACTGACACCTCCTTTGATTCCTGCCCCGGCCATCCACTGCAGGAAACCGTTCGGATTGTGATCGCGCCCCTTTCCATTCTGCGAGATCGGCATGCGGCCAAACTCCCCGCCCCAGATAACAAGTGTTTCGTCGAGCATTCCGCGCTGCTCCAGATCGGTGAGAAGTCCGGCCACCGGGACGTCTGTTGCCAAGCAATGGTGTGTATGATTTTCAGCGAGATTGTCGTGAGCGTCCCACTCGCCGTCGCTGTAGACCTGAACAAACCTGACACCGCTTTCGACAAGCCTCCTCGCCATCAGGCACTTCGATCCAAACGACTTCGATCGCGGATTGTTCATACCGTACAGCTCATGCGTCGCCTGCGTCTCTCGCGAAAGATCGACGACTTCGGTGGCCTCTTTCTGCATCCGAAACGCTAACTCGAATGACTGCATGCGATTGGCGAACTCAGCGTCATCGGTGTAACGTCGCATGTGTTCGTCGTTCAGCTTGGCCATCAGGTCGAGCTGCGCTCGCTGGTCCTGTTGCGTTACTTTCGGTTGCCGGTTGAGATTCAGAACGGGAGTGCCCTGGGAGCGGAAAAGCGTCCCCTGGAACGTCGAAGGCAGGAACCCGGCACCCCAGTTGTGTGGACCGCCCTTGGCTCCCTGCGTGTTGCCCATCACAACGTAGCCCGGCAGACTCTGGTTTTCGCTGCCGAGGCCATAAGTCACCCAAGCGCCGGCGGTCGGGAAGCCTGGGCGAGGCAACCCACTGTTGATCTGGTAGATCGCCGGCACGTGGTCGTTCGATTCGCTATAGCACGACTTGAGGAATGCCATTTTGTCGACATGTCTGGCGACATGGGTGTACTTGTCGCATACCCACTGTCCACATTCGCCATGCTGCTTGAAGGAGAACGGCGACTTCATCAACGGTCCCGGGTTGCCGAAGAAGGCCTGGATGTCGGCGGTGTCCCCGTCTCGCTTGTCGAGCTCCGGCTTCGGATCGAACATGTCCACGGCGCTCGGGGCACCTTCCATGAACAGCCAGATGACCGACTTTGCTTTTGCGGGAAAGTGGCCTTGACGCGGAACCAGTGAGGTCACTGGCATGGAAGACCTGTCCGTTTTCGGCGCGGCCAGAAGATTCTGCTCAGCCAGCAGATTTGCCAGGCCGACCATTCCTGCCCCAGCCCCGGCTCGGCAGAGCCACTCTCGGCGACTGAGCATGTTTGCGATCCGGCCACAAGGAAACAGCTTGGAATTTCTAGACATTTCAGCGTACTCAATCGACGTAGATGAATTCATTGAGACCGAATAGCGTCTGACAATAGTCGGTCAGCGCTTCGAAGCGCGGATCCTGTTCGCCTCGCTCCGTTCGTGCCGCTGTCTGCGCTTCGATAAACTGGATCGAGGTTGCGGTTTCTGTGTTTGTCGGCAGCCGCGCGAACGAGATTTCGAAAGCCGTCTCGACGAATGACTTCAGCTCAGATTCCGGCCTGCCAGGCTTGCCAGTGCGTTGGACCAGCGAATCGGCAAAGTCCCGAGCCACGGTGCGTACAAAGCGATCGTTCAGAATCACCATGGCCTGTGGCGCCACGGTGGTGTTTTGCCTGCGCACACAGGTGGTCATTAAGTCCGGGCGGTCAAACGCTTGAAACATGGGATAGGGAATCAGACGCTTGTGAAACATGTAGACGCTGCGTCGGCGAGTGGCCGCGTCGTCCTTCGCGTCTTTGGGATAGCCTTCGCCCTTGATGTTTCGGGCAAGATTAGCCTCGGGGGCGATGTATGGCTTGAAGCCGGGGCCACCTGCCTCAAGGTTGAGCGTATCGCTCACTGCCAGCATTGCGTCGCGTATGACTTCAGCCTCGAGACGTTGCGGAGTCCTGCGCCAAAGCAACTTGTTGTCAGGATCGATCTCCGAGCCGCGCCGGTCCACGGCGTCTCGTGTACTGGCCTGCTGCCAAACGGCGCTCGTGAGTATCGCACGGTGCAGCGATTTTAAGCTCCAACCGTGCTCAACGAATTCGTTTGCCAGGAATTCGAGTAGCTGCGGATGGGAAGGCGCATCGCCGCGAACACCAAAATCACCTGTCGTGCGCACCAGCCCCTCGCCGAAGTGATGGTGCCAAACGCGATTGACAATCACTCGGGCCAGCAAGCCTCCGCCACCTTGCCCGGTGTCGGTCATCCAGTCAGCGAGGGCGCGACGCTGCAACGTGCTGTTCGCCTCTCCGATCTCGCTGTAGGCTTCGCGGGCCTTCCGCCAGTAGTCAGCAGCCTCCGCGCCGGATGACAGCATTCTCGGGAAGCCGATTTCGACTTCGATTTCTCGATCGTAAAAGTCGCTGCGGCGGAACAGCCAGGTGGTGCGCCGCTTCTCGTCGAAATCCTGAAAAACGAGGGCCTCTTTCCCGCTGGGCAGTTTTTTCGTCACGCGGTCACCGCTGTGAAAGACTCCCAGCAACTGGTAGTACTCTTGCGCGGAAAACGCGTCGTACTTGTGATCGTGGCAGCGAGCACAGGCGACGGTAATTCCCAGGAGCCCGGATCCCAACGTTGAGATCACGTCGTCCAACTCGTTGTAACGGTTCATCAGCCGTTCGCTTTCGAGGAACGAATCGGGCAACTTGAAGGAGGTCCCGGCGGTCAGAAAGCCCGTCGCTGAAATCGCCGCGTCGTTCTCCGGCTCGAATTCGTCTCCAGCAATTTGCCAACGTACAAATTGGTCGTACGGCATGTTTTCGTTGAGAGCTTGGATCACGAAATCCCGATAGGTGTAGGCGTGCGGACGGTCCATATCAGATTCCTGCCCGTCGCTGTCGGCATAGCGAGCGACGTCCAGCCAATGCCGTCCCCACCGCTCGCCATAACGGGGCGAAGCCAGCAGTTGGTCCACAAGATTCCGCACCGCCGAGTCAGGATCAACTTCGTGCGCAGAAATGAATTGCTTCGTTTGCTGCGGAGTCGGCGGTAATCCGATCAGATCAAAGTACAGTCGCCGCACCAGCGTGCGTGCGTCGGCTGATTGCGCTGGTCGAAGCCCGGCGCGGTTGAGTTGCTGTCGGACGAATCGGTCGATCGATCCTTTCGACCAATTGTCGTCGGCTTGCCGTGAAGGTGCTTCCGCCCGTGCAAGTCGTTGATATGCCCAGTGATTCCTGGCTCGATCCAATTTTGGATCCACAACATTCGCCCCATCGGGCCAGTTTGCGCCCTGATCGATCCAGGCACGGATCAGGTTGATCTGCTCTTCGTTTAGCGGCTTGTTCCCCTCCGGCGGCATCAAGCGATCTTCGTCGTCACCGGATACCAACTCAATGAGCAAGCTCTCTTCGCTATTTCCTGCACGGATCGTCGCCCCACTGTCTCCTCCGCGGAACGCATTGGCTTTGATGCCCAAATTCAGCCCGCCCTCTTCCGTGGTCCCCGCATGGCACTCGTAACAGTGGTCTCGCAGGATCGGTTGAATCTCGCGCAGGAAGTCAACGGGTCTGGACCGCGCTGTTTCCGGCTGCTTGCCGGAAGCACTCTTTCTCTCCTCTGTGCGCTGCGCGTAGGCGCTGCTCAACAATGCGAGGCAGATTACCATGAACTTAACGCTACGATCAAACGGAAAAGTCAAAGGTGGACCTTCGCGTGTATTCGGTAAGAGGGGTACCAGAGGCAGGAGCTGCACACCTTACGTCTGATCCAATTGTAACCCTTCCGGACTCAGATTGCATTTCAAATGCATTGGCGCAGGCAGCTCGAATCCTTCGAGCAATCTCAACTTCGGCGAGTCGACGTTGATACGCGGCGTGAGCTTCGACGTTCTCGCGAGCCCGGTTGCTGTAGTAGATGAATCCGAGCGCACGCCTCGATCGCGTGGGCGATTGGTTTCCGTCGGCGCGGTGGATGGTCAAGGCATCATGAACGAGCAGGTCGCCGGGCTTTGCCGGAAACGCGATTTCGGCTTCGCGGTCCTGATCTGTGGGGTAATCAACGATGCCCTGACTGAAACCAAGTGTTTTCGTGCGAGCTTGGTCGCGCATGTGCTGAATCTGCTTCAACGTTGCAGGGTTGTGTTTGTCTTCGTAAAAGACCTGCTCCGGTGGCAACTGCGGAACGATGTCGCGGATGAAGCGATCGACGTGCGCAAGCAGTTCAGTCAACTCTGCGACGCTTACAAACTGAGCCAGGGCCACGAATCCATCGGTCTGGAAACTTCTCAAGCGTTCTGCATTGGACGACAATCCGATCATTGAGCTGTCTCCGCAGCGGCGGGCAGTACCGATTTCCAGCCGCCTTCCAGCATCCCGGTGAGTTCCCGAATTGTATCGGTATTCTCGGCCTGTGCCGCGACGTTTCGAGATTCAAATCGCAACTCTCAGCAATTTGAATCTGCCCCAGTCTAGCAAAACACCGGCGTTCTCCAATGATTGAGCGTGTTCAATCTTCAATAGCATTCCATAGCGTCGGTCATGACCAGCAGAACGTTGGGGCGAGTGGTTGATTCGGCCTTGAGGAACTGTGGGATCAGGGAAGCAACCTTTTGAGTTCGCGTGTTTTCTTCGCCCAGGACGGTCGCCATGAGATCATCGGACTCGTTGAGCAGCGTGAAGTGATGGAGCCAACAGCATCACCACGTCGCCCTTCGTCGTTCACTCGCGCAACGTCGAACGCGTCCTGATGCCCGATCAAGGCAGGCAGGAGGTGAACGCCGAATCCGTGATCGTCATGGCAGTTTTGCGGACCCCGGTGAGGATCTCTGGTTGGCCACTGCCGACGTTGGTGACGGCACGCGCCGTCCGATCGTCCTGAACGCGGACCAATCGTTCCAAATCGAACACGACGACGAAACACCAGGGACCTATCGGGTCACGGTGATGGTCGATGATCAAGACGGAGGCACCGAGCAAGCCACCTTCGATGTGGTGTACCGATCTGAAATCGAAGTCCAGCGGGTCGTGGTCAACGATGGGGCAGAGAGTCGATCCGCCGTAACTTCACCTGATGTAACCTTCAATCAAATCGTGGAACTTCCCCAGAACGCGCTGATGCTGCGAAATCGCGACACCGGAGCGAAGGTGGACACGTTCGCTTACCAGATCGACAACTCGTCGGGCGTGACCGCATTGGAGCGGTCCGTCGACGAACGTCGCCGATTGCTGTGCCGAAGCCGGGGGTGAACGGAGCACGAGTGCCGGCCGGCCGCGGAGGGCTTGACCAACTATCTGTTGCAACATATATTTAGGTCATGAAGAAGAAAGCGAACGAGTCTCCAACGCTGGCGGACGAGATCGGCAAACGAGATCCGTTTTCCAGCTTGCAGCAGGAGACGTACCTGAATTTGCTGCGGACTTCGACCCAGCTGCAGCGCGAGTTCGTTCTGCTGTTCGAATCCGCCGGGCTTTCGGATTCGCAATACAACGTGCTGCGGATTTTGCAGGGGGCGGGCACGCCGATGCAGATCTACCAGATCGGTCAACACTTGATCACGCCCCAGGCCGACATCTCGCGATTGATCGATCGAATAGCCAAAGCGAACTTGGTGAAGCGAGAACGATGTGGCGAGGATCGTCGTGTCGTTTGGATTCGGCTGGCTCCGAAAGGTCGAGCCGCCTTGAAGAAGCTTGCCAAGCCGCTGGAGGATCTGCATCGGTCGCAGTTCAACGAATTGTCCAAACAGGAGCTCGCGATATTGAACGAACTGCTGTTTCGCGCCCGTCACACCGACAATTAGCGACGCCGTTTTCATCCACCCGTTTTGCAAGGGGAAACTTTCGATGACCAGTCCCACGACCCACGTTCGACAACCCCAACGCATCACGACATCGCAGCCGATGGTTGAAGGTGCCGGTGTTCATCTGCATCGAGGATTCGGTTTTGGTGAAACCGGGCCATTCGATCCATTCCTGTTGTTCGATGACTTTCGCAACGAAGACCCGCAGCGCTACGCCAACGGGTTTCCCTGGCATCCGCACCGCGGCATCGAAACGATTACCTATGTGTTGGCCGGGACGGTCGATCACGCCGACAGTTTGGGCAACCGTGGGCAGCTTGCTGCCGGTGACATCCAGTGGATGACGGCCGGCAGCGGCATCATGCATCAGGAAATGCCGCACGGGGATGCCGCCGGCAGGATGCACGGGTTTCAACTGTGGGCCAATCTTCCTGCCAAGCACAAGATGACTCGGCCACGTTATCAGGACATCAGCGCCAAGGACGTCCCGACCGTGGTGGACGACGACGGCACCAGCGTGCGCGTGTTGTGCGGAGACTTTTGGGGCGAGCGTGGCCCGGTCGAAGGGGTCGCCGCCGATCCACGTTACCTGGACATCAGCCTTCCCCCGAACACATCGCGGTCGATTCCGATCGAAACGACTCGGCACGCGTTCGCCTACGTCTTTGCCGGATCGGTCCGGTTCAAGGACGCGTCGGATCCGCGCGACGTGCGGGTCGAAGATCCGATGAACCACGGGCAATCGCTCGCCGAGTTCGCCGGCAATCGCTCCCTGGTGTTGTTCGACCAAGGCGATTCGATTCGCGTGGAATCGGGAGAAGAAGGCGGCAGGTTTTTGCTGGTGTCGGGCGAACCGATCAAGGAACCGGTTGCCTGGCGAGGCCCGATCGTGATGAACACGCAAGCCGAACTTCAGCAGGCCTGGCGAGAGCTGAAGGACGGATCGTTTATCAAGCCGTGACCACTCGCTGCGGGGGGCGTCGATTCTTTTACTGCAGGATTTGGCAACCGATTTAGATTCTCTCCCGCTGGGAGAGACGGCGTTTGCGCAGCAAGCAAACGCCAGAGAGGGCCGGCGTTGCGAAAGGCATAGCGACTTTCGCGACGATCGATGTGGGCTGCAAAACCGATCACTCACCAAACATGAATTCGCCGACCAACCGGTGCACATTGGGTTGCAATGCGATCGTGAGATGCGTGGCGACCACCTTCCGAGTCTGGACGTTTTCCAAATGCGTCAGGTCGATGCTTTGCAGGCTTTCGTCGAATTTGGACCAGACCACCATCCGCCTGATTTGCGGATCGCAATCGAGGTTCGCCGCGGCCCGGTCGGAGTCCATCGTGACGGCCACTTCGGGGATCAATTTTCCACTCAACGCGTATGCCGCGCGGGCCAGGAAACCGGCTTTCATGACCGGAGCCAGCGAAACCAGAGTGCGGACGCGGTGATTGGATTGATTGACGATCGCCGCGCGAGCGACCCAATCGCCGAAGCTGTGTGTGACAATCCCGATCGCCCCGTCGCGCTCCGCGTCGCCTGCGATCCGACGGGCCATTCGGTTGACACTTTCGTTCAGTTCGCGAAAGGCAAGACGATCTCGCCAGGACTCGACTCGGCCGCAGTGCGACTGCAACGCCCGTTGCAACGGCCACAATGCAAACCGCGGCTCAAACAGCCCCGGAACGAGAAGGATTTCCTGCGGCGGCATTTTCGTCGTCATCGATTCCACGTGTTCCCTGACTTTAGCATCACTGATCGTCCGAACGCCATGCAGGGTGTGCCCGTTTTCCTGGGGTGGGGTCCGTGGGCTTGCGCCAGACGACTGATCATCCTATCAGATCGGGCGGGGTCGAGATCATTCCCGCCATCGACATCGGCCCGTGGGGGCAATCACCCTGGCCGGCGTCTTCGCCGATTTCAAATCGGTGACCGATCAAGCGCGGTTTGCGAGTGATGTTGCATCAATTGTTTGAGTTCATCCGCTGTCAGGGTCTCACGATCGAGCAGCGCCTGGGCAATCGCTTCGACGGTCGACCAGTGCTGCTCAATCATCTGATCGGCATCGCGGTACGCTTCGTTGACCAAGGTCTGAATTGCGTCGTCGATTTGTTTTGCGGTCTGTTCGCTATAGCCTCGGTCGATCAACAAACGTTCTTCCTCGGCGTCGGTGGCCACGCGAACAAATCCGATGTCTTCAGACATCCCCCACATCCGCACCATTCGATCGGCGAGTTCGGTGAGTTTCTTGATGTCGTCTTCGGCACCCGAAAACGCATCGCCGGTTTTGCGCAATTCGGCAATGCGTCCTCCGCACAGCACTCGCATCGTTGCCAAGATGTACTTTCGTCCGTAAGTGTAACGTTCTCTCTCGGGTAGTGCGAAGGTGGCGCCGAGTGCGCGTCCGCGGGGGACGATGGTGACTTTTTCGACGGGATCGGCGTCTGGCAACAACGATTCCAACAAGGCATGCCCGGCTTCGTGGTAGGCGCTGATGGTTCGTTGCTGGGCGTCGATTTTTCGGCTGGTTTGGGCGCGGCCGAATTTCAGCTTATCCCGACCGCGACGCAGGTCTTCCATCGTCACGGCGGACTTGTCGCTCATCGTGGCGATGATCGCCGCTTCATTGACCAACGCCTTCAAATCGGCACCGGAGAACATCGGCGTCGCGCGGGCCAATTCTTGCAAGTCGACATCGTCGGCCAGTTTGACCTGTTTGGTGTGAATTCGCAGGATGTTTTCGCGGCCCTTGGAATCGGGAAGCGGCACGTCGACTTGGCGGTCGAATCGTCCGGGCCGAATCAGTGCCGGATCGAGCACATCGGGGCGGTTGGTGGCGGCGATCACGATGACTTGGTCGTGGGGTTCAAAGCCGTCCATTTCCGAGAGGATGGCGTTGAGGGTTTGTTCGCGCTCGCCATGGCCGCCACCGGCGATCAGTTCCAGACCGCGTTTGCGGCCGATCGAATCAATTTCGTCAAGAAAGATAATGCACGGCTCGCTGCGTTTGGCCTGTTCGAACAAGTCACGAACACGACGCGCCCCCACACCGACGAACATCTCCATGAAATCGGAACCCGAGATCGAGAAGAAAGGAACGTCGGCCTGACCGGCGATCGCCCGAGCCAATAATGTCTTGCCGCATCCGGGCGGGCCGAGCAACAAGACGCCACGTGGGATGCGGGCGCCGATCTTTTGAAACCGGCCAGGATTCTGCAGGAACTCGATGATCTCCCCGATCTCCGCCTTGGCTTCATCTATCCCGGCGACGTCGTCGAGCGTGACGCTGACCGTATCCTTGGAAGCCACGTGGTGCTGAGACCTGCCGAAAGCGCCCAGCATCCCGCCGGCGCCTTCGCCGAACGTCTGACGCGTTCGATACAGAAGAAACCAGAAAAACGCGATCAACACGATCATCGGCAGCCAGCTGAGCAGAATCGTCCACCAGCGGCTGACCGACGTGTCTAACCGGTAGGCAACCTGCAACGCGTCGATCTGTTCGATGAACCATTGTCGGTTCTCGCTATCGATGGCGACGAACAGCGGCGCCGGTTGATCGGCCTCTTTGGCAATCGACAGAGATTCGTCCGGCACCACCTCGGGTTTCAGAACGGCCTCCACCCGGTCATGCCGGATCGTGACGCTGTCCGGTTCGATCGCTTGGTCGACCAGCAGCTGTTTAAAGCCGGTCCACGACGAGACTTCCTGCCGTCCTGTCTCCTTCGATCGCCACTGCAGTGCAATCAACATCACGGCCATGAACGCGATCCACCAGAACAGCGGCGAGAATGAACCGTGACCGCGGAATGATGAACCGCCATCGTCGTCTCGGCGATCACCTGGTTTGGGGGCGGGCGGTTTGGGTTCGGGCGGTTTGGGTTCGGGCGGCTGGGGCATGGGAGCTGCAGGGCAAGGGGAGGTTGGGGGCGCTGCCCATCAAAGACCGCTCCCTGATTGTCGCGGACGCCGACGGTTGCGGCGTGCGGTTGGGAACGCGGTGGGGCGCTGAGCAACGATCGAGACTGCTCGAAGGACTCGTTCAATCCAACCGGTGAGACCGGATCCAGCCTGTCTGGGCGACTCATCTGAGCCAAGCGTGTGGAAAGCTCGTTGCACAGTTTGTGCCAATCGTCGTCGGAGTAACACTACAGGCCTGATCCCGTGATGCTTCGTTCACTCCCAGGCATCACCCGTGCGGCCATGCACATCTGGGAACTCCACGCGCGCCGCAGCGACTCGCTTCGCGAAATCCGATGCGATGAACCGCTTGCAGTCTTGCTTCCTGGAACCATTCGGTCCGCAACTTGCATCGTCGGATCGGTCGTCTCCAGCACTCTCACGGACCTGCCATCATGGCTGGCAGCCCGACCATGTTCCCGTCAAAGATCGCTCCAAAGAAGCGTTTCTGTCACACGTTTTCGAGGCGTTCCGTCATGCTCCGGCCGTGGACGCGGAACGGTTGACGCGCGCGGTGCTGAAGGTTCTTGCGGTCCACGTCAGCACAGGAGAGATGGACGACATCCGAGCGATCATTCCCGACTCGCTGCATGAGCTGTTTCCGAAACGCGGCGTGCATCGATGACGGTTCACCGGGTTTGCGCACGCGACGGGTCCGCTTCGATCAGCCTCGTTGCGATCGGCA
Source organism: Stieleria sedimenti (assembly GCF_025060895.1). Classification (GTDB taxonomy): domain Bacteria; phylum Planctomycetota; class Planctomycetia; order Pirellulales; family Pirellulaceae; genus Stieleria; species Stieleria sedimenti. The sequence continues at coordinate 10,079 of NZ_JANZKV010000105.1, read as the reverse complement.
GGCAATCGCTTGATTCAACGGCGTCACGGTTGGCCCACACATGATGGAGATGAAAGGATGCGGGTTGCGGGCATGCCTTGCGATCGAACGGATGGTGAAGTTGCTCGCCGGCGAGCAACCGTGCTCGCATCACCGCGAGCTTTTCCGGCGAGCCCGGAATCGCGAGCGTGGGCGTGGGGAGTTGCCACGGCTCGATCCCAGCGTCCTTGACCTGCGGACGACATTGATGTTGGACGGACAATTCCATCGCTCTTCATGCTCCATTCATCTCGGTTGTAGCGGTGCAGCGAACTGCGGCAAATTCCAGCGAGTTGAGCTGCGTCCCGTAAACGAGGGGCGCCGCGTGGCCCCTTGCTGACGCGTGCGGGCTTCAATCGACTGGCCGCAGCCCACCGATTTCAAGGATCAGTTTCGAACGGGTCTGAAACGACTGGAATCAGGGGCATTCCAATTTGCATGTAGGGAATGTCACCACAGAGCGATCGCCGCTGCCTCGATCCGACAGACAGACAGACAGACAGACAGATTCACTGCATCACAAAGGGGCATGCGATTTGCGAATCACTGACGGCCAGTTTGTTATCATGATGGAATGCGGGGCGGCAAGATCCGCCGAGTGATTGTTCAGGCGATCTCATCTGCCAAGGAAATGACGATGCCACACTCAACGCAACAAAAAGTGATCGAATTCATGGGCGGTCCGTTGGACGGGCATCTTGAGCCGCTCGCGGTCACCGCGGAACGGTTGCCCGAGAAGATCGTCTGCTACATCAGCGCGAACGTTTTTCACCTGCTCGAGGGTGAGCCGCACGAGCATGAAAGCGTGGTCACCAGTCTGGTGATTTACCGACGCGAAAATCAGAAGAACAAATGGAGCTACGCATTCGCGGGCTCGTTTACGCCCCAGAATGTCACCCGGGAGTCCACCGACGAACCTCGCAACGACGGGACGGATGACCCATCGCGGCCGGAATGAACCCGAGCGAAAAAGGGGCAATTCCTGGTGTAGCCTGTCGAATCTGGCGGGCGAGCCTCGTGTGCGAGGGGACCATCAAGTTATCGGGGCTGGCCAACCGCATCAGTCGCGGGGCCACTTCGTCAAAGGTGAGATTCCTCCGGAAGAGCCTGTCAGGAAAAAACTGACACAGATGGAGCGTCGCCATCGCGTTCCGATTGCCGGGGAAGGTTTGAAACCGCGGTTTCTCGGCGATCCTGTCTTCGCTGGAGTCCATCGGAACGGGGTTTGCTCGTTACAATGGGATGGAGGTTGCGCCCTGCAATTGAGGTCGTCCGAGATGGAGGTTGCCCGGCCGTGACGCCCCGAATGTTCAACCCGTCGCCGAGGAGGTTTCCAAGATGGCCAGCATCGTCATCGTTGATGATCACCCGACGACTCGTGATGGACTGATGACTCGGATTGAATTGGAAGCCGATCTACAGGTTTGCGGTGAAGCGGATGACGTCGACGAGGCGTTGAACCTGATTCGTTCTCGGCATCCCGACCTTGCGGTCATCGACGTGTCCCTGAAAACGGGCAACGGGATCGAATTGATCAAGGCGGTCAAGGCGGAGAATCTTAAAACGCGGATGTTGGTGTGGTCGATGTACGAAGACTCGCTGTATGCCGAACGCGCATTGCGAGCCGGAGCGATGGGGTACATCAACAAGGTCAATGCGACCGATGTCATCGTCGACGCCATTCGCACGGTCCTCAAGGGTGACGTGTACTTGAGTCCCGAAATGTCGGCAAAGGTGCTGCATCGTGTGGTGCACGGAAAGGACATGCTGCGAAAAAGTCCCGCCGAGGCGCTGTCCGACCGCGAACTGCAGACGTTTGAGCTGATCGGCCGGGGCGTCAAGACGGTTGACATCGCAGCCGCCATGCACTTGAGCCCCAAGACGATCGAGACATACCGTTCCCGGATCAAAGAAAAACTGGAGCTGGATGACATGGCCGCACTCGCTCGTGAAGCCGTCCAATGGGTGATTGAAAACAGTTGAGCACGGGTATCGACAGGCTGGAAGCCAATCCCACTCAAATCCTGCTCGCCGCTAAGATAGCATTGCCCCTCAATATCCTGAACTTAGCAACGAAACGATAGGCACGGCCCCACATGGCGAACGAGAAAGCGGATGACGACGATGCGGCGGGGCCCGTGATCGACGACTCGGCTGCGGTCGGTTTTCCCGTGGTCGGAATCGGTGCCTCCGCCGGCGGACTCGAAGCGCTCGACGAGTTGCTCGACAACATGCCCGTCGACACGGGAATGGCGTTCGTTGTCGTGACCCATCAGCATCCCGGGCACACCAGTTTGTTGCCCGAATTGTTGGCCAGGGAAACGCAAATGGAGGTCGTCGAGGCGACCGATGGCGTCAAGCTGCAGCCGAATCACGTTTATGTGGGAACCCCCGGCGGACATCTGGCGCTGTTGAACGGAACACTCCAGAGGATGGACTCCGACAGCCCGGTCTCGCCGAAACTGCCGATCGACTCTTTCTTTCGTTCACTCGCCCAGGACCAAAAGGAGCGGGCGATCTGCATCGTGCTCTCGGGCACCGGCAGCGACGGAACGCTCGGGCTCAAAGCGATCAAGGGCGAAGCCGGAATGGCCATGGTCCAGCAACCCCAGTCGGCCAAGTACGCGGGGATGCCGTCGAGTGCCGAGGGAACGGGAATGGCCGACTACGTCTTACCGCCGGCCGCGATGCCCCGGCACCTCGTCGCCTATGCCAGCGGTCCGTACTTGGGCATCAGCCGAACGGACAAATCCGGCAAAACAGAACCTCCGGCGATCCCCGCCGAACCGATGCAGAAAATCTTTCTGCTGCTCCGCGAGCACACCGGACATGATTTTTCCGGCTACAAGGCCAACACCATACGTCGGCGTATCGAACGACGGATGAACGTTCAGCAGATCGAGCACGCCCAAGAGTACGTCCGATTTTTGCGAGAGAATCCCAACGAAATTGAGGTGCTTTTCAAGGAGTTGTTGATCTGTGTCACCCGCTTCTTTCGCGACCCGGAATCCTGGGACGCCCTGGCGTCGGGCCCACTGCGGGGCTTGCTCGAGTCGCGACCGGACGGCTACGTCTTGAGGGCTTGGGTACCGGGCTGCGCGACCGGCGAAGAGGTTTACACGCTTGCGATCGTGATCCGCGAGTGCATGCAATCGATGAAGCGGCACCTCGGCGTTCAGATCTTCGGCACCGATCTTGATAGTGCTTCGGTGGAGGCGGCGCGGCTGGGGCGTTTTCCCGTCGGAATCCGTGGCGACCTCTCGCCCCAACGTTTGGAACGCTATTTCACGCAGGACGACGGCGTCTATGGCATCCGCAAAGAAATTCGCGAGATGGCCGTTTTCGCCCCGCAAAATGTCATCAACGATCCGCCGTTCACCAAGCTGGATCTGCTTTCCTGTCGCAACCTGTTGATCTATTTGAATGCCGAGCTGCAAAAGCGTCTGCTACCGATCTTTCACTACGCCTTGAAGCCGGGCGGATTGCTGGTGCTCGCTCCGTCCGAAACGATCGGCGGCTTCGGCGATCTGTTCGAAACCGTTAACAAAAAGTGGAAAATCTATCGTCGCAAGGAGATTTCAGCCGCCGCGTATTCCTTGCCGGAAATCCCCGCCTCCACCACGTCCATGGCTTTGTCCAACGAGCCTTCCGACGCGATCGGGACACGGGTCAAGGAGTCACAGGTCGCCCTGCTGTTGGAACGGTTGGCGATCGATCGATTCTGTCCGACCTTTTTGGTCGTCAATGCCCGCGGCGACTTGGTTCACGTGCACGGCCGGACGGGCGAGTATCTGGAATTCGCCGAAGGCCGGGTGAGGACGAATCTCTTGGACATGGCCCGCGAAGGGCTTCCCCACGAACTCGCAGCCATGCTGCGGCAGGCCAACGCGACGGACGAGGAAGTCGTTCGCAACAACGTACGCGTCAAGACGAACGGCCATACCGCCACGGTCACGCTGACCGCCATGAAAATTCAACAACCCGAGCCGATCGCCGGACTGGTGCTGATCACCTTTCGCCCGATCCCGACGCCCGCGGAAGACGAGCAACCGTCACCGGAGACGGAACATCAAACGTCAGACGACGATCACACCGCATCGCTGGAACGCGAGATCCAGTACATCCGTGAAACGCACCAAACCACGCTGGAAGAGCTCGAAACGGCGAACGAGGAACTCAAGTCCACCAACGAGGAATTGCAGTCCACCAACGAAGAGATGCAGAGTACCAACGAAGAACTGGAAACGTCCAAGGAAGAAATGCAGTCGCTCAACGAGGAACTGACCACGGTCAACGCCGAACTGCAATCGAAGGTCGATGACCTCTCGCAAGCCAACGACGACATGCAGAATCTGCTCAACAGCACGGACATTGCGACCATCTTTCTGGACGACAATCTGAATATCAAGCGGTACACCGATCAGGCGACCCAGTTGATCATGTTGCGACGCAACGATATCGGACGCCCCATCGGTGAATTGGCGTCCAAACTAAAGTACGAGACGCTCGTCCAAGATTGTACCGAGGTGCTCGATACGCTGGTGCCCAAAAAGCGTCGAGTGGAAAGCACCGATGGCGAATGGTTCCTGATGCGAATCCTGCCGTATCGAACGACCGAGAAAGTGATTGACGGACTGGTGCTCACATTCGTCAGTATCCAGGAACTCAAAGAAGCGGAAGTGATCGGCGAGCAGCGGACCTATTTCGAGTCGATCTTCGATACCGTTCGTGAGCCGCTGATTGTCCTGGACGATCACTACACCGTGGTGTCCGCCAATCGTGGCTTTTACCGGACATTTCGACTTGGTCCGAACAGTGTGTTGAAGCAACCCTTCTTTGAACTCGGTGATGCAGTCTGGGACCTCTCGGCGCTTCGTGGTCGGTTGGAAGAAGTGCACATGAAAAACGCGTCGTTTGATGACTTCCGAATCGAGCATGAGTTTCCCAAGATCGGTCGCAGAACCTTTTTGCTCAACGCCCGTCGACTGGACGAGAACCCAGTGTATGCCGGCGAGATTTTGTTGGCATTTCAAGACGTGACGGAAAGCGACCATGAATAAAAACGACTCGCAACGCGATCGGCAACCGACCAGTACGCTTCGAGAACGCGCCGAGGCAATGCTGCGGACCTCCGCAGCCCATCACGCGGAAATGAGCACCGAAGAGTTGCACCAGCTGATTCACGAACTTCAAGTGCATCAGATGGAACTGGAGATTCAAAACGAGGATCTACGCAATGCCCAAGTCCAGCTCGCCCAATCGCGTGATCGCTATTCCGATCTGTATGAGTTTGCCCCGATCGGTTATCTGACGCTCGACGCGGAAGGCGTGATCGTGGAAGCCAATTTGACGGCGTCGGTGATGCTCCATGTCGACCGAAAACGTTTGCCCGGGCACAAGTTTTCGGATTTCGTTCGTCCCGATTCTCAGGACGGCTGGCATCTTCATCGCCGCCAGGTCTTTTCGGGCGAAACGACGGTCGGATGCGAACTGGAGATGGCGGTGGCGGACCGCCCCCATCCGACGTTTCGTGTGCAAAGCCAGGCCTTTCACGACGAAAACGGTGAGTTGACCCTCTGCCGAATCGCCTTGGCCGATGTCACCGAGCAAAAGGCTGCCTTCAACGCGTTGAGCAAACTGAACATCGACCTCCACGAATCCTTGGCGGATCGCACCGATGAATTAGACAAGAGCATTGAACGGCTCCGACTGCTCTCCGAAGCGGTCGCGCACTTGGGGGAAGGCGTGCTGATCACCGAAGACGGACTCGACTGGCCGGGACCCAAAATCATCTTCGTCAACGAAGCAATGTGCCGGATCACGGGATACAACGCCGATGAATTGATCGGCCAGACACCGCGGATCCTGCAAGGTGCGAGGACAGACCAGACGCTGACCAAACACATGAAATTCGAATTGTCCCGCCAAGGCTCCTGTGTCGTCGAACTCGTCAATTACCGTCAGGACGGCACACCATATGATGCCGAGCTGTTGATCTCGTCGCTCTATGATCGCAAGGGCCGACGCACCAATTTTGTCTCGATCCAGCGTGATGTCACTCAACGCAAGGAAATGGAACGCGAACTGCGGCGCGAACACAACCTGAACCAGAGCATCATCCAGACCGCTCAACTGGTGGTGGTGGTCTTGGACATGGAAGGACGCATTGTGCAATTCAATCCCTACATCGAATCGCTGACCGGATGGCAGGCGGACGAGGTCCTTGGACAAAACTGGTTCGAGACGTTCATTCCGCCCCAGGTTCGCCCCAATGTGCGGAACGTGTTCAGCAAAACGATCGACGGCGAAGTGACTGGGGGCCATGTCAATCCGATTTTGACCAAAGACGGACGCGAACTTGAGATCCAATGGCACGGTGACTTGTTGCGGGACGCCGAGGGTACGCCGATGCGTCTGCTGTGTTGCGGTCAGGATGTGACCGAACGCCGCGTGCTCGAACGCCACATCGTGGAGTTGAGCGCAGAGGAACACCGCCGGATCGCAATCGATCTACACGACGGCATCGGACAGGAACTGACGGGGCTTTCGATGACCGCCGATTCACTCGTGGTCGCCTTGACCCGTGCCGAGCGGCCTGAAGCCTTGGTCGCCGAGAAACTGCGTGACGGCATCCATCGCGCCTTGGAGCAGGTCCGAATCCTCTCGCGGGGCATGAACCCGGTGGATGTCGACGCCCAAGGCCTGATGTCATCGTTGACCGACCTGACGGAACAGTTCAACGGCATCGAGGGAGTGACTTGCCGCTTCGAGTGCGACTCGCCCGTCCTGCTCCGTGATAATCAGGCCGCCACCCAGCTTTACCGAATCGCCCAGGAGGCTGCGACAAACGCCCTCCGGCATGGAAAAGCCAAGCTGATTGTGATCTCGCTCCGCCGGACAAAAGAAGGCGTGGTGCTGAGCGTCCGCGACGACGGAATCGGCATCAACGGGGATGCCGTGTCGGTGCCCGGAATGGGCATGCAAACGATGAACTATCGAGCCGGAATCCTGGGCGGGTCGCTGCAGATCAAACCCGGCCGCGATCAAGGAACCGAAGTCACCTGCACCATTCCGAGCATCGCGCTGGTGAAGCGGTCCATCGAGTAGACCACTATGACGGCGAATCGCCGAACGGGATTCGACTTGTTCCCAGGCTCCGCCTCCCGGTCGCGAGCAACGTGTGGCGGAGCCACATCGGCAGTGCGTTCCAAGGCGGAGCCTTGGAACGAGGGCAGTGACGGTTTGTCGATTGAATCGCAACCGAAACAAGAGTGAGCCGATAGCCGACAGATGTTTATCGGGAGATTCCTGACACAATCTGGAGCGCGTGCGTGACTGTCTGCGCCTGTTTGCACGCGTAGATTGGATGAGACGTGCTCCTCGCTCGCATCATTCATCGCATCTTACGCTCTTTTTTCGGGACGGTTTCTAGAGCAACAGTCAAGGTCCGGTCAAGGGTTGGGAGCATCCAGAGCGTTTGCATCACATTCAATGGCGGAGAACAATAGTGAGAACGAACCGAATCTACTTTCGACAGACTTGTGCTGTCTGTGGCCGCGGGATGCGGGTGCAAATCGAACTGCTCGGACGCGAAGTTCGCTGCGCCCATTGCGGTGCAACCCAATCGGCAACCGATGGCGGACAAACTGCCTGGACGGATCTGTCGATCGACGAACGGATCGAAAATCTGGAACGCCAGGATCAACAGCTAGCCGTGCGGCAGGCCTGACCTTGGTACGCGAGTTGCATTTCTGGGAATCGCAGCTGTCAAAGTTGCACCTGTCGATGCACGGGTTCATTCCGACCAGATGCCCCACGCATCGTTCACTTCCATTCAGTCACCATAAAGGGAGCGAAACAATGGCGTTCTGGAAGTGCGGCTTCCCAAAGGCGAAGACGCGCGATCCAAACGCATCGCCGTGACCACCAAGTAAAGGGAGAAAAAAATGATTCGTTTGATCACTGCGTTACTGCTCTGTGCCGCGTCGTTCACCCTCTCGGGATGCAAACCGGCCGAGCAGGACCAAGCGGCACAAACACCCGCGACCGACGAAGCCGATCGCCAAGAAGTCATGAAGCCCGCCCTCGAAGAAACCCCGGCAATCGCCGAGGAAGAAGCAACGGAGGCTGGCGAAGAAACGGAGGCTGGCAAAGAGGCGACGGAGCCTGACAATGAGGCAGAGAATGCCGAACAGGAGGCAACGGCTGAGGACGAGGAAGAGGAAGCGGTTCCCGCGGAGGCCGAGGCAAAACCCGACGCATAGGGTAATGCTCGGCTCTCTCAGAAGGCATTCGCATCTTCATTTCTCACGATGGCTCCCCTCTCCTTCAAAACTCTGGCGAGCCCCGGCGAGTCAGAGTTTTGGGGGAGAGGGGCCGGGGGAGAGGGGGATTTTCACCATCGAGTATGCGGACAGGGCGGAGATCACTGGAGTGAAAGTGGGGAGTCACCGTTCGACCCTCCCCTCGCTTCGCTCGACCCTCCCGCACACGGGAGGGTTACTTCTTCACTTGAGACGACACACCATGACTGTTCGCGCCACTGTCACGATCATCCTGTTGATTTCAACCTCCGCCGTGGTTCACGCGGAACCTCCGCATGCTGCCACGGTTCGGCCGAGCGAGGGAAGTGATCAACCGGTACTGCAGGAGGAGTACATTTATCGCGACCTGAAGCTCAATGTCGCGTTGTCGGACGAAGAATTCGAGTCCGACTATTCGACCTACAAGTTCCGTTGACGCCGCAGCGGCGTTCATTAATCAAGATCTTCTTGATCATCTCATTTGATTGCCTCCGGTTCCAGCGATCTCAACAACGCCGCCGGATCGACCGGCACCCGTTTTGTTCCCCAGTGCCCCGGTTTGTCACCGAAGTGGCCGGCGATGATGTGGCCACAGATGCGACAGCGGTTCTGATCCAACTGATAAGTGTCGATGTCATACCAGCGCCGTCCGATCAATCGAGTCTTGCAGTCCGGACAATACGTGCTTTGACGCTTCGGATCATCGACGTTGCCGACATACACATAGTGCAGCCCCGCTTCGATCGCGATCTTTCTGGCATCGACCAACGTTCGCGAGGGAGTCCGCGGGGTCTCCAGCATGCGATAGTCCGGATGGAACGCGGTGAAATGAAGCGGTACCTCCTGGCCGAGTTCGTCTCGAATCCACTGGCACATCTGACGGATTTCGCCGGGGTCGTCGTTCGCCCCCGGGATGACCAAATTGGTGATCTCGAGCCACACGGAACTCTCGTGCTTGATCCATTTCAACGTTTCCAGAACGGGCTGCAGATGGGAGAGCGTCTGGTGCCTGTAGAAGTGCTCGGTGAACCCCTTCAAATCGACGTTGGTTGCATCCATCACGTCGAAAAACGCTTTCCTGGGTTCGGGGCAGAGAAATCCTGCCGTCACCGCGATTGTTTTCAAGCCGCGCTCGTGGCAGGCGTGTGCGGTGTCGATCGCGTACTCTGCCCAGATCACCGGATCGTTGTAGGTAAAGGCGACACTGTCGCAGCCGAGCTGAACGGCGGCTTCCGCGATCATTTCGGGAGTCGCAGTTTGGCTCAGACGATCGAGCACGTTCTTGGACTTGGTGATCTCCCAGGCCTGACAGAACTTGCAGCCCATGTTGCATCCGGCCGTCCCGAATGAGAGCACGCTTGTACCGGGATAAAAGTGGTGGAGCGGCTTTTTTTCGACCGGATCGATGCAAAATCCGGTGCTCCGTCCGTACGTGTTGAGCACCATGCGTCCGCCAGAATTTTGCCGGACGAAGCAGAATCCGTGGTCACCCTCCTTGAGCGCGCAATGACGTGGGCATAAATCGCACACCACACGTGCTTTTGCGGTGTGCCACCACCGAGCCGGCCAACGACCTGGGTCAGCAATCCTCCCGCCGGACGTCGATTTTGTGCCAATCATCTCGCCGCTCCTCACCTTGAAACCGCGTCGTTTGACCTGAACAAGATACCGGCTGCAAATACCGCGCCGTGTCATCGTTGCCCTAACGTTTCGTCCAGATCTAGAATGGCACGGGCATCCGTGTTGGTGTCCAGGCTT